>JBBRZV010000022.1:0-43179 GCA_038236365.1 Actinomycetales bacterium | reverse complement strand
CGATCAGCCGCAGACCGTTGACCGTGATCTTGCCGTTGCTGTCGCAGCAGATGACGTGGTCGCCCGGCAGCCCGATGACCCGCTTGATCAGATGGTTGCCCTCATCGGTGGGCAGCAACCCAACGAAGGTCAGAGCCGAGCGCACACCTGCGGCGATAGGCGTCCGCTGGACCGGGACCTGAGCCGGCAACCAGTGGTCCGGGTCCACGAACACGATGACGTCGCCACGGTTGAGGCCGACGTGCGAAGGAACCAGCTTGTTGACAATCACCCGATCACCTTTGAGCAAGGTGTTCTCCATCGACTCCGAGGGGATATAGAAGGCCTGCATCAGCCAGGTCTTGACGACGAGGGACAAGAGGAGTGCCAAAGCTATGACGATGGTCGACTCGCGAACCAGCATGAGCAGGGTCCCTCGCGGAGCTCCGCCCTCAACGGACTCGGACCCTTCGACCGGCACCTCGGACCGTTCGGCCGGCACCTCGGAGCCATCGGGCATGCCCCGATCCCGATCCGGCTCGGTCACGCTCACGTGTGCCCCTCCCATGCGCTCGTGGCCGCGATGGTCACCCATCGCCAAGATTGGTTCGACGGAGACCGCGACATCAAAACTCAGATCGCTGGACCGGTCACCCGGATAAAGATAACCCGACCTTGTTCACCAAGCCGGCTGTTGCGCTGAAGCGCGGCCTGTGTCCGGCACTTCAGCGCCGAGCCTACTGAGGATGCCTGTGAAAGCGCTGTCGTCTCAGCGAGCGCGCGTCATGTCGCGCTTCTCCTTGATCTTGGCAGCCTTGCCGCGCAGGTCTCGCAGGTAGTAGAGCTTGGCGCGACGCACGTCACCGCGGGTCACGACCTCGATCTTCTCGATGACGGGGCTGTGCAGCGGGAAGGTGCGCTCGACGCCGACACCGAAGCTGACCTTGCGGACCGTGTAGGTCTCGCCGATGCCGCCGCCGTGACGACGGATGACCACTCCCTGGAAGACCTGAACGCGTGCGCGCGTGCCTTCAATAACCTTGACATGGACCTTGACGTTGTCTCCCGCGCGGAATGCCGGAATGTCGTCGCGCAGGCTTGCCGCATCGACGTCGTCGAGCTTGTGCATGTTCGCTTCGCTTTCTCGTCAGCGCCACAGGTCGCTCACGGATCTGGTGCTCGCCACGGCGTCATGCCAGGAGAGCATTTCGTATGGGGTGCTCCTGCGAGCCGTCACTCGTTGCGCTCCCCCTGTGGCAGGGCACGAAATCGGTGCAGGACGCGAGGAGTCAGTCTGCCACAGCAGGGGTGGCAGACTGAAACTGGGCAAGGACCTCGCGGTCCCGGGCGTCCAGGTTAGCCGGGTCCAGCCGCGCGATCATGTCCGGTCTGAGCTGAGCGGTACGACGAAGACGCTCATCCCTCCTCCATCGCGCGATCGCTCCGTGGTGTCCGGACAGCAGGACCTCGGGTATGGCGCGTCCGCGCCACTCAGGCGGCTTGGTGAACACCGGATACTCCAGCAGCCCATCCTCGTGGGACTCCTCGACCAGTGACTCGGCGTTGCCGATGACCCCGGGCACCAGTCGCACGATCGCCTCGACCATGACAAGGACCGCGACCTCGCCGCCGCCCAGGACATAGTCACCCAGCGAGACCACGGTGACAGGCTGGTGCTCACGAGCCTCGTCAAGGACCCGTTCGTCGATGCCCTCGTAACGGCCGCAGGCGAAGGCGAGCCAGGGCTCGACCGCCAGCCGGTGCGCCATGGCCTGGGAGAACGGAACTCCTCCCGGCCCTGGAACCAGAAGATGGGGAACGGCCCCGTGCTCCCCGGTCGAGTTGATGTGGTCGAGCGCCTCGCCCCACGGCTCTGGGCGCATCACCATGCCGGCGCCGCCCCCGTAGGGGGTGTCATCAACGCTGCGATGGCGGTCGTGGGTGAAGTCGCGCAGATCGTGGATCTGCAGGTCGATCAGGCCCTGCTGGCGCGCCTTGCCGATCAGCGAGACGTCCAGTGGCGAGAGGTACTCGGGGAAGATGGTGACGACGTCCAGCCTCATGTCCGGGCCCTCACAGCTCGTCCAGGTCCAAGAGGCCGGCGGGCGGGTCGACCACGATGCGTCCGCCCTCGAGGTCGACCTCCGGCACGATTGCCGAGACGAACGGGATCAGTGCCTCCCGACCGTCGGTCAACCGCAGGACCAACAGGTCCTGGGTCGGCCTGGTCTGCAAGGCAGTCACCTCGCCGATCTCGTCACCGCCGACGGTCACGGCCTTGAGTCCGACGAGATCCCTTTCGTACCAGCTGTCCTCATCGTCATCATCCTCGAGGACGTCGCCCAGGAGCCTGATGCCACGAAGCGACTCGGCCCCGCTTCGGTCCTCGGTGCGCTCGAACCCCAGCAGGAGGACGCCGTTGTGGTCGCGGGCGCTACGCAGCACCAGCGGCCCCGCTTCCGCCGGTTCGGTCAGGAAACTGGCACCGGGCACGAAGCGGTCGCCGGGCGAAGCTGTCAGAACCTGCACCGTCACTTCACCGCGAAGCCCGTGGGCCTTGCCGATACGAGCGACGACAACCTGCATGAGCCAGTCCCTCGGCTATCGCTGCCGATCCGTGTCGACGATGTCAACCCGCACTGGCTGGCCGCCCGCCAGGGCGCCCATCACGGTGCGGAGGGCGCTGGCCGTGCGGCCGGAGCGGCCGATGACCCGACCGAGGTCATCTGGATGCACCCGGACCTCGAGGACCTCGCCGTGGCGCAGTTCCTTGCGCCGTACAGCGACGTCCTCGTCGTGGTCGACGATCCCTTTGACCAGGTGCTCCAGCGCTTCTTCAAGCACGATCAGGCCTCAGCCTTGTCGTCGTCGGACGCCTTCTTCTCGGCTTCGGGCTCGGCCTTGTCGACCTTGGCTTCGGCCTTATCGGGCTTGGCTTCGGCCTTATCGGGCTTGTCAGCCTTCTCGGCCTTGGGCTCGGCCTTGTCGACCTTGGCTTCGGCCCTATCGGGCTTGTCAGCCTTCTCGGCCTTGGGCTCCGCCTTGTCGGCCTTGGGCTCCGCCTTTTCAGGCTTGTCAGCCTTCTCCGTCTTCAGCTCAGCTGAGTCGGCCTTCGGCTCGGCCTTCTTGCGCCGTGCAGTCGTTGCCCCGTCCTTGGACTCGGCCATGGCGGAGGTGGCGGCCACCTCATACAAAGCAAGCTTGTCGGCCTTCGGTGCGGCAAAGCGCAGGGTGCCTTCAGTGCCCGGCAGCCCCTTGAACTTCTGCCAGTCACCGGTGATCTTCAGCAGCTTGGCGACCTGTTCGGTCGGCTGCGCGCCGACGCCGAGCCAGTACTGCACGCGCTCAGAGTTGATCTCTATAACGGAGGGGTCCTCGGTCGGGTGGTACTTACCGATCTCCTCGATCGCCCGACCATCGCGCTTGGTGCGCGAGTTCATAATGACGACGCGGTAGAACGGTGCATGGATCTTGCCTATGCGCTTCAAACGAATCTTGACGGCCACAGTTGTGGTGACTCCTGTTTCTTGTCTGGAGTGAGTCGACACGGTTTCCGCGTGGGGACACGGCTCGTGACACTCGAAGGACACGTCCGAAGCGGCGAGAGGGGCCGCAGACAGGCGAGTACGCCCGTCATTGTGCCAGATGCGCGGCAGTCCTTCGAACCCACGCCCGCACTTCATGCGATCACCTGCAGGATCGGGCCGCCATGAGGCTAAGCGCTTCCAGCCGGTAAAGTCGGAATCGCTTGCCGTTGCAGGCGGGCCCTGAACTCGAGACTCCTGGGGATACATGCTCTACCTGCTGACCAGAACCGTTCTGGCTCCGGTCGCCCGGCTGATCTATCGCCCCGTCATCGAGGGGCGGGAGAACATCCCCCGCCAGGGACCCCTCCTGCTGGCGAGCAACCACCTCTCCTTCATCGACAGTTTCGTCATCCCCTTGGTCGCCCCGCGCCGAGTGGTGTTCCTTGCCAAGTCCGAGTACTTCACCGCCCCCGGCATAGGGGGCCTGTGGATGCGGTGGCTCTTTACCGCCATGGGCGCCGTGTCCGTTCAGCGCGGATCCCTGGGTGGCGCGGCCCAGGAAGGTCTGGACGCTGCACTGGAGGTCCTCAAGGACGGGCTGGCGTTCGGCATCTACCCCGAGGGAACGCGTTCCCGTGACGGGCGCCTCTATCGCGGCCGCACCGGCGTCGCCTGGTTGGCGTTGACCGCCGGCTGCCCCGTCGTACCGGTGGCGCTATCAGGCACACAGGACATCCAGCCCGTAGGCTCACGGCTTCCGAGGATCCGAAAGATCACCGTCAGGTTCGGGAAACCAATGGACTTCAGCGATCTGAGTGGGTCAACCCCTGGCAGGGCGCGACGCGAGGCCACAGACGCCATCATGGAGGCCATCGCAGGTCTGTCGGGCCAGGATCGGGTTCCGCAGTACAACCAGCCGCGCTCGCGCTGAGCGGGCGAGGGCGTCGCCAACTACTCGTCAAATGACTTGCTTACTATGTCTCGTAGCTGAAGAAGTCCCGCTCGACGGAACCTGCAGGGCGAGCCGCACGATCTCACCTGGACCGAGTCCCTGGCCCATGTCCACGGGCAGCGTGGGTCCGAGCCCGAGCGGCCCGGCCGATGACCTGTCCTGAGCGGTGAAGCACCAGACCTCGGGGACCGCAGCCGGGTCGAGCCCGATGCGTTGAAGCCGATCGACCACCAGCAGAACATCTTCCGGCCGCCACGATCCCGCCACCACACCGCCGACCGAGGAGTCCCCGAGGAGCGCCCATAACGCCCCGGCCGCTGCGCCCCTGACGACGTCCTCGGAGAACAACGGAACGCCTAGCTCAGCCGCCATCTCCCCGGCAAGGGCACTCCTCCCGGCCCCGGATGCGCCGTTGACGAGAACGACAACCCTTGGGCCACGCGCGGTGGCGTAAGGCTTGGCCGGCCAGTCCTCGGCCCTCACCGCATAGATGACGTGGTCCCGCCACCCTTGGTTGCCGTCTTCACCTGGCAGCCAGAGCATGCGCGGCGAGAAACCTTCGCGCTGAAATCCCAATGACCGCAACAGTCCGGCCGAGGCCTGGTTGCCAGGTTGGACTCCAGCGGCGATCCGATGAAGCCCCATCCCCCCGGCAGACTCCTCCGCGAACGCGAGACTCACGACCAGCCGCAGACCCTGCGCGAAGAGGCCCCGACCGGCATACGGGTCGTAGGCGTCGTAACCCATTGCCGCTGACTCGAAACGACCGCGCACCACGTCGGTGACATTGATCTTGCCGACGATGTCATGGTCGCCCTGGGGGTCGAGTGAATGGATGAGGAAGGTGCGGCGGTCGCGCGACTGGGTTGCCAGCGCCCGATCGAGATCCCCGGGATCGACAGGGTTCCACCGGGACAGTCGTTGGCGGGACTGCTCAACGGCAATCCGGTAGGGGGCGACGTCCTGGGCGCGGACTGTCCCCACCCAGACGTGGTCACCCCGGGTCGGTGGGCGCCTTGGCTCAGATGACAACCCTGCCTCGCAGGACGACGTGCGCTGGCGCCGCCAGAACCGCAATGTCTGTTCGCGGATCCACCTGGTACACAACGAGATCGGCACTCGCCCCCTCGTCAAGTCCTGGCCTTCTCAACCATGCACGGGCACTCCAGGTGGCCGCAGCCAGCGCCTCGATCGTCGACAGACCTGCTCGCACCAGCTCTGCTGCCTCCTTGGCGACAAGACCATGGGGAAGAGAGCCGCCAGCGTCCGTGCCGACGTATATCGGCAGACCAGCCTCGTGGGCGGCGGCAATGGTCTCGTACCGGCGGGAGTGGAGGTCTCGCATGTGCGCGGCATAGGTCGGGAACTTGGCGTCCGCACCGTCTGCGATTGCCGGGAAGGAGTCGATGTTCACCAGGGTCGGGACGATCGCAATGCCTTGTGCGGCAAAGGAGTCGATGGTGTCCGGGACCAGCCCGGTCGCGTGCTCTATGCAGTCGACACCAGCATCAGCGAGGTCACGCAGGGACTCCTCGCCAAAGCAGTGAGCGGTCACGCGGGCACCTTCTTTGTGTGCAGCGGCGATGGCTGTGGACAAGGCTTCGCGCGGCCAGCAGGGGCTCAGGTCCGCAGTGTCCCGGTCGATCCAGTCGCCCACCAGCTTGACCCATCCGTCACCGGCGCGAGCCTCCTGGCGGACGTAATGAGCCAGGTCCTCCGGTTCGACCTCCCAGGCGAAGTTGCGGATGTAGCGGCGCGTTCGCGCAATGTGCCGACCAGCTCGAACGACTCGCGGCAGCTCCTCATGGCGGTCGACCCAGCGGGTGTCAGCCGGGGACCCCGCATCGCGCAGCAGCAAAGCACCCGCCGCGCGGTCAGCCAGCGCCTGCCCCTCAGTCGTGGTCTCATCGACTGCGCCGTGCCGGTCGAGCCCTATGTGGCAATGGGCGTCAACCAGACCAGGGAGAACCCAGCCCTCCACGGTTTGGATGTCTGCGACCGAGGCGGGTGCGGAATACGTGATCCTGCCTCCGACCACCCAGAGCTCCTCGAGGACATCCTGCGGTCCGCGCAGAATGCCTCCCTTGATGTGCAGCACCGGAGAGGTCATGTCCGCGACCCTATCGGGGCTGAGATCATCTGCCTCGGATCATCGGGCCCGGATCATCGGCACTCGGATCATCGGCACGCCGGGTTGGGCTGGTCCAAGGACCTGACGCCGCCGATTCCACCAGCGTCGACCTCCGGCGAGAGACGGCCTACTTGCCGAGGAACTTCTCGAAGCCCTTGGGCAGCTCGAGGTTGGCCAGATCCCCAGCCTCCGCCGGCGCGTCCGCGTCCTGCCCGGCCGGCATACCGAAGGCATTGTTGGCAGCGGTCACCCGCGCCCCTGCACTCTTCTCTGCCGCGGCCTTCTTCTCCTGGGCGCGCTTGGCAGGGTTGCCGCTCTTGCCCTTCTTGCGTTGCTGGCCCTTGGCGCCCTTCTTGCCGCCGCCCATGCCGGGAATCGCCGGCATCCCAGGGATGCCGGTCCCGCCGCCGCGACGCAGTGAACGCATCATCTTCTGGGCCTGTCCGAAGCGCTCGAGCAGACCGTTCACCTCAGAGACCGTCACACCCGACCCCCGGGCGACTCGAGCGCGACGTGAGCCGTTGATCTGCTTCGGATGCGTGCGCTCGAAAGGTGTCATCGAACGAACCATGGCCTCGACCCGGTCGAACTCGCGCTCATCGAGGGAGTCGAGCTGTTCGCGCATCTCGCCCATCCCCGGCATCATCTTGAGCATGGCCTTCAGGGAGCCCATCTTCTTGATGGCCGACATCTGGCTCAGGAAGTCGTCGAAGGTGAAGTCCTCGTCCTCCATGAACTTGCGGGTCATCTCGGCGGCCTGGTCGCGGTCGAACGCCTTCTGAGCCTGCTCGATCAGCGTCAGCACATCACCCATGTCCAGGATGCGTGACGCCATGCGGTCGGGGTGGAAGACCTCGAGGTCGCCGACCTTCTCACCGGTTGAGGCAAACATGATCGGCCGCCCGGTGACCTTGGCCACCGAAAGCGCAGCACCACCGCGGGCGTCGCCGTCCAGCTTGGTCAGAACCACACCGGTGAAGTCGACGCCATGCTGGAAGGCCAGTGCCGTCTCGACGGCCGCCTGACCGATCATGGCGTCGATGACGAAGAACACCTCATCGGGCGAGATCGCAGCCCGGATGTCGGCAGCCTGTCGCATGAGGTTCTCGTCGATGGCCAGGCGACCGGCGGTGTCGACGATGACGACGTCATGCTGTTTGGAGCGAGCCTCGACGACACCTTGGCGCGAGACGGCGACCGGGTCACCAAAGGACGTTGTGCCATCGCCGGACTCGACCACCGCGTCGTAACCTGCGACGTTTCCGCGCTCCGGCGCAAAGACGGGGACGCCGGCCCGCTCACCGACGACTTGGAGCTGGGTCACGGCATTGGGTCGCTGAAGGTCGGCCGCGACCAGGATCGGGGTGTGGCCCTGGTCCTTGAGCCATTTCGCCAGCTTGCCGGCCAATGTGGTCTTGCCGGAACCCTGAAGGCCCGCGAGCATGATGACCGTCGGCGGGTTCTTGGCGAACTCGATCCGGCGTGTCTGCCCGCCCAGGATCGTCACGAGCTCCTCGTTGACGATCTTGACGATCTGCTGGGCCGGGTTGAGCGAACCGATGACCTCAGCGCCCAGTGCACGCTCGCGGACGGCGCCGGTGAACTCGCGCACAACAGGCAGCGCAACGTCGGCATCGAGCAGCGCAACGCGGATGTCTCGAATCGTCGCATTGACGTCCGATTCGGACAGGCGCCCCTTGCCGCGCAGGTTCTTGAAGGTGGCGGTCAGACGGTCAGACAGGCTCGTGAACACGACGCAAGGTTATCTTCCCGTGGTTGGAACCTCGTCGCATGCGTCCATGAGCATGGATATCGTCTGGGCAACGCGCGCAGGAGACAGGGCTCGTCCCCCGAACTCGCTGACGTAGAACGTGTCCAGGGTCTGGCCGGCATACGTGGCGATGTGGGCACTGTGGACGGTTAGTCCGGCGCGGGCAAACGTCATACCCACCTGGTGCAGCAAGCCAGGGCGGTCGCGCGTCCGGATCTCGATGACCGTCGAGTCCGCAGAGGCATGGGGCACAACCAATGCCCGGGTCACTGGGGGCGGACCCCCTCCGACCGGCTCGGCATAGGCAGTACGGCGCTCCAGCGGCCGCAACGGCGAGTGATCTCCTTCGCCAAGCTGCACCAGCCCGCGAGCGATGGCGACCGGATCCGGGGCATCCCCGCTCGGAGAGTCCACCTGCCACTGGTTGGCAGCGATGCCCTCCTGGGTGCGCACCCGAGCGGTCCTCACGATGAGGCCGTATGCCGCGAGCAGACCAGCGGTGTCGGCGAAGAGGCCCAGCCGGTCACGGTCGAAAACGTCGATGCGATACGCGCCCCCGATCGGATGAACCAGGACGTGGGGCTCGCCAATCGCGACCTCGGCGACAACATCTGGCGGGAGGAGATCATCAGCCTTGTCACCCTCGTCTACTGGCGGCCCAGCCTCGCCCAGAGCGGCACGCGCCCCGACGACGAGATCTTCGAGCAGCTTGGCGCGCCAGTCGGTCCACGCAGCTGCACCCACGGCGCTCGCGTCTGCCTCAGTCAGGGCGCGAAGCAGCTCCAGGACGTCGCGACGGCCGGCAACTGCCTCGGTCACAGCCGAGATGGTGGCCCGGTCTGTCGGGTCGCGCCGGGTCGCCAGGTCGATCAGGGTCAGGTGCTCCCCGGTGAGCAGCTCGACAACGTCGACCTCGGCGTCGTCGAGGCCCATTCGGCGAACCGCCATGGCGGCGAGGGGAGCTCCGACGACGGAGTGGTCATGAGCGCCGGCGATCTTGCCGATGTCATGCAGCAGGGCAGCGAGCAAGAGCAGGTCGGGGCGCTCCACGTCTCGCATCAGGCCGGTGGCGTGAACCACGGTCTCGATCAGGTGCCGGTCGACTGTGTGTCGATGAACGGCGTTGCGCTGAGGCCGGCTCCGCACCGCGGACCACTCCGGCAGCCACGAGTCGATGAGCCCGGCAAGGTCGAGACCCTCCCACACCGTGATCAGCCCCGGCCCGGCGGCGAGTAGGTCGACAAACAAAGACCGGGCCAAGGGAGGCCACGGCGCAGCGATGGCTGGAGAGTTGGCAGCCAGGTTTGCCAGGGTCGCAGGGGCAAGGGGCAGGCCGCGGCGTGCAGCGGCGACCGCCGCGCGAAGCACCAGCAAGGGGTCCCGGGAAGGGTCGAGGTGGGCTCCGAGAACCACCTCACCGTCGTGCTCGAAGAGTCCGAAACCCAATGGCTTCAGCGCCGGTCGGCGTGGGCCGACGCGCAACGTACGCGCTCTCTGGGACTGGGAGGCACGCCGCACCGTTCCGTTGATGGCATAGCTGAGGGTGCGTGCCGCATTGCTGACGCCAACCAGCATCGCGTCGGCGTCCGGGTGCCCCAGGAGTGCTGCGACCGCGTCCTGCTCCTCGAGCCCGAGGCGATCGCGACCACGACCGGTCACCATGTGCAAGGCGTCACGGGTGTCCAGCAAAATGCCGTATGCCGTGTCGACCTGACCATGTGGACGGTCGGCCAGCCACGCTGCGGTCAGCGCCCGCAGGACGGTCATGTCACGCAAGCCTCCGCGTGCTTCCTTGAGATCTGGCTCGATGGTCTGCGCCAGGTCGCCGTGGCGGCGATGGCGAGCATCCAGCGACTCGATCAGCTCCGGCAGCCGGCGTCGGGCGTTGGAGCGCCAGTCATGGCCCACGGTCGAGCGTGCAGCAGCAACCACCTGCTCGTCGCCGCCCACCAGCTCCAGGTCGAGCAGCCCGATCGCTGCCGACAGGTCTCCGGCAGCGACGGTCCGGCACTGGTTGACCGTCCGAACGCTGTGGTCGAGCTTGGCGCCCCCGTCCCAGATCGGGTACCAGATGCGGTCGGCCAGGGAGGTGATCTCCTTTGTCGACAAGGATCGGCCGTCATGCAGCAGCACCAGGTCGAAGTCGCTCAGCGGACCAGCGTCGCCGCGAGCCATGCTGCCTACGCTGGCGAGGGCAACTCCACCCACACGGGCTCCACGGGTTGCCGCGTTCCATACATCCGTGATCCAGGTGCGACCGAGCTCCGCCATGGCCGAGCGTCTCTCCGGACCGGCACCCGGGGCGGCAAAGCCCCGGGTGTCGGCCAGGCCAAGGCGTTGCTGGTTGAAGTCCACCTTCTGCCCAATCTCGTTGGTAGCGCTGGCGTCAACCATCAGATACCGCCTCCGTGAGATTCCGCCTCCTACAACGCGTCCGGTCCGTGTTCGCCGGTGCGCACCCGGGCCACATCCTCCACGGCAACTGTCCAGATCTTGCCGTCGCCGATCCGTCCGGTCTGGGCCGCCTTGAGGATGACGCCCACCACAGATGCGGCGTCGGTGTCGTCGACCACGACCTCGAGCCGCACTTTCGGCACGAAGTCGACGGTGTACTCGGCCCCTCGGTAGACCTCGCTGTGGCCGCGCTGGCGACCGTAGCCGCTCGCCTCGCTGACTGTCATACCCGAGACGCCGTAGGCCTCGAGAGCCTCCTTGACCTCATCGAGCTTGAAGGGCTTGATGATTGCGGTGACCAGTCTCATGCCGATGCTCCTTGCGTCTTGGACTTCGCTTCCGAGGAGGACGAAGCCGCCGTGTGGGACCCAAAGGCAGCAGCCCCTGCGTGAAGCTGAATACCACCGCCCAGCGTGCCGAGGTCATACGACGTCTCAGCGTGCTCCTCGAGGTCGATCCCTGCCACCTCGGCATCGCGCTCAATGCGGAAGCCCAAGGTCTTGTGCAGAGCCAGTCCGATCACACCGGTGACCACGAAGGAGTAGATCAGCACGGCGCCGGCACCCACCACCTGGCGCCACAGCTGATCGAGACCTCCGCCATAGAAGAGTCCGTCCACGGCGGCCGGCGCGGACGCCGAGGCGAAGAAGCCGATGGCCACTGTGCCCACGATTCCGCCGACGAGGTGGACCCCCACGACGTCGAGGCTGTCGTCATACCCGAAGCGGAACTTCAGGCCGACCGCGAGCGCGCACAGAACGCCGCCCAGTATGCCGATCGCCACCGCACCAAGGGGGGTGACCGCCGAACCAGACGGGGTGATGGCCACCAGACCGGCCACGATGCCGGACGCCGCACCAAGTGAGGTTGCGTGACCGTCCCGGATCCGCTCGGTGGCCAACCACGCAAGGCAGGCCGCACCTGTGGCCGCAAGGGTGTTGACCCAGACCACTGCTGCGGTGTTGTTGGCACCGAGCGCCGAGCCGGCGTTGAACCCGAACCAGCCGAACCACAGCAGCGCCGCTCCGAGCATGACGAGCGTCAGGTTGTGCGGACGCATCGGATCCTTGGCAAAACCGACCCTCTTGCCCAGGATCAGGGCCAGGGCCAGGGCTGCGGCACCAGCGTTGATGTGAACCGCGGTTCCTCCGGCGAAGTCAATCGCTTTGAGGTTGTTAGCGATCCAGCCACCCTTACCGGCGGCGAACCCGTCGAAGGCAAAGACCCAGTTCGCGACCGGGAAGTACACGACCGTTGCCCACACCACAGTGAAGATCAGCCAGGTCGCATATTTGGCGCGGTCGGCGATCGCGCCGCTGATCAGCGCCACGGTGATGATGGCAAAGACCACCTGGAAGGCCACGAACGCAAGGGCAGGGATTCCGCCGTGAGCCGGGACCCCCGCTGCGGCCGCGTGGTATCCGAAGATGGCCTTGTCGCCGCTGAGCAGGTTGCTGAGGCCGAAGTGCTGGAAGGGGTTGCCAACCAGCCCGTGCCAGGACTCTCCGAACGCCTCGCTGTAGCCCCAGAGGACCCAGACGACGCTGATCGTCGCCATCGCCCCGAAGCTCATCATCATCATGTTCAGGACACTCTTGGCCCTGACCATGCCGCCATAGAAGAAGGCGACACCGGGGGTCATGAGAAGCACCAGAGCGGCACTTGCAAGAACCCAGGCGGTGTCGCCGCTGTCGATAGTCATGAGGAACCGCTGTCGTTTGTCATGGGGCAAACCTGCCGGTCGGGCATTTCGGATCGTGCGCTCTTGTGTTACAGCCGTGTTAGCAAAACCCCGCCACGGTAAGCATCAGGTAACGGGAGGCTTCACGCATACTTGTCGTTATGACGTTGAGCACGACCCGACTGGTCGACGCCGCCCGTCCGCTTCACGACCTGATTCGCGGCAAGGTCGCCTCCGCGTTGCGCGACCGGGTTGCCGGTGAGGACAACGCCGCGAGAGCCGAACTCATCTGGGGCAAGCCGGGCGAGCGATGGTTCACCGAGACCGACCCGATCTGGCAGGTCCACAGTGACGCGGCGATGTTCCTTGCTGGCATCCGTGCGCTGCTGCTCCAGTCCTTGCACCCGTTGGCCATGGCGGGGGTCGCCGGACACTCGGGCTACAAGGGCGACCCTTGGGGTCGACTTCAGCGCACCAGCACCTTCCTCGCAACCACCACGTTCGGCACGATCGAGGACGCCGAGGCTCTCATCGCGAGGGTCCGGGGCATCCACGAGGGCGTTCGTGGCAAGGCACCCGATGGGCGCGCCTACGCCGCCAGCGACCCCCACTTGCTGAAATGGGTTCACATCGCCGAGGCCGACAGCTTCCTCCAAGCCCATCAGCGGTATGCCGTCACTCCCCTCACACCCGCCGAGGCCGACTCCTACGTCACGCAGGCATGTGTCGTGGCGACCAGACTCGGAGTCCTGGACCCACCGAGGACCGTCGCAGAGCTCGACGACGCGATCGCGTCGTACCGATCCGAGCTCGAAGGCACGCCCGCGGCCCGGGACGCGGCCCGGTTCCTGCTGCTGCATCCGCCGTTGCCGTGGAGCGCCCGGCCGGGATACAGCGCATTGGCGGTTGCCGCCGTCGCCCTGCTCCCGCCGTGGGCCCGCGAGCACCTGGACCTTCCACACCTGCCTCTGGCCGAGAAGGCGATCGTCCTACCAGTTGGCGGAGCAGCGACCAGCGTCATCCGGTGGGCGCTCCAGCACCCGCGGGAACCGCTCAGGAGATGAGTGCGTCGACAAAGGCCTCGGGGGCGAAGGGCGCCATGTCGTCGGGGCCCTCACCGAGACCAACCAGCTTGACCGGGACGCCCAGCTTGCGCTGCACCGCCACCACGATGCCACCCTTGGCGGTTCCGTCGAGCTTGGTCAGGACGATCCCGGTGACGTTGACGACCTCGCCGAACACCTCAGCCTGACGCAGACCGTTCTGCCCTGTCGTGGCGTCCAGCACGAGCAGCACCTCATCGATCGGGCTCAGCTTCTCCACGACGCGCTTCACCTTGCTGAGCTCATCCATCAGTCCCACCTTGTTGTGCAGGCGGCCAGCCGTGTCGATCAGAACCACGTCCGCCTCCAGCTCGATGGCAGCCCTGACCGCGTCGAATGCGACGGCCGCCGGATCTGCCCCCTCGCGATCCGAGCGGATCGTGGGTACGCCGACCCTTTCCCCCCAGGTTTGCAGCTGGTCGGCCGCGGCCGCGCGGAAGGTGTCTGCGGCACCGAGCACGACGTCCTTGTCCTGAGCTACCAGCACGCGCGCCAGCTTGCCCACTGTGGTGGTCTTTCCGGTCCCGTTGACGCCAACCACCATCACCACTGCCGGTCGGCCATCGATCCTCGACGAGGCGATCGAACGATCGAACGAGGGATCCACGAGCCTGAGCAGATCCTCGCGCAGCCAGCCGCGTACCGTCTCCTCGTCGCGCGTCCCCTCGACCGTGACCCGTGTGCGCAACGAGTCGACCAGCTCCATCGTCGCCTCGACACCGAGGTCCGAGCTGAGCAGCGTCTCCTCGACGTCTTCCCAGGCCGGCGCGTCCAGTCCTCCACCGGACAACAGGGACAGCAACCCCTTGCCCAGTGCAGTGTTGGAGCGCGCCAGCCTGGCTCGCAGGCGTTGCAGGCGTCCCGTGGCCGACTCCGGGCGCTCTATCGACGGCGCCCGAGCCGGCACCTCGGTGACATCCACCTCGAGGGTGCCAAGGGGGCTCCCTGCGGGGCCCGGCAGGGAGTCGTCTCCGCCGGATTCGGCCCTACGCTCCGCCCGCCCTGGAGGCGGCTGCGGCGAAGGGCTCTTGGTCTTGCTGCGGTGTCCCCGGACGAGCCCGAACAACAGCGCGAGCCCAGCGATCGCGATCACGATCACAACGGCAAGGACTTGCTGAAGCTGGGTCACAGTTGGCGATCCTTCCAGATTCGTGACGTCTCCCCAACAGGCGTACTCACCTTCACCGCGTCGGGGGAGTTCGTCCAACGACTACCCGACAACCCTCGGTGAGGCGGGGACATCGCTGTTCGTCGTCGGCTTCGGTCAGCTTTCGAACAAGGCCGTCGCCACGATTCCCTGACTCGAGCACAACAGGGTCGGCCGTTGGGAGGCTCAGTCGTCCTTCGTTGAGGTGGCCTCGTCCTTGGATGCGGTGACCTCATCCTTGGACGCGGTGACCTCGGCCACCTTGTCGCGTGCGGCGTCCATGGCCGAACCGGTTCTCTCGCGCACCCGCGACACGACCTCCTCGCCCTTGGGCGTCAGCAGGTCACGTCCCTCGCGGCGGGCCGGTATCGCGACCAAGCCCACTACCGCGACTGCGAGGAGGAGAGTCAGCAGCATTCCGACTATCAGGATCACCATGTGCCAAGGGTGCCCCCTGAGCGCCTGCATGGCCAAACTGTGTCCCATGGTTGAGACGGATTCCGCTTCGACCAGATCGATCGATCCTCAGGCGCTCTGGACGTCCCGGATCCGCTGCGAGACAACGGTCGTCACGCCGTCGCCACGCATCGTGACGCCATAGAGCGCGTCTGCGATCTCCATCGTGCGCTTCTGGTGGGTGATGACGATCAGCTGGCTGGAGCCACGCAGCTCCTCGAGCAGCATGATCAAGCGACCCAGGTTGGCGTCATCCAGGGACGACTCGACCTCGTCCATGATGTAGAACGGGCTGGGTCGCGCCTTGAAGATGCTGACCAGCAGCGCCACGGCCACCAGTGCGCGCTCGCCACCCGACAGGAGCGATAGCCGCTTGATCTTCTTACCCGGCGGGCGAGCCTCGACCTCGATCCCCGTGGTCAGCATGTTCTCAGGGTCGGTAAGAACCAGCCGACCCTCACCTCCCGGGAACAACCGGCTGAAAACGCCCTCGAACTGGGCCGCTGTGTCGTAGTAGGCCTCGGTAAAGACCTTCTCGACACGCTCATCGACCTCACGAACGATCTCCATGAGGTCCCGCTTGGAGCTCTTGAGGTCTTCGAGCTGCTCGGTCAGGAACTTGTGGCGTTCCTCCAGGGCGGCATACTCCTCCAGAGCGAGGGGGTTGACCCGGCCGATGCTCGAGAGCTTGCGCTCGGCGGACCTCAGGCGTTTGACCTGGACGTCGCGCACGTAGGGGACGGCGGCAGGGCCATCATCGGGACCACCGGACGCGTCGGACTCGCCAACCGGGTCGTCCGGGTCCGCGATCACCGGCACCAGCTGGTCCGGACCGAAGTCCTCGACCAACACCTCGGGGTCGATCCCCAGCTCCTCGATCGCCTTGGTATGCAACGCCTCGATGCGCAGTCGCTGCTGGGTGCGTGCCACCTCGTCACGATGGACGGAGTCGGTCAGGTCGCGTAGCTCGTCGCCCAGTACCCCGATCTCCCGCCTCACGATGCTGAGCGCCGCATCACCCTCGACACGGCTGCGCTCGGAAGCAGCCCTCTCGGACGACGCCTGCTCAAGAGCACGCGACACCAACAGCACCGCGTATGCCGCGCCGGTGCGCACCGCGTCCGCCACGGTGACCTCGCGCCGACGACGCTCCCGGCGTGCTGCGGCCCGCTCGAGGGCAGCAACCTCGGAGCGAGCGGCGGCTTCCAGCGACTCGGCCCGGCCCAGCATGGCGCGCGCCCGCTCTTCACGTGTGCGCAAGGTCAGTCGCAGCTCGGTCTCCGCGGCACGGGCCTGGCTGGAGGCGAGCTCCAGGCGGTCGCGTTCGTCGTTGGACGGATCCTGTTCGCCCGGTTCTGCGCTGGCGGCCTCAAGTCGCTCCGTGAGCGCGAGATGGTCGCCTCGGTCACTGCCCAGGGCGGTCTCGGCCGCTGCGATGGCTCTCTCGATGCGCTCAGACTCGCTCCGTGCCGCACGGACGGAGCCTGAGAGCTGGCCCAGCCGCTCAGCGACGGCAGCCAGCCTGGCATCAGACTCGTGCAGGCGCTCGAGGGCGACCGCCACCGTGCCCTTGGCCGAAGCGACCCCAGCGGTGGTGCTGCTCAGAGCGATCTTGGCCTGCTCGCCGCGGCGGACCGCATCGTCGACCTTCCCACGCGTCTCGTCGACGGCCGCCTGGGTCTCGATAAGGCTCGGCACGGACGCGCTGCCGCCGCGGACGTAGCCCTGGGCGTAGATATCGCCGTCGGGGGTCACCGCCGTGATGCCTTCACCGCGATTGACCAAATCAATGGCAAGGGACGGATCATGAGCAAGGGCAATGCGATCCAGCAGCTGCTCAACCGATGGCCGCAACGTGTCCGGGCAGGTCACCACGTCCCGTGCCCACACTGCGCCAGCCTCGAGCTTCGGCCAGCTGGCGACCTCAACGGTGGTGGCAGTCGCGGTCACGAGCAGGCCAGCCCGGCCGGCGTCCTGCTCCCGCAACGTCGCGATGGCGTGCTGGGCCGACTTCATGGTGTCGACTGCCACTGCATCCGCAGCCCATCCCAGGGCCGCGGCAACGCTGGCCTCGTACCCCGACGTGACCTGCAGCAGTGCGGCGACCGAACCCAGCAGTCCAGGCTCGCCTGCAGCCAACAGGGCCGCGGCACCATCCTGACGTCTCAGGTTGAGCTCGAGCGCATCGAGGCGGGCGCCGGCACTTGCGCGGTCACGATCGGCGAGGCGCTCCTCTTCGCGCCAGCGCAGCACCTCTGACTCGGCCAGATCCAGAGCCGCGGCAGCCTGCTCGTGGATCGAGTCCAGATCCTGCTCGCCCTCTTCGTCAACGGCGACCGAGGCTTCCAGCGCCGTGAACTCCTTCTCGGCCTGAGCCGCACGGGACATGCTCTGTTCGACCGCCTGCCGCAACCGACCGATCTCGGCCTCTCCGGCTTCGATCCGGCTGCGTCTGGCGCCCACCTGGCCGGCCAGCTTGGCCAAACCCTCGCGTCGGTCTGCGGCGGCACGGACGAGACGCGTGAGACGAGCGGTCTCCGCGGCAAAAGCCACCTCAACGTCGGTGCGATGGCTGACGGCCGCGTCCAACGTGGTCTTGACCGCCACGGTCTCGGCGATCAGCGCCTGCTCCTGCGACCTCACTTCCGCGGCCTGCGCACGCAGCTGCTCGGGATCGCGCGAGCTGTTGACCGCTGCCTCACCCTCGTCCTCAGAAAGCAGGCGGACGCGTTCGGCAGCCAGCGACCCTGTAGCGACGAGGCGCTCGCGCAACGAGGTCACCGCAAACCATCGGTCCTGCGCACGAGCCGCCAGCGGTGCGCTCTCCTGCGCCTCGAGCTCAAGGTCAGCCAAGCGCGAGCGAACGCTGGACAGTGCCTCTTCAACCTCGGTGCGTCGAGAGATCACCGCAGTCTCGTCGGCGACCTCCTGCTCGAGGGTGCTGGTCAGCTGGGCCAGGTCGTCGGCCAGCAGCCGAAGGCGCGCATCGCGAGCAACAGCCTGGATCGTGGCGGCCTTGCGGGCCGCCTCTGCCTGGCGACCGAGAGGTCCGAGCTGGCGGCGAATCTCACCGGTGAGGTCGTTGACCCGGGTGAGGTTGGCTTCCATCGCCTCCATCTTGCGCAGGGCCCGTTCCTTGCGCTTGCGATGTTTGAGGACGCCGGCAGCCTCCTCGATGAAGCCGCGTCGTTCCTCGGGTGTCGCACGCAGAACCGCGTCGAGCTGCCCTTGACCGACGATGACGTGCATCTCGTGGCCGATGCCGGAGTCGGCCAGCAGCTCCTGGATGTCCAGAAGGCGGCAGGCGGTGCCGTTGATGGCGTACTCGGAGCCACCGTTGCGAAACATCGTTCGCGCGATGGTGACCTCGGTGTAGTCGATCGGCAGTGCGCCGTCGGAGTTGTCGATGGTCAGCGAGACCTCGGCACGCCCCAGCGGAGCGCGTGCGGAGGTGCCGGCGAAGATGACGTCCTCCATCTTGCCGCCGCGCAGGCTCTTGGCACCCTGCTCGCCCATGACCCAGGCAAGGGCGTCGACGACATTGGACTTGCCGGAACCGTTCGGGCCCACGATGCAGGTGATGCCTGGTTCAAGACGCAGCGAGGTTGCCGACGCGAACGACTTGAAGCCACGCAGGGTCATGCTCTTGACGTACACGAGCGATGAGCTCCTCTGGGCCGGCAATGAACGGCATCACTGTACCGGCGAGGAGCGCCGAGCGTGGGGAACGTCACCCCAAGGTTTGCTCAGTGAACAGATTCGCGGACAGCCCCAACCCTTTCGCGTGTCCGTTCACGCAACCTGTCATTGTCGTTCTGCAAGTCTTCGATCACACTTTCGAGATCGCGAACCCGCGACCTCAGCCGAGCAGTCTCCAGGACCAGACGATCGTCCCGATAAACACGCTGACCCAAAATTGCCTTGGCCATACCAACTCCGACGGGTTCCTTCGCACGTGCGAAGGGCGATGGACAACAACTCACGGGCTCCCCTGGCTCTACGTCCTAGGGCTCTCTCAGAGTCTCACCTGACATCGGGCAAGGTCAACGGGAAGAACTAGTTAGATTTTGCGTAATTTGGATAGTTCTGGCCCCTCGCCCTTCAGCCGGGAGCACGATCGCCCAGGTCATCCACCTCGTCATAGGCTCCAGATGTGTCGCAGATCACAGCCGACCGTCCCCTCCGATGGGGCTTTCTCGGCGCTGGAGCCATCGCTACCTCGATGGCCGGTGACCTCGGCCACGGCAGCAACATGCTGTATGCCGTCGCGGCACGCGACGCAGAGCGGTCGGCCTCGTTCGCCGAGCGGTTCGGCGCAAGCCACAGCTACGGCGACTACCGGTCCCTGATCGAGGATCCCGAGGTCGACATCATCTATGTGGCGACCACACACCCTTTCCACCGTGAGCAGGCGCTGATGGCGATCGGCGCCGGCAAGCACGTTCTGATCGAAAAGCCCCTGGCCCTCAACGCCGCCAGCGCCAGCGAGGTGCTGTCGGCGGCCCGGGACAAGGGCGTACTCGCCATGGAAGCTGTGTGGATGCGGGCCAACCCGCTGATCCTCAAGGCCCACGAGTTTGTCACCCGGCGTGTCATCGGAGACGTGGTGGCAGTCCAGGCCGACTTCTCGATCGAGGTCCCATTCGACCCCACCCATCGGCTGTACGACCTCGCAAACGGGGGCGGCGCACTGCTGGACCTCGGCATCTACCCGATCCACTTCGCGTTGCTCTTCCTCGGCCGCCCCGACCTCCAGCAGGTCCTCGGCACGCTCTCCCCCACCGGGTCCGATGCCGTCGCTGCCCTGCAATGGGGCTACCGGTCGGGCGCAGTCGCCCAGCTGCGATGTGCGACAACGGCGCGGGGACCTGATCGGGCAACGGTCGTTGGGACCACAGGCTCAATCTCCGTCGAGCCGTGGTTCGTCAACCCGCAGCGCCTTGTGGTCACCACAGCGGAGGGCGAGTCAATAGTCGAAGGTGACGGCACGGCATACGGCCCGCAGATCGAGGAGGTCGAACGGTGCGTTCGCGGAGGGTTGGTCGAAAGTCCTCTTGCTCCACACGCCGACACCATCACAGCTCTCGAGCTGATCGACCGGGCCCGCGCCGACCTCGGCGTTCGCTACCCGGCCGAGGAAGCGGGAGGGATAGGGGTCGCGTAGCCCGTCAAGGGAGCCTGTGAGCAGGGCCAGCGGCCCGCATCCCTTCCGCGTGCGCGGGGGCTTCCTGCAGCCAAGTGCTGAAGGCCTCGATGTTGTACGGGCGCCCGAGGAAATCGGCGACGAGGTCTGCTGCGTCCTTGCTGCCCCCGGCGGCCAGAATCTTGTCGCGATAGCGTCGAGCATTCTCCCGAGCAAACAGGTCCTTGCGGTCGAACGTGGAGAACAGGTCCTTGGCGATGACCAGGCTCCACATGTAGGTGTAGTAGGCCGAGGAGTAGCCGCCAAGATGGCCGAACGACGTGTGAAAATGCGTGCCCTCGACCTCAGCAAAGAGGTCGTAGGCCGAATGAACCTCCTTGGCGAAGTCCGTGATGTTCGCGACCGTCACCTGATGAAGGCGGTAGGACAGGGCCGCGTAGAACATCTGGGTCCGGGCGAAGCAGCCTTTGCCGAAGTCCTCTCCGGCGCGCATCTTGGCAACCAGCTCTCCGGGGATGGGCTCGCCTGCTTCGTCGGTGGCGAACGTGCGCAAGACGTCGGTGTCCCAGGCCCACTCCTCCAACAGCTGTGAGGGAGCCTCGACGAAGTCCCACTCGGTGGCCACCCCCGAGAACCTCGCCCACTCATGACGCCCTGCGAGCAGGTGATGGATGAGATGCCCGAACTCGTGAAAGAGGGTCACGACGTCCGAGTGCTGCATCAGACCCCGTCCGAAGTTGCACACCAGGACCCCCTCGGGCAGCTGAAGACCGCGAATGCCGGCAACGAGGTCAAACTGCGCGGCATGCTTGTACTTGCCATCGCGGGGGTGGAGGTCCAGATAGATCCGGCCAAGCGGCGCGCCCTCGAGCTGGACGTCATACACGGCGACATCCTCGTGCCACGACACCGCATCCTGCACCCGGGTGTAGCCCAGGCCGAAGAGCCTCCCGGTGACGTCGAGCAGCCCCTGTCGAACCTTGGCGAACTCGAAGTACCTGCGCACCTGCTGGGCGTCGACGTCGAGCTGCTCGCGCCGCACTACCTCCTTGTAGAAGGCGGAGTCGGCTCGATCGACCAGCTCGGCCTCAGGACGGTCAGCGCGCAGTCGCTCGAGGAGCACCGCGAGGTCACGGCGACCGGACTCGTCTGCGGCTGCTGAGATCTGGTCAACAAAGTCTCCGATGGCGGCACCGTGTCCGATCATCTTGACCTCGGCGTCGAAGTCGGCCCAGGACTCGAAGCCGAGGATTCGGGCGTGTTCGGCCCGGGCGCCCAGCAGCTCCTGCAGCACCCCGTCGTTGACCGGCCAGGCACGGTTGAGGAACTCTGTGATTAGGGCTCGCCGGGCCTGGCCGTCCACCGCGAACGTCAGGAACGGGATCACATCGGGGTAGTCGGTGGTGATCGTGATGCGGCCATCGGCGCCCACAGGGTGGGCGTCGATGTAGTCCCGCGGCAAGCCGGCCAGCTGGTCGTTGGTCACCGAGATGCTTCGGACGTCGTCACGGATGTTCTTCCCGAACTCCTGGTCAAGGACCAGCTCACGATCGCCCAGCTCTCGCAGCCGCGCCCGGGTCACCTCGTCCTGGTCCACACCTGCCCGGCGAAAATCGCGAAGGGCCAGGCGCAGGACCCTGGCCGCTGCGTCATCCAGACCGGCAGGATCGGCTGCGGCGAAGATCTCGAAGAGCTCTCGATCCAGGCCAAGGTCGGTCGAGAGCTGGTTGCCCTCCTGCTCGGCGGCCTCGGCCTGCGAGCGGAATACCTCCTGCGGGTGGACCTGGCTGACCACGGAGGCAGCGGACATGGCGTTGTTCATGGCGACCGACACCTTGTTCCAGGCCCTCAGCAGGGTGATGGCGTCCGCCGGAGGCGCGTTCTTGAGGGCCGCCACCAACGCACGCGCCGTTGCCAGCTGCCCCCCGCAGCGTTCGCTCAGCCAGTCACCCCAGCCATCGGGCGAGTCGGGCATGGTCAGCAGCATCAGTCCTGAGTTCGTCACGGGTGAACGATAGCCACGCCTCTTGGCCGCGGCTGGCACCGAGGACAGAAGTACGAAGAGCGGTTCATGAACGCCTCTCGCCGGATGCCGGTGCCGCAACGCCGACATGGACGGCCTTCGCGGCCGTAGGCGTTCAGCGACCGGTCGAAGTAGCCACTGGCGCCGTTGACATTGACGTACAGCGCGTCGAAGCTCGTGCCGCCATGGCCCAGCGCTTCGAGCATGACGTCGCGGGCATGCTCGATCAACCGCCCCAGTGCTGGCTTCGAGAGCGTCGCCGCCTCGCGCCCGCCGTGGACACCGGCGCGCCACAGGGCCTCGTCCGCATAGATGTTGCCAATGCCGGAAAGTAGCCCCTGATCGAGCAAGGAGCGTTTGATCGCGGTATGCCGCATCTTCAGCCGCGCGATAACCGCACCCTGGTCGAAGGCCGGCTCCATGAGGTCTGGCGCGATGTGGCTGATGCTGGCAGGGATGCCACCTGGCAACAGCTCGGAAAGGGCCATGCCGCCGAAGGTGCGCTGGTCCACGAAGCGCAGCTGCGGCCCGTCGTCAGCAAAGTCGAACGTCGCGTGAAGGTGGGTCTCCCGAGGTGCAGCAGCTGCTTCGACGAGGAGCTGGCCACTCATACCGAGGTGGATGATCAGAGCCTGCTCATGACCGTCGGGCGCCTCCAGCACCAGCCAGAGGTACTTGCCCCGACGTCGAGCGGCTTGAACCAGGTTGCCGTGCAGACGATCTGCGAGATCGACCGGCCCGGGCAGATGCCGACGGGCCACGCGCGCACCGAAAAACCGGGCATCCTCGATGCGACGACCGACGACGTGAGCATGCAGCCCTCGACGGACGACCTCGACCTCGGGAAGCTCAGGCATCCTGCGCGGGATCGTCGGCGTCCGGTCGGGCAGGTTCAACGGGGCTGGAAAGAACCGCGTTGGCCCTGCGGTTCAGCTCGGTCCAGGCGATGGCGGCCGCCTTTTGCTCGGCTTCCTTCTTGCTGTGCCCGGAGCCCGAGCCAAGCACCTCGGAACCCACGACCGACTCGGCGTGGAAGGTCTTCTCGTGGTCGGGGCCCTCCTCTGTCACGCGATACTCCGGCACTCCCAGCGATCCAGAGGCCGTGAGCTCCTGAAGGCTCGTCTTCCAGTCGAGCCCGGCGCCGAGGCCGGCGGTGGACTTCATCAGCGGGTCGAGGAGATGGTGGACGAAGATAGTTGCGGCCGCGAGACCCGCGGACAGGTAGACGGCGCCGATGACTGCTTCCATGGTGTCGGCCAGGATCGATGCCTTGTTACGCCCGCCTGTGCTCTCCTCGCCATGGCCAAGGAATATGTAGTCGCCAAGGCTCAGCGTGCGCGCCACCTCAGCCAGCGCATGCATGTTGACGACGGCCGCACGGAGCTTCGCCAGCTGGCCCTCTGCCAGGTCCGGGTGCACGGCATACAGGCTGTCCGTGACAACCAGCCCGAGCACCGAGTCCCCCAGGAACTCCAGCCGCTCGTTGTTCGGAAGCCCGCCGTTCTCATAGGCATAGGACCGGTGCATCAGGGCACGCAGCAGCAGGGCCTCGTCGATCCTCTGGTCGACCACCTCCAACTGGTGGGCGGCCCGACGACCGGCGGGTTGCTGGGTCGTGCTGTCCCCGTTGGAGGACCGGGAAAGACTCACACGCGCGTTGACCGGGTCAGCCCTGGTGCTCGCTGCGCTCAGCAACGACATAGTGGCGTCCGGCGTACGTGCCACAGGAGGGGCACGCGATGTGCGGCTGCTTGGGGGCAGAGCACTGCGGGCATGGGGTCAGCGTGGTCGCCGTCGCCTTCCAGTTCGCACGACGCGAACGGGTGTTGGATCGCGACGTCTTCCGCTTCGGGACAGCCACGTCAGTTCACTTTCTGTTGGTGTTAGGAGCCTGTTGAGTGTTCGGAGCCTCTAGTGTGCCGGGAGGCGTCGCGATGTTCTGCAACGTCGCCCATCGTGGGTCGATCTGGTCGTGATGGTGCGTCGGGTCTTCTGCCAGGTGCACTCCACACTCGGAGCACAGGCCGGGGCAGTCCTTGCTGCACACAGGTTGGAACGGCAAAGCCGGAACCAGCGCATCCCGGAGCACGGGCTCGAAGTCGAACAGGTCGCCCACAAGCTCGTACACCTCGTCATCCTCGTCCTGGTCCCCCACCTCGAGGCGGTGGGCCGCACGATCGGCGTAGGCGAACAGCTCCTGGAATCGGGCACCCACATGTCGGGTGATCGGATCCAGGCACCGCACGCACGCGCCGGTCGCAGTGGACTGCGCTGAACCGGTCACGAGGACACCCTCGACCACTGACTCCAACCGGAGGTCCAGCTCGATGGGCTGTCCCGGCGGTATGGCGATCAGGTCGATGTCACCGAGGTCGTCCGGAGCCGGGACGGTCCGCTCCATCTCGAGCATGGACCCTGGACGTCGGCCGAGCTCCCGGGTGTCGAACACCAGGGGCAGGCGCGGGTTCAGGCGGTTCATGGCTTCCGATGATGGCGGTCTGTCGTCGATTCCGTGTGACACGGCCCGGTCCACGCCAGAGGCGACGTAGACCGACGAGTCAGATTACCGGAGGTGATGGCGTTCGCCCAAATGCGGCGTCCGCCGCGGACATCGGGTCGGGATCGCCCAGATCGGCCGAGCGGCGTGCCGCAAGGCGCTCGCGGCCGTTGTTCACCTGCGATCCGAGCTGGCCGAGCACCACCTCGAACTCGCCGAGCTTGCGGTCGACGTAGTCATCGGCATCGGCCAGCAGGCGGGTCGCCTCGACCTGTGCCTGCTTGGCCACCTCGTCCGCTCGCTCGCGGGCCGCCACGACAACGTCTGTCTGCTCGAGCAGCTGCTCACGTTCGGCGCGTGCTGCTTCGAGCATTCGCTCCGCCTCCTCGCGACCTGAGCTGAGTACCGCATCTCGGTCGGACAGCAGGGCGTTGGCGTGGTCGAGACTCACGGGCAGTGCGTGGCGCAACCGCTCGAGGGACTCCAGCATCTCGGTCCGGTTGACCAGGCACGACGCCGACATCGGCATGGCCTTCGCGGCGCTGACTGTCGCGGTGATCTCGTTGAGCAGGTCGTGGACGTCCACAGGTGCTCAGCCTCCTTCGGGGATCTGGAGCCGCGCCAGGAGAGCCTCGCGCACCTCTTCGGGCACGAGGCCCGTAATATCGCCGCCGAAAGCGGCGACCTCCTTGATCAGAGAGCTCGAGACGTGACTGAACCTTGGGTCACCGGGCAGGAACACCGTCTCCACGCCGGACAGGTGCCGGTTCATCTGGGCCATGGGCAGCTCGTAGGCGAAGTCGGTGCCACCTCGAAGCCCCTTGATGATCGCCTGCGCACCCGCCTCCCGGCAGACGTCCACGAGAAGTCGCCCGGCGAAAGCCTCGATACGCACGTTGGGCACCTCGACCAGCGCCGCGTCCAGAAGCTTGATCCGCTCCTCGATGTCGAAGGTGCCCCGCTTGGCCGGGTTGTGCATGATGGCGACGACCACCAGGTCGTACAGCCTCGCTGCCCGGGAGATCACGTCGACGTGACCCATCGTCACCGGGTCGTAGGATCCCGGACACACGCACCGACGTTCCTGGCTCGTCACGAAGCCGAACCTAGCAGCGAGTCCGTCAGCTGGAGGCGACTGGAGGCGACTCAGGCAACGCCGCGGGGTCCCGCAAAGTCGGCGAACCACATCTTCGTGTCGCCGTAGCGCCTCTCCCCTGCGCCGACGAGCCCTCTCGGCCAACGCGGTTCTGGTGAGCGAGCCGATCTCTCAACCACCACGAGAGCATCATCACTGAGCCATCTATGATCCACCAGAAGCTGCAGCACCCCAGCCATCGCCTCTTCACTGAGGTCATACGGCGGGTCTGCGAGGACCAGGTCGAAGCGGGACTCGTCCGAGACCGGCCCGGAGAGCAGTGCCCGTTCGACCGTCTCTGCCCGGACGCTGACTTCTGGCAGTCCCAGGTCGATGATGTTCTGGCGAACGACGGCGACCGCCATGCGGTCGGACTCGACCAGAAGGACGCTCGCGGCTCCGCGGCTGGCTGCCTCCAGGCCGAGTGCCCCCGAACCGGCATACAGATCAAGAACATTCGCGCGGCTGACAACATCCAGGTGCTCCAGCCGGGAGAACAGCGCCTCGCGCACCCGGTCACTTGTGGGCCTTGTGCCCTCGCCCGGGGGCGTGGCTATGACGCGCCCGCCGGCCAGCCCGGAGATGATGCGCGTCATCGGCGGGTCACCCCCGTTCCAGGTAGGCGGCTTGCTCTTCGTCCAGGGCGGAGGCGATGACCTTGCCCAGAGCGGGGTGCTGCTCAAGGCCCGGATCGGCGTTGACGATGGCAAAGGCATCCTCGCGGGCCTTCACGATCAGGTCCTCGTCGCGTAGGAGCCGCAGGAGCCGCAGCTGCGACCTGCCGCCACTTTGACGGGCACCGAGGACGTCGCCCTCCTTCCGCTGCTCGAGGTCGAGTCTGGCGAGGGTGAACCCGTCGTTGGTGGCTGCGACGCCGGTCAGTCGCTCCATGACCGCCTCGGACTCAGTCTCGGTGACCAACAAGCACAGACCCGGCGAGGTTCCACGACCAACGCGCCCTCTGAGCTGGTGGAGCTGCGATATTCCGAAGCGGTCGGCATCCATGATCACCATGACGGTGGCATTGGCCACGTCCACACCCACCTCGATGACCGTCGTGGCTATGAGGACGTCGACCGTCCCTGCAGCAAGGGCCTGCATGACCTCGTCCTTATCATCAGCGGCCATCCGACCATGCAGGATCGCGATCTTCAGGCCGGCGAGCGCAGGGTTGTCGCGAAGCTCGCCCTCCATCTCCAGGACACTGCGCAGCTCACGCGTCGATGGCGGCGCCGACTCGTCGATCTCGAACGTGACGTCGACATCCTCGTCTGACGAGTCCCGTTTGGTGGCAACGAGCTCTGGATCATCGCCGATCCTTGGACACACCACGTAGGCCTGGTGTCCGGCACGGGCCTCCTCAGCGACCCGTTCCCAGGTGCGCTGGAACCAGCGGGGGTTGCTGACCACATGTGTAGCGATCGGCGATCGCCCCGCGGGGAGCTCGGCCAGCGTGGATGTCTCCATGTCACCGAACACAGTCATGGCGACGGTCCGTGGAATCGGGGTCGCGGTCATCACGAGGACGTGTGGAGGCTGCTTACCCTTGCCGCGCAACGCATCTCGTTGTTCAACGCCGAAGCGGTGCTGTTCGTCGACCACCACCAGCCCAAGATCGAAGAACTGGACATGCTCCTGGATCAGGGCATGTGTCCCGATAACGATGCCGGAGTCACCCGATGCGGCGTCGAGCAGGGACTTGCGTCGTGTGGCAGTGGGCTGACTCCCGGTCAGCAGCGTCACCCGGGTGCCGATCTCGCTGCCGCCGAGCAGTCCGCGTTCCGCAAGGTCACCCAGCATCGAGGTGATCGACCGGAAGTGTTGTGAGGCAAGGACTTCAGTGGGGGCCAGAAGTGCAGCCTGCCCTCCGGAGTCGATCACCGACAACATCGCCCGCAGCGCCACGACGGTCTTGCCTGACCCGACCTCACCCTGGAGCAGGCGGTTCATGGGGTGCTCGCTGGCCAGGTCCTGGGCGATCTCGGCAGCAACCTCCTGCTGGCCGGCGGTCAGCGTGAACGGCATCCGCGCGTCGAAGGCCTCGAGCAGGCCGCCTGCACGGGTCGGTCGGGGGGCGGTGCGCAGGGCATCCCCCGCGATTCGCCGCTGGGCAAGAACCATCTGAACGGTGAAGGCCTCGTCGTACTTGCGCCGAAACCTGGCCCGCGACACGTCTGCCTCCGTGGCGGGCTGGTGCAGCTGCCGGTACATCGACATGAGGTCGACCAGACCACGACGTTCACGGATGTCGGGCGGCAGATGGTCAGAGGCGTCGTCCAGGGATGCCAGCACGATCTCGACTGCCTTGCGGACCTTCCATGACGGCATCGTCCTGCCCGCCGGCAGATAGATCGGGATCAGGTGGCTCATGTGCTTCTCGACCGCCGCGTCATCTCCCTCCGGATCGAGGATCTCGTAGTCCGGGTGGGTGAGCTGCCACGTCTTCTGATAGCGCCCCACGACGCCCGAGAACATGCCCAGCGCCCCAGCAACCAGCCTGCCCTCGTGGCCATAGGCGCTGAAGAAGGTCAGGTCGAGCTCATGGGTTCCATCCGTGATGATGGCGTTGAGCATCCTGCCCCTGCGCTGGCGCATTGGCCGGGTCGTGGCGCGGTCCACCCGGGCTACGACCGTCACGTCGTCGCCCTCGACCAAGCCCGAGAGGTCGGTGAGCTTGCCCGGCTCGTGGTAACGGCGAGGGACGAAGTCGAGCAGGTCGCCGACAGTGTGCAGACCTCGGTGCTTGGCCAGCGGGCTGGCGGAGGTCTTACCGATCACATGGCCCAGCGGAGTGCTCAGTTCCGCCACGTCATTCGACCCCGAGAAGCAGCGGGTAGCTCGCCTGCCCGCCCTCGATGACGGTGACCTCGACCTTGCGCCCCTCGCGTGCCGACGCGGCGACGGCGGCCGAGAGATCCGTTCCACCACCCGCACCGTTGATGATGGTCATCAGCTCGCCACCGGAGGCGAAAAGCCGGGCAACCACCTCCGAGCCGACCACGGCAAGATCCTTGCCGACAGCCACGACCTCGCCCCCGACCACACCCACGACATCACCCGGCTCACACCATCCGACGCCGGTCAAAACCTTCTTGCTGGCAACGGTGACCGCTCCGTACCGGGTCGCCGATGCCGCCTCGGTCATGGCATCCAGGTTGGCCTGAACGCTTGCCGCTGACTCGTACACCGCGAGCGCGGCTACGCCCTGGACCGCCGACTGCGACGGCACGACGTAGACCTCGAGGCCGGCCTCTCCGGCTGCCGTTGCCGCGGCCTCCGCTGCCAGCTCGGTATCTCCGTCATTGGGCAGAACGAGCACGCAACGCGATCCGGTGGAACGAATGGCGTCCAGGAGCTGGCCCGCCGAGGCACGCAGACCGGAGCGGCTGTGGACGACCGTGGCACCAGCAGCGTTGAATACCTCGGCCAGTCCCTCACCCGCCGCGCAGGCCACGACCGCGACCAACTCTGCATGCGAGGCACTCATCCTCGCGCGTCCATGGTCGCGGAAGTGTGTGACCTGAATGCGATGGGGTCGACCCGCCTCCACACCGGCCTCCATGGCGGCACCGATGTCGTCGACATGTGCGTGCACGTTCCAGAGGTCGTCACCGCCGACGACCAGGACGGAGTCACCCAGCTGATCCAGCCGGACGCGCAGACCCGACACCGCGCTCTCGGTGCTGTCCGACAGCAGGTACATGACCTCGTATGCCGGCCCTTCCGGCTCACCCCCGTGAGACTCGCGTGTCGAAGGCGGGGATGCCAAGGGTTGACTACGCGCTCCACGAACCGGTCGCGGGTCGGTCGCCAGCTCACCGGCGATCACGCGCTCGAGGGCCTCGAGCACCAGGACGTAGCCCATGCCACCGGCGTCCACCACGCCTGCGCGGGACAGACTTGGGAGCTGTGCCGTGGTCGCGGCCAGTGCCACCCTGGCCGCGGCCAGCGAGGCGTGAACGACGGCATACAGGTCGGAGCCCTTGGCGACCGCGAGCTCAGCGGCGCCGGCAGCGGCGGCGGCCACCGAAAGGATCGTCCCCTCGACCGGCCGGGTCACGCTGGCGTAGGCACGGTCGCTGGCCCGGCGCACAGCCAGCGCCAGCGTTGGGGCATCGATGCCCGCAAGGCCCCTCATGCCCCCGATGCCGCGGCCCGCAGCCTCGGCAATGACCTCGCTCAGACCGCGGACCAGCTGGCTGAGGATGACACCGGAGTTCCCGCGAGCGGCCAGCAAACAGGCTCGGGCCAGTGCCGCGGCATCGCCCGCAAGCGTCGGCTCAGCACCTTGGGCCGAACCCCGCGAGGCCTCACGGGCGGCCTCGAGCGCGGTGTCCAGCGTCATGTAGAGGTTCGTGCCTGTGTCGCGGTCCGGGACGGGGAAGACGTTGAGCTCGTCGATCTCGGCCCGGTGGGTTGCGAAGGCGACCCGGGTGGCTATCGCCCAGCGTCGAGCCGCACGGGAGTCCAGACGCTCGAGTCGACTGCTCTGCCTGCTCACACCTGTCACCTCCGCCCTCTTTGCCCGCTTGTCTGCCGTGAGGCTAATGCTCGCACCCGCTCAGCCGGGCGGCAGGTCATCGCCGCGACCCGCCCATTTTGGCCCAGCTCACCGACTCGGCTAGGATCGACCGGTTCCCCATGGTTGGTGCGTCCTGCTGCTTGGCGCGCGCCAATGACCTGAATGGGGGCTCAGGACCTTTCACCACCACCCAATCAATATTCAGGAGAATCCCGTGGCTGCCAACTGCGAAGTCTGCGGCAAGGGGCCGAGCTTCGGTCACAACATCTCGCACTCGCACCGCCGCACCAAGCGCCGCTGGAATCCCAACATCCAGCGCGTCAAGGCTCTGGTTGGTGTCGCGGGTGTGACCCCGAAGCGGCTCAATGTCTGCACCTCGTGCCTCAAGGCCGGCAAGGTCAAGCGATAGGCGCAGGGTGCGCATTGCCTTAGCAATGCTTTCGAAGCCGATCTCCTTGAAGGAGGTCGGCTTCGTGCTTTCTGCCTGCGGCTCACCCCCCGAAATGGTCCCAGCCGCCGCCCAGCACCGGTTCACCACGCAGTGTCACGCCGGAGCCGGCCACCACCCTGCCGATCATTCGCCAGCCTCGGGGTAGCTCGGCTCCCGATGGGAAAGTGGCCAACAGCGAGTGCTCCTCCCCTCCCTCGACCACGCTGCGCCAGGCGTCGTCCTCGCTGACCACCTGCTGCAACAGCGCTACGTCCTCCGCGAGAGGCACCTCGTCGAGGTTGATCCTGACCCCGCTGGCCCTCGCCAGGCGACCCGCGTCCCGGCCCAACCCGTCACTGATGTCGAGCATGGCCGTGGCGCCGGCCCGAGCGGCCGCGGGACCCTGGTCGTACGGCGGACGTGGCCTGCGGTGATAGCTCACCAGCTCCGGTGCGAGGCCGCCCTCGCCGCTCTGCAGGAGCATCAGGCCAGTGGCGGAGTGACCCAGGCTGCCGGACACGGCCAGGATGTCGCCCACCTGGGCGCCAGAACGACGTACCGGCGAACGACCTTCGCACTCCCCCAGTGCCGTCGCCGACACCACCAGGACGCCCGCGGGTGCGGAGGAGAGATCCCCGCCGACAACTGGTACGCCGGCCTGGCTCGCCGCAAGCGCCAAGCCCTGAGTGAAGTCCCGGACCCAGGCCAAGGAGGTCCGGGGATCCGCGACCACGGTGACCAGGAGAGCCGTCGAGATGCCGCCCATGGCAGCGATGTCGGCTAGGTTCTGGGCCACCAGCTTCGCGCCCACGTCAGCGCCCGTCGACCACTCGTCGAGCCAGTCGCGACCCCTCACCATCGCATCGGTCGTAGCCAGCACCGACCCGTCCCTGGCGCTCAAGAACGCCGTGTCGTCACCCGGACCGATGAGGACGCCGGGTCCACCGGGCAGCAGCGGAAAGATGGTTGAGAGCAGCTCGTCCTCGCCGATGTCGGCGAGGGTGGGCTCTGCTCCATCAGCGCGTTCCTTCAACATGTGGCCTCCCCAATGGGACGTATCGTGCCTTCGCACGGTAGCGTCTGACCAGCCGGGTCCACGTCGGGCCTGGTCAGCCAATCTCGGAGCGACACGCTCCGATCACATTCCCTTGGAGGCGTCGTGGTGGTTCAGGCCTACGTCCTGATTCAGTCCGAAGTGGGCAAGGCGGCCATGGTCGCCCAGGCGATCGCGGGGATCTCCGGCGTCACCATGGCCGAGGACGTCACCGGCCCCTACGACGTCATCGCCCGTGTCGAGGCTCGCACCGTCGACGACCTGGGCAAGCTGGTCATCGCCAAGATCCAGGACGTCCCGGGCATCACCCGGACCCTGACCTGCACGGTCGTGCACGTCTGAGCGCAACAAGGCCTGGGCGCCTCCCAGCGTGCTTAAGCGTCATCCTTGTCGCTGTGCCACTGGTTGGTTGCTCGTCGTCTGTGGAGGTCACGAACCCCGCCGGAGCAGGATCCCCATCCTGTCGTTCGGCTGCCATGCACTGGCCCAAGACCGTGGCAGGACAGTCCGTCCGCCCAACGTCATCGTCCTCTGACGCTGTGCGCGCATGGGGCGACCCGGCGATCATTGCGCGATGTGGGCTGGCCCCGATCGGCCCGACCACCGATCAGTGCGTATCGGTCAGCTGCATCGACTGGGTGGCGCATCCGCTCACTGACGGGATGCGGTTCACGACCTACGGTCGATCACCGGCGATCGAGATCCTGGTTCCCAGCGCCTACAAGCCGGAACCCTTGCTGCTCCCCGCGTTCGGCGCAGCGGCGTTGACCATCCCCCAAGGTGAGAGGCACTGCCTGTAGGGGCAACGGCGAAGTCATGGACGTCAGCGAAGGCCGGTACGCCGAGCCAGCGCCAGCTGGATCAGCTCGTCGATCAGCTCGGGATAGGTCAGCCCGGTGGCCGCCCACACCCTGGGATACATCGACTGCGGGGTAAAGCCAGGCATGGTGTTGATCTCGTTGATGACCACGTCCCCATGCTCGGTGTAGAAGCAGTCCACCCGGGCCAGTCCCTCGCAACCGGCCGCCTCGAAAGCGGCCGCGGCAACCCGGCGTACCTCGTCCGCCACGTGATCAGGCACAACAGCCGGGCAGGTGAGCTGGACGTCTGACTCCGCCATGTACTTGGCCTCGAAGTCGTAGAACTCGTGACCTCGAACCACCTCGATCTCCCCGACCTCGCTGGTTCGCGGGGCGCCACCATCTCGGCCCTCCAGAACGCCACACTCGATCTCCCTGCCGACGATGCCGGCCTCGACGATGACCTTCGGGTCATACTCACGGGCGTGCTCGATGGCTGTCCGCAAGGCGTCGGGCTCCGAGACCTTGGTGATGCCCATGCTCGATCCGGCACGCGCCGGCTTGACGAAGACGGGGAAGTCCAGTGACGCCACGGCATCCATCGACGCCACAGGGTCACGACGCCACTCGCGGTCGGTGATCACGACGTACGGGCCGACCGCAAGACCGTGGCCGGCAAAGACGACCTTCATGTAGTGCTTGTCCATCATCACCGCGGAGGCCAGCACCCCTGATCCGACATAGCGGATGTCTGCCAGCTCCAGAAGTCCCTGGATCGTGCCGTCCTCACCAAAAGGTCCATGCAGCAACGGAAACACCACATCAACCTCAGCCAGAGCCTTGGGTGGCGCACCGGGCTCGAGGACGCTCAGTGACCGCTCTGTGGTGCTCAACGGCACCAGCACGCCGGCACCGGAGCCGTCGACCTCCGGGACGTGACCCGGAGAGAGCTCGAGGGCGGCCGTGTCGCCGGACGCCAGGACCCAACGGCCATCCTTTGCGATACCGATCGGGATCACGTCGTAGGCGTCTTTGTCGATCGCCTTCAACACCCCGGCAGCCGTGGCGCAGGAAACGGCGTGCTCGGACGACCGGCCGCCGAAGACGATGGCCACCGTGGGCTTGCGGGGCGACGGGTCTGTGGACTCGGGGCGGGGCTGGTCTGTGTCGTTCATCGCCAGTGACCTTATCGCCCCACGGTCGCCCGCCTCCACGCCGTCGCAACCCTGGTCGGACCCTCACGAGGCTGGCCCTACGCTGAGGCCGTGGACGCTGATCATGCAGGCCTTGCCCCCGCTTCGATCCTGGTCTCGGCAGGTCGACAGCCGCGAGTTCCAGGAGCAGGCCTGAACGCGCCACTCGAGCTCACCTCGACCTACATTGCCGACGGAGCGGTCGACTACGCGCGCGGTGGAAACCCGACATGGACCGCCTTCGAGGAGGCTCTTGGCGCGCTGGAGGGCGGAAGCGCACTCGTCTTCTCATCCGGGATGGCTGCCACTGCGGCGGCGCTCTCCGTCGCACCCGAGGGTGCCGCGATCGTCGCTCCGACCCATGCATACAGCGGCACCGGCTCGATCCTGGAGTCCCTCGAGAAGGCCGGCCGGGCACGTTTGCGGCGGGTCGACATCAGTAACACCAAGGCTGTCGTCGCGGCACTGGAGGGGGCCGACCTGCTTTGGGCCGAGTCCCCCACCAACCCGATGCTCGAGGTAGCGGACCTGCCGATGCTCTTCGAGGCAGCCCACAAAGTTAGCGCGGTTGCCGTGTGCGACAACACTTTCGCCACACCCCTGGTTCAACAGCCGTTGTCGATGGGGGCTGACATCGTGGTCCATTCAGTCACGAAGTACCTCGCGGGGCACGCGGATGTGATCCTGGGCGCGACAGTCACTGCTGACACCGATCGCGGGCGCCTGTTCCACGAGACACTCACCCGGTATCGGCTGATCCACGGGGCTATCGCCGGTCCTATGGAGACCTGGCTGGCCCTGAGGGGGATGCGAACCATGCACCTGCGGGTCGAGCGCTCCAGCGCCAACGCGACCGAGCTGGCGCTCCGGCTGCAGGGCCAGCGCGGTGTGCAGCGCGTCCGTTACCCGGGCTTCGGCTCGATCATCGCGATCGAGGTCGACGGTGGAGCTGAGGGAGCTGAGGCGGTCGCCGCGAACGTTCGCCTGTGGACGCACGCGACCAGTCTGGGTGGCGTGGAGTCACTGATCGAACGCCGCCGCCGGCATCCGGCAGAACCGCCCACGGTCCCGGACAACCTGCTGCGCCTCAGCGTCGGGGTCGAGGACATCGACGACCTCTGGCGCGATCTGGTCACCGCGCTGGCCTGTGCAGGCCCGTCCACCTGAGCTCAGTTCGTCTCAGCCTTGCGGGCGCGGGCCATCAACATGTCCGCAACGCGGTCGGGCGCGCGGCCCTCGTGGACCACCGCTGCCACGTTCTCGATGATCGGGACGTCGATCCCGTGAACCTGGGCCAGCTGCAGGATGGCCTGACAGGACTTCACGCCTTCTGCCGTCTGGGCACTCAGTGCCACCACCTCGCGGACGGTCATGCCTCGACCAAGGTTGACTCCAAAGGCGAAGTTGCGCGACAGCGGCGACATGCATGTAGCGATCAGGTCACCGACTCCTGCAAGGCCCAAGAAGGTGGCCGGATCTGCACCCAGAGCCACGCCGAGCCGTACCGTCTCAGCCAGCCCACGGGTGATGATCGTGGACTTGGTGTTGTCCCCCATGCCCATTCCCTGGGCCATACCAACGGCGAGGGCAATGACATTCTTGATCGCGCCTCCGAGCTCAGTGCCGACGACGTCCGTGTTCGTGTACGGCCGAAAATAGGGCGCCGCACACGCAATCGCGACTCTTTCGGCCAGCGCCTCGTCGACACATGCCACCACTGTGGCAGCAGGTTGCTTGGCCGCGATCTCCTTGGCCAGGTTGGGCCCTGAGACGACGACGATGCGCTCAAGTGCGACGCCAGCCACCTCGGCGATGACCTCGCTCATCCGCTTTGTCGTGCCCAGCTCGACGCCCTTCATCAAGGACACCACGGCGGCTTCGCGCGGAAGGAAACCAGCCCACTGCTCCAGATGGACTCGCAGCGTCTGCGACGGGACCGCCAGGACCACGATGTCGACGCCCTCCACGGCTTCCTCGGGGTCCGCCGTCGCCCAGACTGCCTCCGGTAGAACGAGGTCCGGGAGATAGTCATCGTTGACGTGGGAGCGGTTGACTCGATCGACCAGATCGGCTCGTCGTCCCCACAACCGGACCTCTGATCCGGCATCGGCCAACACCGCGGCGTATGCCGTTCCCCAGCTGCCCGTGCCGAAGACCGCGACCCGTGTCATGAGGGTTCTTCGCTCGCAGCATCCGGGGCCTGGGCCTGAGGGCGTCGGTTCGGGTTGCCGATCTCTGCGACGCCCGCGGTCCTCGAGTCAAACCGGGTGGCCGGAGCAGGCTCACCCCTGATCGTCTCGAGCTGTCGCGTGATGGCGTCCAGGATCCGGTCCGTGGCCTCACGCAGTATCGCCGCACTCATCGGCGTGTCGTACAGGTCGCTGAGGTCGACCGGAGGTCCGGCGATCATCCGCATGGTCTTACGTGGAAACAGGTGCAGCTCCTTGGTGTAGGGCGCGATGATTTCCTGCGGACCCCACTGAGCAACGGGAATCACCGGACAGCGGGTCGTCAAGGCCACCCGTGCAGCGCCGGTCTTTGCCGTCATCGGCCAGATCGCCGGATCCCGCGTCAGTGTGCCTTCGGGGAAGATCGGGACGCACTTGCCGTCCTCCAGAGCTGCAACAGCGTTCGAAAAGGCCTCTGCCGCATGACTGGTGCCACGCTGCACCTCGATCTGCTGCGCAGCGGTCAGCAGCCTGCCGATGACGGGGATCTTGAACACCTCGGTCTTGGCCAGGAAGAACGGCGCATGTCCGTTGTCGTAGAGGAAGTGCGCGAAGGCGAACACATCGACATACGAGATGTGGTTCGGACAGACCACGAACCCGCCGTTGCTGGGGAAGTTCTCGGCGCCGCTCCAGTTGCGACGGGTCATCGACATCATCACCGGTCGGATCAACATCGCTAGGGCGCGGTACGACCTGGGCAGTCGCCGCACTGGTCGAGTTCGCCGCACCGAGGCTCCGCTCTTTCTGCTGTTGATAGCCATCTTCCCCCACGCATGACCTGGTTCGCCGTCATCCTCGTCGCAGGGGAGGGTCGGTGTCGAGACGAGCACGCCGGTGCTGGCACGATCATCGAGATGCGCCTCCCCGGAATGGACCCCTGGCGACTGATCGTTCCAGTCAAGGGCCAGCTGGCCGCCAAGAGCCGCCTGCATCCACCCAACGGGGTGGCGCGGGCCGATCTGGCGCATGCCTTTGCCCTCGACACCATCAGTGCCGTGCTCGCCTGTATGCCGCCGACCTCGTTGGTCGTCGTGACCTCCGATGAGCGCATTGACAGATTCGTGCGCGAACAAGGCGGCACGGTCATACCCGACAATGGCCATGGGCTCAACCCCGCCGTTCGCCAAGGGATCGAGTATGCCGAACTGGCCCTGGGCCCCACCGCGGTTCTGCTGGCAGACATTCCGACCCTGCGGCCCGAGGATCTCATCGAGGCTCTGTCGGCCTGCGCGATGCACCCGCGGGCCCTGGTGCCTGATGCACAGGGCAGCGGCACGGTGCTGCTCAGCGCCCTCTCCCCCGCGGACCTCCATCCCAGGTTCGGTCCGGGCTCGGCGGATCAGCACGCACGTGAGTGTGTACGACTAGATCTGGACCTGCCCGCACTTCGCACCGATGTGGACGACGACAAGGCACTGCGACTTGCGGTCGAGATCGGGGTCGGCGAGCACACCGCGGCCGTGCTTCACCTCGCTGGGGACTAGCCTGAGCGCATGCAAGCCAGCGTGCACAAATATGACGACGCGAGCGGTTCGGGCAGCGTGCTGCTTGACGACGGCCTCGAAGTCCCCTTTGACGGAATCGTGATGGATGCCAGCGGTCTGCGCCTCGTGCGCCCAGGTCAGCGGGTCAGCATCGAGATGACAGGGTCGGCGGTGACCCGGCTGTGGATCGTCGGTATCGGCGACGGTGAGACCATCAGCTGACCTGAGAGGGTCATTCGCTGAGAGGCCCCGGGGACGCCAGGAAGGTCGGCACCTTGCCAGGTGCCGACCCATCCTTCGAGGTTCGAGGAGCGTCAGGCTTTCTTGGCCGCCCGCTTGACGGGAGTCTTGGCCGGGGTGGCCTTCTTGACGGCAACCTTGGCAGGGGCAACCTTCTTCACAGCGACCTTCTTGACGGGAGCCTTGGCCGGGGTGGCCTTCTTCACGGCCACCTTCTTCACGGCCACCTTCTTCACGGGAGCCTTGGCCGGGGTGGCCTTCTTCACAGCAACCTTCTTCACGGCCACCTTCTTCACGGGAGCCTTGGCCGGGGTGGCCTTCTTCACGGCAACCTTCTTCACGGCCACCTTCTTCACGGCCACCTTCTTCACGGCCACCTTCTTCACGGCAATCTTGCTGGTGCTGGCTGAAGCCCTCGCGCCTGCTGCCGACGTCTTGGGAAGCTGGCGGGGGTCGGCCACGACCGTTCGGAATGCCGTGCCGGCCTTGAACTTGGGAACAGCGGTCTTCTTGATCTTGACGCTCGCGCCGGTACGCGGGTTACGGCCGGTTCGCGCTGCGCGAGCCGCTCGCTCGAACGTGCCGAAGCCTGTGATGCCGACCTTACGACCCTTGGCGACCTCACGGATGATGACGTCCAGTACTGCTTCCAGAGCGTCGGACGCGGCCTTCTTGCCACCGAGACGACCCTCAATGGCTGCGATCAATTGTCCCTTGTTCACGTCTTCCCCTCCTGAGGAAAATGTTCGCCGAGCTCCTTGCCCGACGAATTGGGCGGCCGGGCCACCGCCCGACTTGAGGATGACGTTAGGGCTACAACCAGCCGGAGTCCACCACCGAGGCATCTCGGAATCGTTGTGTCGCAACGTATTTGGGTCGCATTCCGGCGGCCTGTCGCGCCGTTCGGTCGCCTCTTGATGGAGGCCTCAAACCCTGCGCCGCTTGCGACACAACCCAACGATCAGAGGTGAATTCTCTTACTTTGCAAGGTTATTCGTAGAAGGAGAGACAAAGACCAGTAACGGTTGAAGGGGTGGAGTGGCCGGCTCGGCTCGCCGTCGGGTGGGGCGCGATGGGTGCCTCGTGCGGGGGAACAGCGCCACCGCAAAAAAGTGTCGCAGAGAGGCCTTCATGGCCTCGCAACGCGTTTTCAGGCGTCGATGGTCGTGGGCTTGTAGCTAGGCCGCTTTGCCTCAAAGGCGGTCACGTCGGCCTCGTGCCGCAACGTCAGGCCAATGTCGTCCAACCCCTCGAGCAACCGCCAGCGGGTGTAGTCGTCGACATCAAAAGGCACCACGATGGAACCGGCCGTGATGGTCCTGGACTGAAGGTCCACCGTGACCTCGGTGCCCGGCTCGTTCTCGAGAAGAGTCCAGATCCGGTCAACATCGCTCTGGCTCGCCTGTGCCGTGAGCAGCCCCTGCTTGCCGCTGTTCCCCCGAAAGATGTCGGCAAAACGCGACGAGACCACGACCCGGAAGCCGTAGTTCATCAAGGCCCACACCGCATGCTCACGAGAGGACCCCGTCCCGAAGTCGGGACCAGCGACCAGGACGGACCCCGCGGCATACAGCGGGTTGTTCAGGATGAAGGTCTCATCCTTACGCCACGCGGCAAAGAGGCCATCCTCGAACCCGGTGCGCGTCACGCGCTTGAGGTACTCGGCCGGGATGATCTGGTCCGTGTCGACGTTGCTGCGGCGCAGCGGCACACCGACTCCGGTGTAGGTCGTGAACTTGTCCATGGCGATCGTCCTCGGTTCCGGTTCGGTAGCTGCTTCAGAGATCAGCGGGGCTAGAAAGTGTGCCCCGCACGGCGGTGGCGGCGGCAACGAGTGGGCTGACCAGGTGGGTACGGCCGCCCTTGCCCTGGCGACCTTCGAAGTTGCGGTTGGAGGTCGACGCACTGCGCTCCCCCGGCGCCAGCTGGTCCGGGTTCATTCCCAAACACATCGAGCATCCAGCCAGGCGCCATTCCGCACCGGCCTCACTGAAGACCTTGTCCAGACCTTCGCTCTCGGCCTGCAGCCTCACCCGGGTCGAACCGGGAACAACGAGCATTCGCACGCCCCCTGCGACCTTGTGACCCTTGATGACCGCCGCAGCAGCGCGCAGGTCCTCGATGCGACCGTTGGTGCAGGAGCCGACGAACACGGTGTCGACCGGGATCTCCCTCAGGGGCGTGCCCGCCGTGAGTCCCATGTACTCCAGGGCACGCCTGGCACTGGCCACGTCGGACTCGTCGGAGAAGGACTCGGGGTCGGGGACGCTCGCAGACAGTGGCAGACCCTGACCCGGGTTGGTCCCCCATGTGACGAACGGCGCCAGCTCGGCGGCATCCAGGTGGACCTCGGCGTCAAAGACGGCGTCGCGCTCACTTCGGAGGGTCGACCACTGGGCAACGGCCGCGTCCCAGTCGGCTCCGGTCGGCGCATGAGGGCGGCCCTTCAGGTAGTCCAAGGTGGTCTGGTCAGGAGCGATCATGCCCGCTCGCGCCCCGGCCTCGATGGACATGTTGCACACCGTCATTCGAGCTTCCATCGAGAGCGACTCGATCGCGGTGCCCCGGAACTCGATGACGTAGCCCTGACCACCTGCCGTGCCGATCTTGGCAATGACCGCGAGGACGATGTCCTTGGCGCTCACGCCGTCCGGGGTCACACCATCAATGGTGACTGCAAGAGTGCGAAAGGGATTGAGCGGCAACGACTGAGTGGCCAGCACGTGCTCGACCTCACTGGTGCCGATACCGAAGGCGAGGGCCCCGAACGCGCCATGGGTGGACGTGTGGCTGTCTCCGCAGACGATGGTCATTCCAGGTTGGGTCAGGCCCAGCTGCGGGCTGACGACGTGGACGATGCCCTGGTCGACGTCCCCCATCGGGAAGAGCTTGATGCCGAACTCCGCGCAGTTGCGTCGAAGGGTCTCAACCTGGGTCTTGCTCACCGGGTCGGTGATGGGCCCCGGAGTCGTGGGCACGTTGTGATCCTCGGTGGCAAGGGTCAGATCTGTGCGTCGAACCGGGCGGCCAGCCAGTCGCAACCCGTCGAACGCCTGGGGGCTGGTCACCTCGTGCAGCAGATGGAGGTCGATGTAGAGAAGATCCGGCTCACCCTCTGCCCGACGCACCAGGTGCGCATCCCAAACCTTCTCGGCCAGAGTGCCTGCCATGACGAGCTCCTTCGCGATGCCGTGCGGATCAGATCTGACAACCCGTTCTTCGAGGTTCGCGCAAAAATAAACCGGATGACCTTGCGTCTCAGGCTCTGAGACGCCAATATCAACGAATGGACAATACTAGCGGAGTCGGCGTTCTAGACAAGGCAGCGATCGTGCTGGGCGCCCTCGAAGCCGGACCCTCCACCTTGGCACAGCTCGTTGCGGCCACAGGACTGGCCCGGCCAACCGCGCACCGTCTGGCTGTCGCACTCGAGCACCACCGGCTCGTGTCGCGCGATATGCAAGGTCGCTTCGTTCTCGGCCCCCGCCTTGGCGAGCTCGCCTCAGCCGCCGGGGAGGACCGCCTTCTCGCCGCTGCGGGCCCGGTGCTGGGTGCGCTTCGCGACCACACCCACGAGAGCGCGCAGCTGTTCCGCCGCCAGGGCGACCAACGCATCTGCGTATCGGCCGCCGAGCGCCCGATGGGCCTACGCGACACGATCCCGGTCGGTGCCAGCCTGTCCATGCTGGCCGGTTCCGCAGCTCAGGTCCTGCTCGCCTGGGAGGAGCCGGATCGGATGCACCGGGGGCTCCATGGGGCGAAGTTCACGGCAACCACCTTGTCAGGTGTCCGGCGACGAGGCTGGGCGCAGAGCGTGAGCGAGCGCGAGTTCGGAGTCGCCTCCGTGTCAGCCCCGGTTCGGGGGCCGTCCGGTCGCGTAGTGGCCGCAGTGTCCATCTCCGGCGCGATAGAGCGTGTGTCCCGTCAGCCCGGACGTCTGCATGCCGCGACAGTGGTCGCGGGCGCCAACAAGCTCACCGAGATTCTGCGCAGGGCACAGACCCCCCAAGCGTCCTGAACCACGATCGCAGAACGCAGAGTCCCCGTCCTGCGCTGCAGGACAGGGACTCGATCCAGGGCCGTCCCCACCTCGACCAAGGAGGACGTTGGTCCCTGTTACGTGACCGATCTCTGGCGCTTCACTTGAGAAAGGCCACCGCCCGGGCGCACCCACCGGCTCTGGTGAGCGCGGCGACCGGAACCTGGTGACTCGATGGGTGGACGGGCAATGACAACTATCCGAAGGCTGCTGGCAACCGCGGCAGTCCTACCCCTGGCCCTACTTGCCGGGGCGCCAGCCGGGGCAGAGACTCCCGCGAGCACCACGTACCACGGCGTCTTCACCGCCGTGGTCTACTCGGGCTGCAACCAGGTAACACCCACCGGGCCGGTGAGCGGCCCCTGGAACATCATCCAGCGTGGGGCAACCGACGCGACGGTGAGCATCAACATCTTCCTCAACGGCAAGCACCACGTCTCGTTCGGCGGACCTGTCCTGCAGGCGCAGCCGCCCGTCGCAGGCGCGACAGTGGCCGTGGCGTTGGTGACCGGTGCCGGGGACCTCACCATCACCCTCACCGGTGAGAAACTCACCTACACGATCTCCCCCTACGATTTCCCCGGCGGCGTGCTGCAATGTCCGGGGACCGGGAGCGTGACCTACACCGGTGAGCTGGGTCGCTGACCGATCCCACTCCGGCCACGCGCTTGGCGGTCGCCTGTCGGCCCGCCAAGTTCGTCGCCCGACCCCCGGCGTCGTGGCTGCGAGCAGCGTGCCCGGTTGACCGCAGTGTTGGCAGGTCTCGACCCCGGCTGCGCGCCGCGGCCTGGTGGTACGCCCCCGGCCGTACACCCCGGGGCCTTCGTCCCCGTCAGGCTGGCGCCGAGGTCTGCAGGCTCAACGGGAAGACCATGCGGTCGGTGATGGGGTAGCGGATCCTTTGATCGGACGGCGAAGACCTCGTCGACGGCGTCCCACTCAAAGTGTTCGGCGTCCCGATCAGCGTTAGGGTCTGAGCCTTCGTCTTTGCGAAGGTCCTGCCCTTGGGTTCTGGGGTTTATGGGTGTATTGTCTGTGACCTGCGTCACTCCAGACCTCGGTGGCGTCGGCTTTGCTCGCGTGCTGCTCCCGAACCTCGGTGGCCCGTGTCTCGATATTCCGGGACCACCGAATCGAGTTCGCGATGGCACAGCCTTCGAGCCTTCCGCTCGACTCCCCAGAGCCTG
>JBBRZV010000021.1:0-45360 GCA_038236365.1 Actinomycetales bacterium | reverse complement strand
GCGAGAGGTGCTTGGGCCTAACCGCGATGTGGCCGTCGACTTCCACGGGCGGCTGACGTTGGCCAACGCCCGCCGGCTTGCGCCCCTGCTGGAGCCGTTGCGTCCCTTCTTCATCGAGGAACCGGTCGTCCCGGAGAACTCGCATCTGATCGGCCAGCTGGCGTCGGCGACATCGATCCCGATCGCCACGGGGGAGCGGCTCTACAACCGGCAGGACTTCCTTCCCGTCCTCCAGTCCGGGATCGCAGTCGCCCAGCCCGACCTCTCGCACGCGGGTGGAATCTCGGAGGTGCGACGCATCGCGGCAATGGCGGAGGTGTACGACGTACAGCTGGCACCGCACTGTCCTCTGGGTCCGATCGCCCTGGCGGCGTGTCTGCAGGTGGGCTTCGCCACCCCCAACTTCCTGATCCAGGAGCAGAGCATCGGCATCCACTACAACCAGGGCGCAGAGGTGCTGGACTACGTGCTCGACAAGGCGCCCCTGCAGTTTGTCGACGGAAACATCGAGAGGCTGACCGGCCCCGGGCTCGGCATCGAGATCGACGAGGCGGCGGTGCGCGCGGCCGACGCGTGCGGGCACCTCTGGCGCACGCCGGTATGGCGCCATCCCGATGGGGCGCTGGCGGAATGGTGACACCGGCATCGTCTGACTTCCTCACCCGGCTGGCCCGGGAGCGACTGCTCGTCATCATTCGAGGCGCTGACCCCGAGGCCGCGGTTGCTGCTTCGCTGGCACTGCTCAGCTCGGGAATCCGGTTTCTCGAGGTATCGCTGGTCAGTGGGGACGCCCTTGCGGTGATCGCCGAGGTGGCACGTCTGGCCCCGCACGGCGCCGTGATCGGAGCCGGCACCGTCCTTACCCGCGATGACGTGTCGCGGGCCGCCGGGGCCGGTGCCCGGTTCATGGTCACCCCGGCCCTGACCGAAAGCGTGGCGGAGTCGGTCGCTGGCGGGATCCCGGTCCTGGCCGGCGTGCTCACGCCGACCGAGGCCCTGACCGCGATGGAGCTGGGAGCGGATGCGGTCAAGCTGTTCCCGGCGACCTTGGGGGGTCCGTCGTACCTGCGGGCGCTCCGCGAGCCCCTGCCCGACCTGCCGTTCATACCGGTGGGCGGGGTCGACACTCGGCTCGCCGTCGAATACCTCCAGTCCGGTGCGGTCGCCGTCGGCGTGGGCAGCGCGCTCGTGGGCGACGCCATCCGCGGTGGTGACCTGGACGCGCTGCGCACCCGCGCCGCTGCCTTCCTCTCGGTGACCGGACGGTCCGGGCAGCCCGCATGACCCGGGCCGACGTTGTGACCATGGGCGAGACGATGGTCAGTCTTCGGACGGGCACACCCCTGCGACTCGGCGGGTCGCTCTATATGACCATGGCTGGCGCCGAGTCCAACGTGGCGATCGGGCTGGCGCGTCTGGGCCACACCGTGCGCTGGGGCGGCCGGGTGGGGGCGGATGAGGTCGGCGCCTACATCCTGCGCACGCTGCGTGCCGAGTCGGTGATCGTGGACACGGTGGTTGTTGACTCACAACGGCCGACCGGGCTCATGCTGGCCGAGCGTCGCGTCGCCGACGTCTCCCGGGTGAGCTACTACCGCGCAGGGTCGGCCGGATCCGCACTCTCAGCCACCGATGCCGCAGCTTGTTTGAGCGACGCGCCCCGGATCCTGCACATCACCGGGATCACCCCCGCACTGTCCGACTCCGCGGCTGAGGCTGTCACTGAGGCGGTCTACCTCGCACTTCGCGCGGGCGCGCTCGTGAGCGTCGACGTCAACTACCGCTCGAAGCTGTGGAGCCCTCAGGAGGCGCGCACCATGCTCTCCGAGCTGGTCCGGAAGGCGCATATCGTGATCGCCTCCAAAGCTGAGCTGGGTCTGGTCGCTCCCGACGACGAGTCGGAGGCGGCCCTGGAGCTCGCGGCATCCGGCGTCAGCCAGCTTGTCATCAAGAGGGGAGCGCGCGGCGCGACCGTCTGGTACGAGGGGCAGGCTCATCACGCCCCCGCCATCGCAGTCCCCGTGCTGGATACCATCGGCGCTGGCGATGCCTTCACGGCGGGCTACCTGTCCGGCGTGCTGGATGGTCTTCACCCTGCAGAGGCGCTTCGCCGCGGTACGGTCACGGGCGCGTTCGCGGTCTCTGTGGTCGGCGACTGGGAGGGGCTGCCCACCCGCGAAGAGCTGGCACTGCTCGAGGCTGGGACGGGAGAAACGGTGCGCTGACGCAGCGTCGTCCCGAGTTCGCAGACCCTGAAAACCGTTGCGCCGGCAGGAAAAGAGCTTCATGAGAATTGACAAGGCAGAGGTCATCGTCACCAGTCCCGACCGCAACTTCGTGACGTTGCGACTGACCACCGACGACGGCCTCGTCGGACTGGGGGACGCCACCCTCAACGGCAGGGAGCTCGCGGTCGTCGCGTACCTGAAGGAGCACGTCGTACCACTGTTGCTCGGCAAGGACGCCCACCGCATCGAGGACACCTGGCAGTTCCTGTACCGGAGCGCCTACTGGCGTCGCGGACCGGTCACGATGGCCGCGATCGCTGCTGTCGACGTTGCCCTCTGGGACCTCAAGGCCAAGGCCGCCGGTATGCCGCTCTACCAGCTGCTGGGCGGCGCCAGCCGTGACGGGATCCTGGCCTATGGTCATGCCTCCGGGCGCGACCTCCCCGAGCTGTTCGACTCGGTCCGAAAGCATCAGGCCCTCGGCTACCGGGCGATCCGCATCCAGACCGCCGTTCCCGGCCTCAAAGCAATTTACGGGGTCGCGTCCCAGGCGCAGTCAAGCGGCAAGCGCTATGACTATGAGCCGGCTCAGCGGATGAGCCTGCCCAAGGAGGAGGACTGGGACACCCCGGCATACCTTCGTCATCTGCCCTCCGTCTTCGAGGCCGTCCGAGCCGAGTTCGGCCCTGGCCTGCCCCTGTTGCACGACGGTCACCACCGGATGACGCCGATCCAGGCGGCCAAGCTTGGCAAGTCGCTCGAGCCGTTCGACCTGTTCTGGCTCGAGGACTGCACCCCGGCGGAGAACCAGGACGCCCTGCGCCTTGTTCGACAGCACACCACCACGCCCCTGGCGATCGGTGAGGTCTTCAACACCTTGTGGGACTACCAGACGCTGATCAAGGACCAGCTGATCGACTACGTGCGATCGGCTGTCACCCACGGCGGCGGGATCACTCCAATGAAGAAGATCATGGACTACGCCGCCCAGTACCAGATCAAGTCGGGCATCCACGGTCCGACCGATATCTCACCCGTCGGTATGGCGGCCGCGCTGCACCTTGACCTGGCCATCCACAACTTCGGCATACAGGAGTACATGCCTCACGGCGAGCTGACGGGCCGCGTTTTCGAGCAGTCGTTCAGCTTCGTGGACGGCTATCTGCACCCCGGCGAGAAGCCCGGCCTCGGCGTGGATCTCAACGTGGACGAGGCGGGCCAGTACCCCTACCAGAGCGCCTACCTGCCGTTCAACCGACTGCATGACGGCAGCGTTCACGACTGGTGAGTAGCCTCCGGGCTGGCGAGTCAGGGTCAGTCGCAGGTAGCTCATCTGGATCAGTTCTCCTCGAATCACCGGAATCCTCCTCGGCTCGACGCCTACCGTTTGCATGGTCGGCGTGCCGATTTCGGGGAGAGTCACATGGGCGCGAACACGAAGCCGTTCCACCACCGCTGGTGGTTCAGGGCCCCGTCAGTGCTCATGGTCCTTATTGTCTTTGGAGCAGCGAACAACTTCGGCGACCCGTCGACTGCCTCACCTCCCTCCACCGGCAACCAGGTTGCTGCTGCTCCGGCACAGAGGATGGACAAGGGCTGGCTCCTGGAAAGCTCGAGCTTCCCGGGTCACGGCATCGGTGACGGTGACTTCGGCGGTACGGCGCGGATCACGAACACCAGCAGGAATACAGCGTCGGCCAGCTTCACTGTGACCCTGCTCGTGAACGGCGGAACCGTCGCCAGCCTTGGGGGATTCGCTCACAATGTCCCGGCCGGCAGGACGGTCACCGTGAACCTGACCAGTCAGGACGAGTACCAGCCCGGTCCGTACACCCTCGATTTCCAAACGGACGCCTCATACCATTAGGCCACGCATTCGCCTGGAGACCTGAGGACTCTGGAGGAGCACGTGCATGGCTGAGGCTGAACCACCCCAGACGCCCGGGAACACTGCCTGGACCTGGCGACACGAGACACCGCTCAGCCGGTTCCTGAGCACCGAGAGCGGCAGCGCGGCCACACTACTGGCGGCCACCATCGCGGCGCTGGTCTGGGCGAACGTCGCCGCCAGCTCCTACCAGACCGTGTGGGGGACCGAGCTGGCGGTGCGGGTCGGTGGTTCGGGCGTGACAATGGATCTGGTCGGCTGGGTAAACAGCGGGCTGATGACGTTCTTCTTCTTCGTCGTTGGTCTGGAGGCCCGACGCGAGCTCGACATGGGTGAGCTGCGTGAGCGGCGCCGGGTGGTACTGCCTCTCACTGCAGGCGTGCTCGGGATGACCGTGGCCGTCCTGTTGTTTCTGGCGGTCGACGCAGGGGAGACCTCGGCGCGGGGCTGGGGCGTGGCCATGTCCACCGACACCGCTTTCGCACTCGGGATGCTCGCGCTCATCGGCCCCCGGTTCCCCGAGCGGCTGCGGGCCTTCCTGCTGACTGTGGTGGTCATCGACGACGTGTTGGCACTGATCGTGATCGCGACGGTCTACACAAAGCAGCTCAACGTCGCACCACTTCTGGTTGCGTTCGCGCTGTTCGCAGCAATCTTGGTGGTGAAGCGGCTGCGCGTCCGTCAGGGCATCGTGTACCTCCTCATGGGCATCGCCACCTGGGTGGCGCTGCACCTCTCGGGGGTCGACCCCGTGGTCGTCGGCCTTGCCATGGGCTTGCTCACCTACGCCGGCCCCGCCGGCCGCGAGGAGCTTGAACGCGCGACCGACAGGTTCAGAGACTTCCGTGAGCAACCCACGCCAGAGCTCGCACGCTCGGCCAGAGCCGGGCTCCAGCAGGCGATCTCACCCAACGAACGGCTGCAGGACGCGTTTCACCCGTGGACCAGCTATCTGATCGTGCCTCTGTTCGCGCTGGCCAATGCGGGTATATCGGTCGACGGCGGATTCCTTTCGCAGGCGTACCGGTCGCCGATCACTCTCGGCATCATCGCCGCGTACGTCCTGGGCAAGCCAGTGGGTGTACTGGCCGGAGCATGGCTGGTCACCGCGGTGACCCGAGGGCGGCTGCGACCACCTGTCGGATGGGCGGCAGTTGCAGGTGGTGGCACCATCTCGGGCATCGGCTTCACGGTGAGCCTGCTCATCGCCACGCTGGCGTTCAGCGGACGTGACCTTGAGGAAGCCAAGCTCGGCATCCTGACCGCAGCGCTGGGCGCGGCGGGACTGACCTGGGTGCTCTTTCGCATCACCGCAGCCCTCCCGCTGCCGCGACGGGCCCGGGCGCTGCTCGGCACTGCGGAGTCCATCGTCGACCTCGCCGACCCGGTCGACCCGGACCACGACCACATCCGCGGTCCCAACGAGGCACCAGTGACCCTGGTCGAGTACGCGGACTTCGAGTGTCCCTACTGCGGCCAGGCGGAGCCCATCGTCCGCGAGCTGCTGGCCGACTTCGGCGACATCCGGTATGTGTGGAGGCATCTTCCGCTCCGGGACGTGCACCCGCACGCCCAGATCGCAGCCGAGGCGGCAGAGGCCGCAGCACGCCAGGGTGCCTTCTGGGGCATGCACGACCTGCTGCTGGACCACCAGGGGGCACTGCTCAAGCGGGACCTCGTGGGATACGCCCAGCAGCTCGACCTCGACGTTGCGCTCTTCACCAACGACCTCCACCAGCATTTCGGCGCCTCGCGGGTCGCGCAGGACGTCGACAGTGCTGATCTCGGCGGGGTCTCGGGCACCCCGACCTTCTTCATCAACGGCCGACGCCACCACGGTGCCTTCGACATCCAGACCCTTTCCAACGCCGTCCGTCTCGCGCGGGCCAAGGCGGCGATCACGCCGTACGGCGGCTAGCCCCTTTCCCTTGTCCGCCCCGGACTCTGGTGCTCCGGGCGGTACAGGGGGCCGGGAGAGGACAGTCCCTCCCGGCCCCTTGCTAGTCGGTGGCTACCGGCTCCCTCGGGATCAGTCCCTGACGGTGACGGTTCCGACCATCCCCAGGTAGTCATGCAGACCGCAGATGTAGGAGAAGGTGCCGGCCTTGTTGAACGTGACAGTGAAGGTCGACCCCGGCACCATGATTCCGGAGTTGAGCTGCTGTCCCGTGAAGTTGGTCGGGTCGCCATACGGAGCAAAGATGTTCGGCAGCTCAGGTCCGAACGTGATCGTGTGTGGAGCGGCCATGCCATTGTTCACGAAGGTGACGCTGGACCCCTTGCGGATCGTCACATGTTCGTTGATGAAACGCATCACCATGGCTGTGCCGTCATCGGCTCCGGCGAAGACCTTGTGGCTGGTGGCGTCTTCTGCCGTCTCCGCCCACAGGTGGCGCCCGTCGCGCAGTATCGCGGCCTTCTCCACCGCTGACTGGTGGTTGTACTGCTCCTGGCTGAAGGGATAGCGGGTGCCTGCCGCCCGGACGTGGACCAAGCCCTTCATCATCGTCCCGTGTACGAGGCACCAGTAGGTGAAGTTCCCCGTCTTGTCGAAGGTGAGGCTGTACGTCCGCGTGGACGGGAACCCGGAATCTGGCTCGTCGGTCATGACCCCGGAGTTGAAGTACGAGACCCCGTCGTAGTTGGTGCCGCCCTGGGGGAGCAGATCCATGGGACTGAACGGGTTGAACGGGAGCAGAGGCTGGCCGGTGGCGAGGAACGTCACGGTGTGGATCTCACCAGCTTTGGCTCTCCAGACGATCTTGTCGCCCTGGTTGATCCATACGGTGCCAGGCAGAAACGCCATGCCCTGGATGGCGTCGTTTGAAGTCTCCTGGCCGACCGCGACCCGCCAGGTCCGATGGTGCGGCGCGCTCGAGGCCGATGCTGTGGGGGTGAATGCCAGTGGCAGAAGAGCTGCCGTCAGCGCCGCCACCAGCAGCCGCGCTCGCTTGGGAAAAAGTTGAATCGCCATACGGTGCCTCCATGGCTCCCAGTTGCTAGGAACAATGCCGGTGGCTCTGCTCGGGCGCAGGTGGACAAGCTCGCGCATTCCCGCCGCATCGTGGTTTGCACGCTCACAACACCACTTCGGCGCAGCGACGTCATCCACCAAAAGGGCGAGACTCAGACGCGGGGCATTGTCCCGCATCCGACTCGGCGCAACGTGACCTGAACCACTGACAGACCCAAGTGGCGCAGAAGCCCTGCGAAGGCGCCTGGGGCGACGGCATACTGCAGAGATGAGGCGGCCCGATCGAGCACTGGCGCGATCGTTCTGGTCTCGGCGGCGCACCAAGCCCGAGTGGCTGCTCCTACCCTTGCGGGTCTTCCTCGGGTCAACCTTCACCTATGCCGGCCTGCAGAAGCTGTCCGACCCTGGCTACCTTGACCCGAACAACCCCACGTCGGCCGTATACCAGATGCTGAGGCTGCACGACAGCAGCCCGATCGGGCCGTTGCTGTCACTATCTGCGCACGCGCCGACGTTTGTCAGCGTGATGATCGCCCTCTCTGAGGTGGCCGTTGGTGTAGGGACCTTGCTCGGGCTGTGGACGCGGGTTGCTGCCGCCGGAGGCGCACTCCTTGCGTTCACGTTCTTCCTCACCGTCAGCTGGAACACCACGCCCTACTACTACGGTGCGGACATCGTTTTCGTGTTCGCCTGGCTGGTGATGATTGCGTTCGGCCCAGGGAATCAGCTCAGCGTGGACTCGTGGCTGAGAAACCGGGCACGGCGCGACCTGCGTCTGGGCCCTGTACCCGCCTCGGTCTCGATCGACGTACCACGGCTTCGGAAGCTCTGCGCTCGGGGCCAGAAGTGCGGGCTCGCGCCTGACGGTCAGTGCACCCGTCTTGCCGGATGCCCGGTCTTCCCGATCCAGGAGACGCTGCCCGACCGACAGGACAAGGACCTGCACAGGCGCACCATGGTCCTCGGCGGGGTCGCGGCTGCCATCGTCGGAGTCATGGCAGCACTCGTCGGTGGCTTCACCGCGACAATCGGGCGGGCGCTGGGCCGCGCGCCGACACCCCAGGCAGACACGGCTGGCCCGGCGGCAGCGCAAACCTCGACCCCACCTCAGGGCGTCGCCGTGGCCGCGGCGTCCTCGGTCCCGCTCGGGCGCGCCATCTCCTTCACCGCTCCCGACGGTAACCCCGCGTGGGTGGTTCACCCCTCCGGTGACACGTTCGTCGCGTTCTCGGCTGTGTGCACGCACAACGGCTGCACGGTCCAGTTCGAGCCGTCTACAGTCGAGTTCGTCTGTCCCTGTCACGGCGGGGTTTTCGACGGTCGGACTGGACAGGTCCTGCAGGGACCGCCACCGAGCCCTCTGGCGTCCATCCGGGTCCAGGTGGTCAACGGGCAGATCCGAGCAACCTGAGCAGATCGGAGCGGACCCCAAGTGAGCAACGACCCTCCCGCCCCGACGCATTCGGTCTCGGGGGTCGAGGGGAATGAGCGGCTCACCTCCACCAACGGCATGCTGTTGCTGGGGCTGCTTGCCGTCGAGGGGCTCACGCTCCTGAGTGTTCGGGGCATGATCACCTTGCACGTGTACCTCGGAGTGCTCCTGATCGGTCCGGTGCTGCTCAAGACTGGCAGCACGGCGTACCGCTTCACGCGTTACTACACGGGCTCCCGTGCCTATCTGGACAAGGGGCCACCGCATTGGCTGCTCCGCATTCTCGGCCCGGTGCTGATCGCGTCCAACCTGTCGCTGCTTGGCACCGGCGTCGGCCTGCTTGCCGTCAAGCCCGCGAACCCGGGCCTTCTCCTGACGGCACATAAGGCCAGCTTCGCGATCTGGTTCGCGGTAATGACCCTGCACGTCCTCGGGCATCTGAAGGTTGCCATCTTGACCGCTTGGCGCGAGCTCCGGGGGGCCGCAGGCGGCCCAACACCGCGCGGGCGTGGTTTGCGGCTCACGCTTGTCGCCCTCGCCCTCGTTCTCGGCGTCGTCACCGCAACGGTGCTGCTACCCGCCGCCACGCCGTGGACAACGCGAACGTCCGCCAGCAATGATCGGTGACGGGCAGGGCGGATCCTTGCTTGTTGGACAATGCGTCAGGGCGACGCCTCGAGCTCGATAATCCGGAAGGAGTGCGATGGGCCTTTACGAGGATCGAGTCCTCCCGCGGATCCTCAACAGGGCATGCGGCGCCAAGACCCTGGAACCGCTACGACGCCGGGTCTGCCAGGGTCTCGCGGGGGACATTGTGGAGATCGGCTTCGGATCTGGACTCAACGTCCCCTTCTATCCCGCTGCCGTCACCAGTGTTGCGGCGGTCGAGCCCCGCGACGTGAGCTGGAGGCTGGCAGGTGAGCGACTCGGGGCATCCAATGTGCAGGTGTCGCGGTCCGGCCTTGACGGTCAGTCCCTGCCTTTCGACGACGACAGCTTTGATTGTGCACTGTCAACATGGACGCTGTGCAGCATCCCCGACGTTGCCGCCGCACTGTCCGAGCTGCGGCGTGTCCTCAAGTCCGGAGGGACTGTGCAGTTCCTCGAACATGGTCTCGCCCCGGACGAGGGCGTACGGCGCTGGCAGCGACGCCTCGACCCGCTGCAACAGCGAATTGCTGGTGGATGCCACTTGACTCGGCCCATCGTGGACCTGCTCGAGGCCGCGGGCTTCACGGTCAAGGACGTCGATGTCTTCTACGAGGCTGGTACCACAAAGGTCTCGGGCGCAGACTCCCTCGGCGTCGCATGCTCTCCCTAGTGCCAGCGAGTCGTGCCTCGGTCTCGATGACCGACCGGACGACGCTGCGATCGTGAGCACGACGACTGCGTACATGATCGACGGCGGATGAAGGGCACAGTGACCTACGGAATACACGACATTCAGGTGGACGGCGGAACTCTCCGGGTCGGCGAGTGGTCGCCGGAAGACCCGACAGCGCCCACAGCCATTGCCCTGCACGGGGTCACCGCGTCACACATGGCCTGGGCCATGGTTGCGGAGGCTCTGCCCGAGGTTCGCCTCATCGCCCCCGACCTGCGTGGCCGTGGGAGGAGCGCCGGGCTTCCCGGACCCTACGGGATGGCGCGGCATGCGGCAGATGTCGAGGCTGTGATCCTGGCGTTGAAACTACCGCGAGCGCTTCTCATCGGGCATTCGATGGGCGCTTTCGCCGCGGTGGTCACGGCCCATCTGTACCCAGACCGGTTCAGCCAGGTGCTCTTGGTCGACGGCGGTCTTCCGCTTCCCGTCCCGGCCGGTATCAGCCAGGGCGACCTGCTGCGATCCACCCTCGGCCCGGCCGCCGAGCGCCTCTCCATGACCTTCGTCGACCGCCCGGCGTACTTGGAGTTCTGGAAGAGCCACCCCGCTTTCGCCGACTGTTGGAGCCAGGCAGTCGCCGACTACGCCAACTACGACCTGACCGGCTCGGAGCCTCTGCTGCGCCCTTCGTGCTCCATCGATGCGATGACCGAAGACTCGATGGAGCTGTATGGCGGGGAGTCGGTGCTGGGCGCGCTGGCTAAGCCGAAGCAACCGGTCACGCTCCTGACCGCACCGCGCGGACTCCTGAACCAGACCCCAGGCCTTTACGGCGCGAGCGAGATCGCGCGCTGGAAGACGGAGCTGCCCGTGCTGACGATCCGGGAAGTACCAGACGTGAACCACTACACGATCGTCCTGGGCGCAGCGGGGGCCGGTATGGTTGCACGCGAGGTTCGGCGGCTCGTAACGGCGTAGGACCGAAGGTGTTTGTGGGCGTCATCTGCTCTCTGACGCTTCACCACAGCCAGGTCACGTCATAAGTTGAGTGCATGCCCGTATCGCCTGGCCACCGACCGCCCCTCCTGCTGGAGCTGGACCTCACAGAACCTCCCTCCGTGCACAACGCCGACGACCCGATCGCCCGGTTGCGCGCCCGCGGCCGGCACCAGCTCGGGCCTATCCTGCGCGCGCTTCACGACGCCGGCGCTGACCATCATGTCGTCGGGCTGATCGCCAAGGTGGGGGGTGCGCTGCCTTGGGCCGCCATGCAGGAGCTGCGCCTTGGCGTCGAGGCTTTCGCTGCCAGCGGCAAGCCGACTCTCGCGTGGGCGGAAAGCTTCGGCGAGGGCTCTGGCGATATGTCGGCCTACGTGCTTGCCACCGGGTTCGACCAGATCTGGCTACAGCCCGGCGGGGGGCTGGGCCTGCTCGGCGTTGGCGTCGAGACGACCTTCGTCCGGGGTGCGCTCGACCACCTGGGCATCGAGCCGCAGCTCGAGCAGCGATACGAGTACAAGAATGCGGCCGACCGCGTCATGCGAACCGAGCTCACCCCGGCTCACCGCGCAGCACTGGACCGCCTTGCCGACTCGATCTTCGCCGGCGCGGTCGCCGCGATCGCCACCGCCAGAGGGATGGAGCCGGCACGGGTGCGCGAGCTTGCCGACACAGGGCCGCGAACTGCTCCACAGGCGCGGGACGTCGGGCTGGTCGACTTCCTCGGCTACCGGGACGAGGCCTACGCCGCGATGCGCTCGCGAGTCGGCCTTGACGCGGAGCTGCTCTTCGCCGATCGGTGGCATCCGCGACGCCGCCCCCATCTGCCGACGCACCGCAAGGGCCACGTAGCGCTGGTCGAGGTGCGCGGCACGATTGTGTCCGGGCGCACGCGGCGAGGTCCGATGGGACGCCAGGTCGGCAGCGACTCCGTGGGGTCAGCCCTGCGAGCAGCGACCCAGGACGAGCACGTCCGCGCCGTGGTGCTTCACGTCGACTCCCCAGGGGGCTCGGCCGTTGCCTCGGACACCATCTGGCGGGAGGTGTGCCGCGTGCGGGACGCCGGCAAGCCGGTGGTCGTGTCCATGGGTCAGGCGGCGGCGTCCGGCGGCTACTACATCTCCTGCCCCGCAGATGTCATCGTCGCGCTTCCGGCCACGCTCACCGGATCGATCGGCGTATTCGGCGGCAAGATGGTTGTGAGCGAGCTCCTGGATCGCGTGGGTGTCACGACCGGGACGGTTTCGTATGGTGCCCGCTCACTGATGTTCTCGCCACGGCGCGGTTTCAGCGACGACGAGCGCGAGCGGCTCGCGGCAACGATCGACGCCATCTATGAGAGCTTCGTGGCCAAGGTGGCTCGCGGCCGAGCCCTGACTGTTGCCGAGATCGAGGGCGTCGCGCGTGGCCGGGTCTGGACGGGCAGCGACGCGCTCGACATCGGCCTGGTCGACGAGCTCGGGGGTCTGCGCGACGCCGTCCGCATCGCCCGTCTGCGAGCAGGTCTGCGGGCCGATGCCCCGGTGCGGCGTCCTGGTCATGTCCCCATGCTCGCCCGGCTGGGGCAGGCGAAGAACACTGAGGACCCCCGCGCGTCGATGGGTTTGGCGCTGCGGGGGCTCTCCGATCTCCCTGCCGGGCTGGGGCTTCCAGCGACCGCTGTCCTGCGTATGCCGTCGATCAGAGTGCGTTGAGAATCGTGCCTTGCACCATAGGGCGCCGACCGTGCGATCCCAGGGTTTCAGCTGGTCATGAAATGTCGCGCCCCGCCGGACCCGATGGAGGGATGTTCTGGTTGAACTTTTGGCCTTGCCCGGTGTGAGATCGCAGGCGAGACTTGGCTCTATGAGCAATGACCCGATGAGCGTGGGTGTGGAGCTGTCGGCCGCGGACTCGTGGGCCATGCTCCGTCTTGCAGTGGTGGGTCGTCTGGCCCTGGTCGTCAACGAACGACCGGAGATCTTCCCGGTGAACCACCTGGTAGATCGGGGCACGCTGGTCTTTCGTACGGCCTCCGGGACCAAGCTCAGCGGGGCGCTGGGACACTGGGTGGCTTTCGAGGCGGACGGGTACGACCTGGAGACAGCGAGTGCCTGGAGCGTCGTGGTGAAGGGGACTGCTCGTGAAGTGAACCGGCTGTACGAGGTGCTGGATGCGTTCGAGCTGCCGCTCTTCCCATGGCACTCGTCACCCAAACCGCACTTCATCAGGATCGAGGCCGACAGCATCACCGGCCGCAGGTTCGAGGTGACTGGGGGTGCTCGATCGGCAGTGCTGCCGGGTCCCCTTCGTCATGCCGCAGACGAGTAGTCGTCCCTGAGACGGAGGGGGCACGCGCGCTGCCGTCTGCCTAGGTCGCGAGGTCGCGGCGGCGAAAGGCTGCAGACCCGACAGCGAGGAAGGCAGCGGCCACCAGCGTCAACCAGAGCATTCCGGTCAGCCCAGCAGCGGGCCCGGGAAGCACGGGGGAGTGGGCGAATGGGCTGACGTCCATCGCCCATTGGGGCACCCCCCACAGCTGGCCGAACTCACCGACGAGGATGAAAGCCGCGTAGGCGCCCCACACGAGTGCGGTTGCCTGGGGTCTGATGCCCCAAACGGCAACGACCAGGCCAACCAGGACCCAGGCAGCCGGGATTCGGGTGAGTGCCGCGACAGTGATGGGGATGACCTGACTCAAGTCGCCGACGGCAAGGCCATGCCCAAGTCCGATCGCCATACCTGCGACCAGCAACAGCCACGCGACCCCGGTGAGGGCCAGTAGCCAATGGCTGGCGGCCCATCCGGGGCGGGCAGCGGCTCCGGCCAGGACGGTTTCGGCGTGACCACTGGACTCCTCGGCAGCAAGCCTTGTGACGGCGGATATCCCGTACGCGGCGATCATGGTGCCCACCAGTCCCAGCATGGCAGCCAGGAATGCATCGGTCAGTCCCTGTTCACCGCCCAGCTGCCGGACGATCTTTGCCATCTCCGGGGAGTCCAGCATCCCCGCCACGCTGTGTGCGATGGAGCCCATCATCAACGCCATGACAGCCGAGCCCGCCGTCCATGCGAGCAGCAAGGGGCGCTGGAGCCGCCACGCGAGGGCAAGCGGTGATCCGAGGGCACCAACGCCTGGGCCAGGGTGGTCCCGAAGCAGCCCGGAGCCGAGATCGCGTCGCCGTCGCAGTGTGAACGCCGCCATCACCAGCAGTGCGCTCCCGGCGACGGGCAGGATCAGAACTGACCACCGGTTGCCGGCGAAGGCCCGGATCTGCTGGTTCCAGCCGATCGGGGAGAGCCATGAGAGCCACCCAGGTCCGGCGTCGGCCAGGTCCCCGATCGCCCTGGCTACGTAGGCCAGAGCGATCACCGTGAATCCCAACCCGTTCGCCGAGCGACCACCGGTCGCCGTCTGAGCCGCCACCGCGGCTACGGCTGCGAAGAAGAAGCCAGTGGCCGCCCACCCGGCGCCGAATATGAGCGAGCCGCTGACCGGCAGCCCTGAGCCCTGCAGCCCGATTGCTGCCAACAGGCCAAGCAGGGCGCTGGCGCCGCCAACGACCAAAAGCGCGGCTGCGAGGGGAGCGGAGCGTCCGACCACACCAGCCCCGACCAGCTCGAGGCGACCTGTCTCCTCCTCGGCCCGGGTGTGTCGCACCACCAGCATGACCATCAGGACGGAGAGCAGCGCGGCATACACCGCAGTCAGCTTGGTGATGGAAAGGGCGCCCAATGACGTGGGGTCGTAGATCGGCCCATACAGGGCAACCGCCGCCGACGCGGAGTTGATGGTGTTGGCCGCCTCAATCCGTGAGGCTTCGTTGGGGTACAGGCCGACCGTGGCCGAGGCCGAGACCGCCGCCATGGCAGCAAACAGGCCAACCCAAGCCGGGATCAGAAAGCGGTCCCGGCGGAGAGCGAGTCGTACCAGGCCTGCGGTCCCGGTCAGCTCACGCCTCATGGCTGAGCCTTCTGGTAGTGACGCAGGAAGAGCTCTTCGAGCGTCGGCGGCTGGCTGGTCATCGCTGTGACGCCCCCCCGGCCCAGAGCAGCCATCAGCTCCGCCATGCCCCTCGGCTCGACGCTCGCGGTGATCCGCTGTCCCTTCACAACAAGGTCGTGGACACCGGGAAGGTCAGCCAGGTTGAGCGGCACCCTCGTGAGAATGGCCGACACGCTCGTGAGGGCGAGGTGGCGGAGCTCGGCCATCGTGCCGCTCTCCACCACCGCTCCGTCGCGGATGATGCTGACCCGGTCGCACAGGGCCTCAACCTCGCTGAGAATGTGACTACTGAGCAGGACCGTGCGGCCGTCGCCGCGAATCTCAATGATGTGCTCGCGGAACTGCGCTTCCATCAGGGGGTCGAGACCCGATGTGGGCTCGTCCAGGAGGAGCAGCTCCACATCGCTGGCCAGCGCCGCCACCAGGGCGACCTTCTGCCGGTTTCCCTTGGAGTAGGTCCGGCTCTTCATCGTGGGATCCAGCTCGAAACGGTCGATGAGACTGGCGCGTCGCAGCGGGTCCAGCCCTCCGCGCAGTCTGCCCAACAGGTCGATGACCTCGCCGCCGGTAAGTGAGGGCCACAGCGAGACGTCGCCCGGTACGTAGGCCAGCCTGCGATGCAAGTCCACCGCATCCAGCCAGGGGTCCCGGCCGAAGAGGTGCAGGTCGCCGGCATCCGCCTTCAGCAGCCCGAGCAGGATCCTCAGCGTGGTGGTCTTCCCTGCACCGTTGGGTCCCAGGAAAGCGTGGACCTCACCTGAGGCGACGCTCAGGTTGAGCTCGTTCAGAACCTTTGTCCGACCGAAGCTCTTCACCAGACCCACGACGTCGATAACGGCGGAAGGGTCACCCGATTGCGTGTTCACAGCCGTCAAGGTAGCGCCCGACATCGGGATGCTGAGCGGCAGTCTGTTCAACACTCCAGGAGCACCGGAGCAGCGCTGGGATGTCACCAAGAAGTTGCTCCGCGAGAGGCAAGGGCCTCGTGGGAGGACCTTGGTCCCTAGCGCCAGTGGGGGGTTGGGTGCATCCTCCTCGCAAGACTGCGCTCTCTCACAACATCGAAGGACGGTCAGGGGGATGAAGGCTCTCGTCGTGTACGAGTCACTGTTCGGCAATACGGAGCAGGTGGCACAGGCGATCACCGATGGCTTGTCCGCCTATGGTGAGGTCGAGCTTCTGGAAGTGACCAAGGCACGAGAGGTGATCACAGAGTCGCTGGACCTGATGGTCATCGGCGGACCGACGCACGCGCTCTCCATGTCCAAGCCATCTACGCGCGAAGAGGCTGTCGCTCTGGGTGCCAGCCATGGGTCGACAACCTACGGCTTGCGCGAATGGATTGAGCACCTTCATGAAGGCTGGCATTCCGAGTTCGTGGCGACCTTCGACACGCGGGTGAGCAAGGTTCGACATCTGCCTGGTTCGGCCGCCAAGAAAGCCTCGAAGATCGTCCGAGGGCTTGGCTACTCATCTGCGGCCCACGCCGAGAGCTTCTACGTCGAGGACGTCAGCGGCCCACTGTTGGAGGGAGAGCTCGATCGTGCCCGGGCCTGGGGTGAGTGGCTTGGCAGGCAGTCCGCGTCCCCAGGGCGTTGACCACACGCCATCGGTGACGTTGAAGAAGGCCGTTCTCGGCAGTTGGTATGGCATTGGGCGGGGCAATACGCGACAGATGGTGGAGAATATGGGGATGATCATGGAGACCCAACCCCCTGGGTGGTCGCGCCCTGAGTCAGAGCAAACCGGATCGGGTGACCTGCTGAGTCAACGGACGAGAACGGTGACGTCCTCGTGCTACGCGTGCAACACCCCCTTGACCTTGGCGTGTGAGCGCAGGGGCGGGGTCTGGGTTGTCTACTGCACCCTGTGCGGCGTGGTCCGTCCGCCGGGCACCGACGTGGTGCGCCAGCCCCCGTTCACGTTCTTCAGCTAACAGCGCTCAGAGCGCCTGAGCGCCCGCCCGGCAAGCGTCGCGATGGTCGCGCCGCAGATGAACATCGCGGGCTGCAGCCACAACCGGTCCTGGAGCAGAGCCCATTGAGCTCCGATCCAGGCCATGAGGCCGATGCCGAACAGACATGACAGCAGGAGCATGCCGGGCCATCGGGCGACAAGTCCAAGTGCCAGCAAGCATGGCGCAACGCCAACCAGGACGAGGAGCAGGACCCCGGGCCAAGTGAAGGTGTCGAACGGTGAGCCCGCGATGAGATCCGTAGTCACCCCAAAGGCATTGAGTGGATGGCGGATCATCTCCAGCCCGCCGAAGATTCCACCGAGCCCGACGAAGAGCTCGAGGATCGCCAGAGGGACGTGCGAGCTTCGCGGCCGGCTCTGCACCTCCGCTGGCGTGCGACCTGGCCTGATCGATGTTGACATGAGACCCTCATCTCCACCCCAATGCTTAATTCAGCTATCGGTCCGCCACTAGGGTCCAACGTCCCTCACGCCGTATCGATGACACCCGCTTTCGAAGCCGACCCGAGACTGGTCAAGAAGTCTGCGCACCCGGTCAGGGCCCGACTCGTGTGTCAACCGCCGAGACGTCGATCTCGGCCACTGACCAGACGTCTAACCTCGATCGGGTGATCAACCCAGGTGCCGTACCGACGTCTCGACGTCGCTGGGTGATGTTGGCGCTCGGTACGACGGCCCAGGCGGTCGCGACCACGCTGCTTTTCGGTCTACCCTTCCTGCTGCCTTACCTACGCCGCACCGAAGGGCTCACGCTGACCCAGGGCGGGGCTCTCGTCGTTGCCCCCTCGCTGGGAATGGTGATCACGCTCATCGCGTGGGGTGCCTTCGCTGACAGGTATGGCGAACGCCTCGCCATCGTGCTCGGGCTGGGACTGACCGGAGTGCTGGGGCTCGTCGCCGCAGCGGTAGGCAGCTTGACCGGCCGCGCGGTGCTCTTCGCCCTCGTGGGCGCGGCGGGAGCCTCGGTGAACTCCGCCAGTGGCCGGCTGGTGATGGGCTGGTTCGGGGTCCATCAGCGCGGGCTCGCGATGGGGATCCGCCAGACCGGCCAGCCTCTGGGTATCGCGATGGCAGGGGCACTGCTGCCTTCCCTGGCCAGGTGGGGCGGGCTACGGCTGGCCCTCGCCGCCCCGGCGATCATCTGTCTGGTCGTGACCGCCGCCGTTGTGCTCTTTGCGTCGGACGCACCCCAACAGAAGGTCGCTGACAGCACGAGGTCGCCATCGCCATACCGCACTCCTCTTCTGTGGCGGGTGCATGCGGCGAGCTCCCTGCTCGTGGTCCCGCAGTTCGCGACGTTGGCCTTCTCCTCCGAGTACCTGGTGTCCCAGCGCGGGTGGGACGCGACCACCGCTGGACAGCTGCTGGCTGTGGTTGCCGTCGGGGGAGCCGCAGGCCGGATGGCGTCTGGTCATTGGTCCGATATAGCGGGCAGCCGGCTTGCGCCGATGCGGGTGATCGCACTGGCGTCGTTTGTCTCGATGCTGGTTCTCGCCTTGACGGCGTCAACGGGTGTGTCGCTTGTTGTGCTTGCCCTGGCTGTCGCCTCCATCGTGTCTGTGTCGGACAACGGGCTTGGCTTCACGGCCACGGCCGAGCTCGCCGGACGCGCGTGGTCCGGACGAGCCCTGGGCGTGCAGAACACCATGCAGAACGTCGCCGCCTTCGCCACGGCACCGTTCGTTGGCGCGCTCGCGGGGTCGTTCGGTTTCGCATGGGCGTTCGCGGCCGTAGCTGTCTTCCCTGTGCTGGGGGCGTGGCTGACTCCCGTAGCGGGAGAGCGACGCGCACGCTACCCCGGCGACGTACGCCTTCCGATCTGACCGCGTGCCATGAGCTGTGCCCGTGCCGTGGTTGCCACACAACCCCCTTTCGGCCGGGCTCCGGAGGCGGTAGCGTCATACCAACCTCCAAAGTTGAGGAGGTTTTTGGAAACGGGGGCGGACCTTGACGCCGGGTCTTGGCAGCGGTTATCGCGCGGCGCCGAGCGTGAGCCCGCAAGGCCCGCCCGGCTTCTCAAGGGCGGGCCGACCGGCGAACTTCGAGGTCATGTATGGCGACGACTCCTCGCCATACATCGTTCATGTGCCTCACTCCTCAACCGTGATCCCGGAGGACGTTCGCGGAGAGCTCTTGCTCGGCGACCACGCCCTCGCCGAGGAGCTGCGTCTCATGACCGATGCGCGCACCGACGAGCTGGCCATCCTGGCCGCGGCCCAGGTCGCGCCGCGCCCGTGGCTGTTCGTGAACCGTCTCTCCCGACTGGTCGTGGATCCCGAGAGGCTGCCGTACGGACATGAGGAGATGACGGAGGTGGGTATGGGTTCTGTCTACACGCGCACCTCTGGCGGGAAGGCTCTGCGGGACCTCGGGCGACATGCTGAGAAGGACCTCCTCTCGAGCTTCCTGTGGCCATACGCGGAGGCGCTCGCAGACCTGGTGGACGAGCGGCTTCGGGCAACAGGGCGTGTTGTGGTTGTCGACCTTCACTCCTACCCGCTGCAGACACTGCCCTACGAGCGGCACCAGGACGCCAAACGCCCGCAAGTGTGCGTTGGTGTCGATGTCGACCACACGCCCCCGGCTCTCGTCGAGCGGGTCACAGCTGCTTGTTCCATCATCGGCCAGGTAGTCGTGAACGAGCCCTTCTCGGGCAGCTACGTACCTCTGAGGCACTTTGGTCGTGACATCCGGGTTACCTCGGTCATGGTGGAGTTTCGCCGCGATACCTACCTGCGCGGGGATGGGAGCCTGGATCCGGAGGGGGCGCGCCGTATCAATGCGGCACTGGTGGCCATTCTCAGCGGCTGAGCCTTCAGCGCGTCTGTCCCTGGAAGAGGTTGGCGTCGCCCTGTCCTCTGGTGGGACGGCTGCTCACCTTCCTGAGCGACCGGTCGGGATGGAGACCAGCGGCGGATAGGACGTGTCCGCAACGTCCGGATGGATCTGTGGGGCGTTGGGATCGTGAACGATGACCACCGGACACTGGGCCCCGTGCATGACGCCCTTGCTCACCGAGCCGAGAAGGAGGCAGCCGAAGCCGACCCGTCCGCGGCTTCCGACGACCACCAGGCATGCGTTCTCGCTCTGCCGTATCAGGGCCTGAACTGGAAGCCCTCTCACGCTGTGCCGGCCAACTGTGACCTCGGGGTACGCGTCCTGCCAACCCGCGATCGACGTGGTGACCAAGTCCTGCTCGACCTCAGCAAAGGCCTGCCAGTCGACCGTCCAGTTGCCCGTCCCTGTCGCTCCTTCGATGAAGTCCATCCACCAGGCATGGACGACAGTCAGGCCCACACCACGTGACCTGGCCTGTTCGAAGGCGTAGGCAATTGCGTTCGTCGACGCGGCCGAGCCGTCAACACCGACGACTACGGGCGCTCCCACCGGGGCAGACATCTGCTCGTGAACCACGACGACAGGACAGCGTGCGCGCGCTGATACCTGCAGCGAGACCGACCCCATGATCAGGCCGCGTGCCCGGCTCAGGCCACGGGCGCCGATCACCACGGTGTCCGCAGTCTCGGACGCATCCACCAGGGCAGGGGTTGGCCCGTCTATCGGCTGGGCCCAGGTGACAACCAGGTCCGGGTGTGCCCCGCTGACTCGGGAGATGGCGTTGGAGCGGACGACTTGTGCGAGGTCGTTCAAACCGTCGATCGTGTATCCGACTCCGAGGCGCGTCATCGGATCCCTGTGCGGGAAGCCATGAATAACGTGTAGTGGCAGGCCTCTTCGGGCTGCCTCGTCGGCGGCCCAGTCCAAGGCTTGGTCGCTGCTCGGTGAGCCGTTGACGCCGACGACGATTGCCCTTGGTTGGATGGGGTTGCTGCTCAAGGGCATCTCCGGGGCGCTTCTGTTCGGGTGCGACCAGCGTCGGACCTCCCCAGCCGGACTGAACAGGGCCGTTGGTCCCTGCAACCAGATCGCGGGACCAAGGAGCCGATCGGCGATGCCGACATCGGATGGGTCAAGGGATTACGACAGGATGGGCGAATGGACACTTTCCACGTCGACTCGGAGGTCGGCCAGCTGCGGCGGGCGATCCTGCACCGACCCGACATCGAGCTCAAACGGCTGACCCCGACCAACAAGCACGATCTGCTCTTTGACGAGATCCTGTGGGTCGAGCGTGCGAAGCAGGAGCACGATGGGTTCGTCGGCACCTTGCGTGGGCTGGGCGTCGATGTCATCTACCTCGAAAACCTGTTGCGCGAGACCCTCGAGCGGCCCGAGGCCCGTGACTACATCCTGGACCACGTCTTCGACGAACGGGTCTACGGGCCGATCGCGCTCGACCCGGTCCGGGAGGCGGTCGACTCCCTCGACTCGCAGGCGCTTACAGACACGCTGATCGGGGGCCTGACCAAGCGCGAGGTACTCGAGTGGATCGACGAGCCCCGATCCCTGGTCTTCCGGGCGATGGGTGACGACAGCTTCCTGCTCCAGCCCCTCCCCAACCAGATGTTCACCCGCGACACCTCATGCTGGATCTTTGACGGTGTGGCGATCAACGCGATGAGCAAGCAGGCCCGGCTGCGCGAATCGCTGCATTACGAGGCGATCTACCGGTGGCACCCTATGTTCGCCGGCGTGGACTTTCCCCACTGGTCGGAGGGAAAGTCCGGCGGCGCGGCCACGATGGAGGGAGGCGACGTCCTGGTCATCGGACGAGGTGCCGTGCTGGTCGGGATAAGTGAACGAACCACCCCCCAGGGGGTTGAGCGACTGGCCAGGCGCCTCTTCGCGGCAGGTTCGGCTCGCCGGATCGTCGCACTTCTCCTGCCCCAGCACCGGGCGTTCATGCACCTCGACACGGTCATGACGATGGTCGACGCCCAGACCTTCACCAAGTACGAGGGCCTGAGCATGTTGCCCTCGTTCACCATCGAGCCGGGGGACACAGACAAAGAGCTCCGGGTCATCGAGCACCCGCCGGAGGACATGCACAGCGTCATCGCGAAAGCCCTGGGGCTGGACGACATCCGGGTCCTCACTCCAACCCAGGATGTCCACTCCGCAGAGCGCGAACAGTGGGATGACGGATGCAACGTGCTCACCGTCAGCCCGGGGGTTGTCGTCGCCTACGAGCGAAACGTCACCAGCAACACCCACCTGCGCAAGAGCGGCGTCGAGGTGATCACGGTGTCCGGAGGCGAGCTTGGGCGTGGCCGCGGCGGCCCCCGATGCATGGCCTGCCCGATCGAGCGAGAGGGTATCTAGCATGTCGTCCAACCTGCGTGGTCGTAGCTTCCTCAAGGAGCTTGACTTCACCCCGGAGCAGTGGCGTGAGCTGCTCTCGCTGGCAGCGACCCTGAAGGCCGCCAAGGCGTCAGGGAACGAACGAAAGCTCTTGAGCGGAAAGAACATCGCGCTCATCTTCGAGAAGTCCTCGACCCGCACCCGGTGCGCATTCGAGGTGGCAGCTTTCGACCAGGGCGCTCATGTCACCTACCTGGACCCCAGTGGTAGCCAGATCGGTCACAAGGAGTCGATGAAGGACACCGCCCGGGTGCTTGGTCGGATGTATGACGGGATCCAGTACCGCGGGTCGGGCCAGGAGCTGGTGGAGACGCTTGGACGGTTCGCCGGTGTCCCGGTGTGGAACGGCCTGACCGACGAGTGGCACCCGACCCAGACGCTGTGCGACATGCTCACCATGCGTGAGGCGTGCGCCAAGCCGGATGAGGAGATCGCGTTCGCGTTCTGCGGTGACCTCCGCAGCAATGTGGGCAACTCGCTGCTGGTCACCGGAGCGATGATGGGCATGGATGTGCGAATGGTGGGGCCTCGCGGGCTCTGGAACGCCGGCGAGGTCATCGCGGCAGCCTCCTCGATCGCGAAGAGCACGGGTGCACGGATCACCCACACCGAGAGCATCGAAGAGGGGGTCGCGGGTGTCGACTTCCTCTACACGGACGTGTGGCTCTCGATGGGCGAGCCCAAGGAGAAGTGGGCTGAGCGCATCGAGCTGCTGCTCCCCTACCAGGTCAACGCTGACCTGATGAAGAGCACGGGCAACCCCAACGTCCGGTTCATGCACTGTCTTCCGGCCTTCCACGACCGACGCACGACGGTGGGCGAGCAGCTGTTCACGTCAACCGGACTGGACGCTCTCGAGGTCACCGACGAGGTCTTCGAGTCTGAGGCATCCATCGTGTTCGACCAGGCCGAGAACCGGATGCATACGATCAAGGCCATCCTTGTCGCGACGCTGGGCGAATGATGGCACTGTGCCCTTCCCGGGAGGCCTGACATCCGTATCGTCGCGGCCCTCGGAGGCAACGCCCTGCTCAAGCGTGGCGAGCGGCCGGACGCGGCAACGCAGCGCGCCAATGTGACGCTGGCCGTCGAGGCGCTGGCCCCTCTTGCCCGCCAGCATGAGCTGGTCATCACTCATGGCAATGGCCCCCAGGTCGGCGTGCTCGCAGTGGAGAGTGCGTCGGACTCGCGGCTGTCCCAGCCCTACCCGTTTGACGTACTGGGGGCAGAGACGCAGGGAATGATCGGGTACTGGCTGCTGCAGGCCTTCCAGAACGCGCTGCCGGGGCGTCAGGTCGCGAGCATCATCAACCAGACCCTCGTGCTTGCACACGATGCGGCCTTCGAGGACCCCAGGAAGTTTGTCGGTGAGGTCTACCCTCAGGAGGAAGCCCTTCGGCTGGCCGAGGAGCGAGGCTGGGCCGTACGCCAGGACGGGAGCGGCTGGCGACGGGTGGTTGCCTCACCCCAGCCGCAGCGCGTCATCGAGACCCGAATGATCCGGCTGCTGATGCTCAGTGGTGCATTGGTGGTCTGCGCGGGAGGCGGGGGGGTGCCGGTCATCCGTAATGAGCGCGGCAAGCTGCGCGGCGTCGAGGCGGTGGTCGACAAGGACCTCACCGCGGCTGTGCTCGCCGAGGCCCTTGAGGCGGACGTGCTTCTGGTGCTCACCGATGTGCCGAACGTGGTGCGCAACTTCGGGACACCCGAGGCACTGCCGATCTCACGGGTCACGCCTGGCGCGCTGCGTCGCGAGGACTTCGCTGCAGGGTCGATGGGGCCGAAAGTCGACGCCGTATGCCGGTTCGTCGAGCTCACTGGGGACATGGCCGCCATCGGCAGGCTCGAGGATGCCGAGCTGATCATCGCCGGCAAGGCAGGGACTATTATCACGCCGGGCGGGGACTACGGCGGGCCTGACGATCTCTTGGACCGGCGATGAACGACCTGTGCGACCGACGATGAACGACCTGTGCGACCGACGATGAACGACCTGTGCGAACGACGATGAATTTACCTTTGGACCAACGAAGAAAGTTGAGCACTTCATGACCGACACACTCGCCTTCTCGCAGCAGCAGATCCTGCTCGACGAGCAGGTAACGGCGCACAACTATCACCCGCTACCGGTGGTTATCGCCTCCGCCAAGGGTGCCTGGGTGACCGATGTTGAGGGACGCCGATACCTGGACGCTCTGGCGGGATACTCGGCTCTCAACTTCGGCCACGGGCACCCCACGTTGGTCGCCGTCGCCAAGGAGCAGCTGGATCGCGTAACCCTCACCAGCCGGGCCTTCTACAACGACCAGCTCGGTCCCTTCTGTCGTGACCTCGCCGCGCTGGCGGGGATGGAAGTGGTCCTGCCGATGAACACAGGGGCCGAGGCTGTGGAGACCGCGATCAAGGTGTCCCGCAAGTGGGGGTACGAGGTCAAAGGGGTTGAGCAGGACCAGGCCAACATCATCGTTATCGACGGCAACTTCCACGGACGCACCACGACGATCGTGAGCTTCTCGACCGATCCCGTGGCCCGTGAAGGTTTCGGTCCGTTCACGCCCGGTTTCCGCATCGTCCCCTTCGGCGATGCGGCCGCGCTGGAGGCAGCGATCGACGACAACACCGTCGCAGCCCTGATCGAGCCGATTCAGGGCGAGTCGGGAGTGCAGGTGCCGCCGCCGGGGTACCTGAAGGCGGTGCGAGACCTCTGTACCCGCAAGAACGTGCTGTTCGTCGCGGACGAGATCCAGTCAGGCCTGGGCCGCACCGGCACCACGTTCGCCTGCGAGCTGGAGGGTGTGGTGCCGGACATGTATGTGCTCGGCAAGGCCCTCGGCGGCGGCATCGTGCCGGTGTCCGCTGTTGTCTCCTCGCACGCGATCATGGACGTGATCCGTCCGGGCAACCATGGGTCAACCTTTGGCGGCAACCCGCTAGCGGCCGCGATCGGCCATGCGGTGGTCGGCCTCCTGGAGACCGGCGAGTACCAGGCTCGGGCTGCGAAGCTGGGGGAGCGGATGCGGGTTAGCCTGGATGCGCTCGTCGGCCATGGCGTGGTTGCCGTGCGTTCACGCGGTCTTTGGGCCGGCATCGACATCGACCCGAACCTGATGACAGGACGTGAGGCCTGCGAGCGACTCCTGGCGAGAGGCGTTCTCGCGAAGGACACGCACGGGTCAACGATCAGGCTGGCACCACCGATCGTCATCGAGGAGTCCGAGGTCGACTGGATGACCACTCAGCTGGAGGCTGTGCTCACCTGAGCGCCGCTCTTTCGTCAAGGCGAGGTCGCTGGCGGCATTCGTGTCTCATGTCTCGGTGATCGCTAAGGTCTGAGGCATGCGCGTCCGCCGCCAAGCGCTTTCCCTTCTGGCCGGGGCAGTCCTTGTTGCTGCCTGGACGGCGTGGTGGGCCTGGCGGGCATGGCCCGTATCAGGTCTGTCGTGGCACTTTTTCGCTGACGGCAGCAGGCTGCTCATGCACGGCTCCGGGCTCAACCTGTACGCCGAACATCCCGAGCTTCAGACCGGCCCGCTGTCACTCGCCCTGGCAGCCCTTCTCGGTCCTCTGCCGGCGAGCGTCGCCAAGAGCGTCGCCCTCCTTGCCATGACGGCGGCCGGCCCGTTGCTCGTGGTTGCGCTGGAGCCGTTGGTCCCGGCCGCCCGACGCCATCGCCGGATGCTGATCGCCGTCATCGTCATGGTGCCGGCGTGGACGGTCCTTTCGGTCCGGTGGGGGCACCTTGATGACGTCCTCGCCATGGTTTTTGCCATCCTGGCTCTGCGTGCGGTCTGTGCCAACAGACCCGTTCTTGCGGGGGCAGCGCTTGCCGCAGCTATTGCTGCAAAGCCGTGGGCGGTGGGATTCCTCCCGCTGCTGCTCGTGCTTCCCCGGGGTCGGTTGCGGGCGGCGGTCACTGCGGCCGGTGGCACTCTTTTGGCTTGGGCGCCTTTCGTCCTCGCCAACTCGCGCACTCTTGGCGCCCTTCACCCGCCGGTCGGTTTGTCACCGGCCTCGGGACTTCACGCCCTGGGCGTGCGCGGCACCCTGGTCCCGGCCTGGGGGCGAGCCCTCGAGCTCGTCCTCTCACCAGCGGCGGCGCTCGCGGTTGCCCTCGCCGGACGCTGGCCAGGTGTGCTCCTCGTCTCCATAGCCGTACGCCTGGCCCTAGACCCCAAGGACAACGCCTACTACATCGGAAGCGCGGCGCTCGCTGCCGTGGTCTTCGACCTGCTGGCCACCAGATGGACGATCCCGTGGACCACGCTGGGCACCGTCCTCATCCTCTGGCAGCCCTTCGTCATGGACTTCCCCCACCGGTTGACCGCGACCACAGGCCTGACCCACTGGTGGTTCGCCAACGAAGCGACCGTCGGAGCGCTCCACCTGCTCTGGTCAGTGGTCATCATCGTCCTTGTCTTCGCGGTGCCCCGTCCGACGGCTCGCGGTGGCGCCGTGCAGTTCAGACCCGCTCGAACTTGAGGTGGGAGACGCCGGGAGCCTGCACCGTTCTCACGTGGTCGAGCCGGGGGTTGCCCTCACCGAGACCATCGAAGAGCCGTTCGCCCTCGCCGAGGAAGATCGGCACCAGGTTGATCTCCATCTCGTCCACCAGGTCCGCATCGAGATACTGTCGGGCAGCGTGCGCGCCGCCCGCGATTGAAACGTCCTTTCCGTCGGCTGCGGTTCTGGCCTGATCGAGTGCCGACTCGATGCCGGTGGTGACGAAGGTGAACGTCGTGCCGCCTTCGCACACGAGCGGCTCGCGCGGATGGTGGGTCAGCACGAAGACCGGGTGGTGGTACGGCGGGTTGTCCCCCCACCAGCCGTTCCACGGGTCGTCGGCCCATGGCCCGGGTCCTCCGCCGAACATGTTGCGTCCCATCACGCTTGCGCCGATGTTGTCTATCGACGCCTCAATCACTGGCGAGCTCTCGTTGACGTCGCCGCCCTCCAGACCCTGACGCTCGCGCCACGCGGCCAGGGGGAACACCCAGTCGTGAAGCCGCATACCGCCTACCCCCAACGGGTTGGCGATGTCCTGCGCAGGGCCAGCGACGAACCCGTCCAGGGACATCGCGATCCAGAGTCTCAGCTTGCTCATGAGCGTCGGCCGATCCCCGTGACCGTCGCTGGACTCATCCGTTCACCGGGCCTGAGCCTCGAGGAGGGTCTGGCCGGCACGCCAGAATGTCACGAGATCGTCGATGGTGCGCATCTGCTCATGGCCACGGCTCGCCCCAAACGGCGCGTTCCAGAAGTCCGAGCCGTCATGATCGGTGCTGCTGATATAGGCATACGGGGCTGGATGGGAGTCGTCCCCGGGGGAGGCGCCGTACGAGGTGTCTTCCAGCAAGATGGCCACGTCGAAGTGTTCGGGCCACAGGATCGGGGTCTCTCGCGGCGCCAGTACGCGGAGTGCGGCGTCGGCCCGGAGATACCAGTCCTGGATAAGAAATGCCGAGGCCGTGTCGAGCGACACATCGTCGGTCGCGCTAGCGCCGCTGCCGTCGGGATAGCCATCCGACGGGGCGCCGAAATCAACCCCGAGTGCGTCTGCCAGGTCGGCGAATGTCCCTGTGATGGCAACTCTCGTGCTCTCGTCGACGACAAGGTTGGTGCCGTCGATCCGAAGCGCTGGCTCGCCGGTCGTGGCGAAGCCGCCTGGTGTCACCCTCAGGGTGAACCGACCGCCGGCACGTCGTTGAGGCCCCGCCATGAGGCACTCACCGATGCCATGCAGCCGGTGGCGGGTGGTGGCGTAGGTGGCCGCTTCCGGCGCTTCTGGTGTGGTCGTTGTCTCGCCCATCTGGTCCTCCTCGATGAGATGCCGTGTGGTCGGACGTGTCGTCCCGTACTTCGATTGTGCAACCTGGACAGGGCCAAGGGCCAGGGTCGACAAACGGGCCGGTCGCAGTCACGCAGGGGGTTGACCTCGTGAGGGCCGTCGCTCAGATGGCGGCGGCGCGTTGGAGGTAGTTCAGCGACGCCCAGCCGAAGGGGATCGGAAGCCAGTAGGTGCACAGGCGGAACAGCACGACCGACGAGACGGCGACGCTGGCGTCCAGACCGACCGCGACCAGCCCGGCCGAGAGGGCAGCTTCGACACCACCGAGCCCTCCCGGTGTTGGCACCGCGGAGCCGATGATTGCCCCCGCGAAGTAGACCACCCCCACGGCGGCGATAGAGGGCGTTGCGCCGAAGGCCCTCGTGGCGCTCGTCAGCGCGGCGACGAAGGACATGTCCAGCAACAAGGCGCCCGCGAAGAGGGTGACCACCTTGCGTGGATCCTGGAAGATCGCGACGACTCTGGGGACGACCCGGCGGACGACCGGCAGGAACCGGCCGATGACCAGCCGGCGTCCTGGTGGTACGGCCAGAGCCACGAGCAGAAGGGCGACGGCGACGATGAGACCGATGATGGCCGCAAGGGGTGGGGTGAACGACGCCTGTTGCCCCGTGCCGGCCAGAACGCTGGAGAGCAGCAGCAGAACGAAATAGCTCGAGAACTGCGCGAGCTGGGCCAGACCGACACTCCCTCCTGCAACAGCGGGGTCGACTCCGGCACGCTGGAGATAGCGCATGTTGAGGGCGATGTTTCCGATGGCTGAGGGCGCGACCAGGCCGCTGAACGCGACAGCCAGCTGGGTCAGATACGTCCGGAAGAAGCTAAGCCGGGCGGTCACCGCCCCGGTGATCACCAGGGACGCGCCGGTGATCGACAGCACCGTGAACCCGAGCACGGCAAGTGCCCAGTCCCACTGGGCACGGGCCAGCACCTGAGCGATGTTGACCTGCGCCAGCTGGGTGAGGAGAACGTATGCCGCGATACCGCCTCCCAGCACCGTCACCAGCGCGCGGGGGGTCAGACGCCGAAGCTCAACCTGCTCAACCGGTTCGCCCTCGGGGACGAGCTCGAGCACCTGCTCGCGAACACTCCGCAGCAAGCCCTTGTGCTCTCGGAGCGCTGACCTCGTCGAGGCGTCCATCGCGACCGCCTGGACGAGTGGAAGTGCTTTCACGATGGCTGGGCTCCCAAGGGATGACACGCCGCTGGCCACGGCTCGCTTCGGACCCACGATCAGCGCCAAGGTCGTCAGGAGCTGCGCCACGTCCAGGCGAAGCGAGAGCTCAGCTGCGGCGATGTCGCCGGTGCCGGCCTCGCTCAGGGCGGCCCGGCCGTGCTCGTCGAGCAGGAGATGGTCAACGATCAGGCCACGGTGGGCGATCCGGGCTCCTTGCAGCTGTGCGAGAAGATGCCAGAAGGCTGCCAGGTCGTCCTCGCTCAGGCTGCTCTGGCCGGTCGGGGTGACCGCCGAGCCTTCCGGCGCGCGGTAGGCCATGACCGCAGCCGACGGTCCGACCTCGACGGCGGCGAGGAGCTCCGGTGCCCTGATACCGGCCTTGGCCACGGCCATCGTCATCAAGGCATGGTGCTCGACCGCGCCCCGGAGGGTGAGGGAAGGACCACGCGTGGACGGTCCACGTAAACGAGCACGTCGTAGAACGCGCCGCGCTATGGCTGTGCCGAAGGTCTCGCGGTCAAGGACACGAACGTCAACCGGCCCACCCGGACCCGACCCGGCATACCGCCGTCCCCCAGATGGTCCCGGCTCGACCAGTTCCAGTCGAGTGAGATCCAGCCCGCAACCGATGAGGGCAGCTGCGACCGCGGTTCCGGGCGGACGGGTCGATGTCGCCCCCAGCGCGAGGCGAGTCATCAGGCCGACGGACCACCCGAGCAGTGTGGTCGCGAAGAGTGCCAAGGCAGTCACCCCGCCGGAGAGGAACCCGGACAGGATCGCCGACGCAACGACAACGACAGCTGCCCTCCTCAAGATCTGCCGGCCACCCACTCCTGACACCGTGAAGAAGGCGACACTGGCCACGAGGAGTCCGTCCACGGGCGCCGTGCGACCACCCCCGGGATTCGCCTTGGTCAACGCGGCAAGGACGGCGCCCAGATGTCCGTCCAGAACCAGCCTCTGCAACAGCAACGCCAGCAGGGCCCCTGCGCCGGCAGCGGAGACGGACTCGAGGAGCTGCCGGGTTCGGGAGCGCACCACCAGATCCACGCCCTGGACCAACAGCACGACCAGCAGCCCGATACCGCCGGCCCAGCCGAAGATCCGCAGCAGTAGTCGGGGTAACACTCCTCCAGCACCGATGAGATCCTGTTCGAGGCCGACTGCGGTTCCCACCGCCACGTCGCCAAGACCTACTGCGACGAACAGGACGCCAAGCGCGAAGATCAGTGCGAACAGGTCTGTCGGCCGACGGACCCGTCCGCTCGGTGGTGGCTCGAGAACGACAACCCCAGGAGCTTCGGTGGGTGCATTCGAAGTCTGGGTCACTCCCTCATAATGCCGAACTCCGGACCCGAGGCCACACCGGCACGCTCAAGTAGTCTCTGGCGGTTGAGATCCCATGCTCAGGGTTATGCAGGCGCCAGCGCTATCGGAGGCCGAGCGTGTTCCCATCCGGGACGTGGAAACAGGCTGCTCGAGCAGGTCCGAGCTGCGCAATATGGCCCGTCGTGGCGAGCGCGTCCATAGGTGCGACTTTCGCCACCGCATTTGCATGGTCGCCGGAGCCGAAGTGCTGACAACCCCAAGCAGGGGAGAGGTGACGAGTGCCGCATCGGCCGATCGGTTGATCTGGCCCTCGATCGGCTGCGGCGCCTGTCGCTTCCCGCCGATACTGCGACGTGTGATCGGCGAGGAGTTCGCCAGCGTCCTGGCCCGTGCCCAACGTGGCGACGAGGCAGCATTTGCGCGCCTGTGGCTCGACGTCAATCCTGCCTTGGTGAGGTACCTCCGGGTCGTCTCAGGCGAGGTGAACGAGGATGTCGCGGCTGAGGCATGGGTCACGTTGGTGCGCGGGCTTGCTCGCTTCCGCGGTGATGAGATGGCTTGGCGCGGGTGGGTATTCACCACCGCCAGACGCCGTGCGATCGATGAGGGTCGCCGACGCGCCCGGCGGCGAGCGATCCTTTCTTCCGAGTCGGCCGGTCTCACCGGCGCGATCGGGCGAACCGCCCCGGACGCGGCCCAGGAAGCGCTGGAGAGCTTGGACACCGAGGCGGTGTTGGCGCTGGTTGCCAGGCTTGCCCCGTTGCAGGCAGAGGTCATTGCCTTGCGTGTCATCGCCGGCCTGGATGTCGAGTCCGTTGCGCGCCTCGTAGGTCGCCGCCCCGGGGCGGTCAGGGTGGCCGCACATCGGGGGTTGCGGCGGCTTGCACAGATCACGGCCACGGAGGGTGTAACGCTGTGAGCCGCTCGAACGCTTCGCAGGATGACATGGCAAATTTCTTGAGGTCCGTTCCAGGTGATGGTTCCCCTGAGGGGGACGGTCATCTTGATGCGATGCTGTCCGGGCAACCCCTACCAGAGGATGCGAACGCCGGGCTGCGAGGAGTCGGCGAGCTCCTCGCGACCCTTCGGTCAGCACCGATGGATCGGGTTGAACGGCGTGGACAGGCCGAGGCACTGGGCGCGTTCCGCGAGAAGTTCGCTGACTTCCATCCCACCCGACACAAGCGTAGGAGACCAGTGATGATCAGCACCCTTCTTGGCGCCAAGCTCGGTGCCGCACTGGCCGCGGGAGCAGTCAGCTTCGGCGCCGTCGGAGCCGCCGCATATACCGGCGTTCTGCCCGATGGGGCTCAGCAGCTGGCCCACACCGCGATCGGCGCACCGGCTCCAGGCCAAGGCGAGAACGCGGGCGCCACCAAGGACGCTACGGATGCAGCCAACGATGCCGCGGAAGCCACCAAGGAAGCCGCTGAGGCCGCCAAGGACCCTGCAGAAGCTGGGACCAAAGACGCGGCGGACCCCACCAAGTCGACGGCTGTGGGTCCGGACGCCACCGGCCCGGCGGCATTCGGACTCTGCACCGCCTGGGGGCACGTCCAGACCGAAGGCCAGGTGGCAGACAAGTCTGTCGCGTTCCGTAACCTCGCCACCGCCGCCGGTGGAGTAGACAAGATCACGGTGTACTGCGCGACCGTGCTACGCCCAGGCTCGAGCCTGACGGGGAAGCCGACCACCCACTCCAGCGACAAGTCGGCGACCCACCCGACAGGCAAGTCGAGCAGCCACCCAACCCGCAAGCCGGCGACCCACACGGGGGGAAACCCAGGCACAAGCAGGTGACGTGCGGCATCAACCCCGGGGCTGGAGCTCCCCAGGTTCAGTTTCCGTGTGTCGCAGACCCGTGAGGTCGTGATTTCGACGGGGCGAGGGAGCTCGACCGAGCCGAAGGCTGTCGTTACCGGCCACAGTGACCGGGGCGCCGGTGCACACTGGTCCCGTGACCATAGGCAAGAGTGATGGCGTGCGCACCCGGCTGTGGCGAGATGGCCGGCTCGAGGTCGAGGACTTCCCCCTTGAGGAGATCTCCGACCACCTTCAGGATGACGGCGCACTGGTGTGGCTCGATCTGTGCGAGCCGGACCACGAGCTCCTCCTGAAGCTGGCCGATGAGCTGACCTTGGATCCGCACGCCGTCGAGGATGCCATCGCGGCTGGTGAACGGCCGAAGGCCACTCGGCACGCGACACACACCTTTGTCACGGTGTATGCGACCACCAGTGTCGAGGTTGGCGCGGGCCTGGGGCTTGGCATCCTCGCGTCCCGTCTCCAGCTCACCCGTGTCTCCGCCTTCGTCCTTCCGAATGGCATCGTGACAATCCGGTCCGGCCCCCGGTTCGACATGGACCAGGTGGTGGAGCGTTGGGACGACAACGCCGACCTGCTCAAGCTGGGCTCCAGCGCGCTGTTGCACGGGCTGCTCGACGTCATCGTGGATGGCCACTTCGAGACCATCCAGCACATGGACGACGTGATCGAGTCCCTGGAGGACGGGCTCTTCGACGACAAGTCCGTGACCCGCGAGATTCAGCAGCGGACCTATCGCGTGCGCAAGGAGCTGGTGGAGCTACGCCGGGTCATCCTGCCCATGCGTGAGGTGGTGAACGCGGTCCAGCGCCACCATGCCGACGAGGTAGCGCACTCTGGCGATCTCGACGGTTGGTATGCCGACCTGTACGACCACGTCCTGCGCGCCTCGGAGTGGACAGAGTCCTTGCGCGACATGGTCACCACCGTCTTCGAGACCAACCTCTCGCTGCAGGATGCCCGACTGAACACGGTCATGAAGAAGCTCACCGGCTGGGCGGCAATCATCGCTGTACCCACTGCGGTGACGGGGTGGTTCGGCCAGAACGTGGCCTACCCCGGTTTCGGTCAGCACTCAGGCTTGATCGCCAGCACCGTGGTGATCACAGGGCTTGCGACGGCTCTCTACGTGATGTTCCGTCGACGTAACTGGCTGTAGAAAGCCGGCAGAGCAGTCAGACGCCGGCGGCTGTCACGATGCCGTCGGTCAGGAAGCCGGCCACCAGCCCCAGGAGCAGTCCGTACGCGAGAAGGTCCGGCCGGCGGGTCTTGGCGGCGACACCGACAAGCTGCGTCACGACATAGATGATCGATCCGGCGGCCAAAGTGAGGAAGACGACGCTGACCGGCTCGTTGGTGAACCCGTGGCCGATGATGGTTCCCACGAAGGTCGGCCCGCCCCCGATGGCGCCCATCGTGAGAAGAAACTTCCAGCTCGGCCGACGCAGGTTGCCCTCCAGGTCCACGTCGCCCGCCAGCGGGGCAACGATGCCGAACCCCTCCGTAGCATTGTGCAGGCCGAATCCGATGACCAGTAGCAGGGCCAGGGCCAGCTCACCGCTGGCGGCTGACTGACCAATCGCCAGGCCCTCGGCGAAGTTGTGCAGGCCGATACCCACTGCAATGAGCAGCGACAGACGTTGGGCGGCAGACCACGAGGCGATCCGGCTGGGGCGTCTGAGCTCAGCGACGGCCGCTGCCCCCGGGCCATGCGGGCGCTCGCCATTCTTGGCTTGCTGGGCCCTGGCGAACTGCCGAGTCATCCAGCTCTCGTAGTAGACCAGGGAGAGCAGGCCGACGGACAGCCCTGCCGCGAACAGCACGCCGTAGCCCGCCGCAGTTCCCAGGCCGCCGTTGCCTGCGTGGACCGAGGCCAGCGCCTCGTCGATGGGCGCCCAGGCGGCCGAGAACACATCCCAGACCAGAAACAGCAGTATGCCGATGGCAGCGGCGTTCAGCAGGGCTCGAAGGGAGGGCGCAGGCCGTCGTAGCCGACCGATCGGCAACCCCAACAAAATGGTCACACCGGCGATGAAGCCAAGCAGCATGGTCGTCATCAAGCTCACAGGAAATACCTCAACTCCACGTGCCGGAAGGGCAGGACCACCCGAACTCAAGAGTAAGGCTTACCTTACTTGGAGTTCAACCGCGTCCCGCTCTCCAGACACTCATCACCGGCGACCACCATCAGCGACGGGCGGCTCCGCGGTAGTAGTCGCGCCAGACCAGACGATGGATGGGGATCCAACGGGGGATCGAGCGCAGTCCGGGGATGAAGGGTATGAGGGTCAGCCCGAGGGTGAGCAGCATCATCAGACCCCACACCTGTGCGTCGGCGTTGTCGGAGGTCGAGAAGGGCGACACCTGGTACCAGAACGTGTAGAGCCACATCCAGGGCTGGCCCGGGTAGTTGCCCGTCTCGTTCATCATGCCCCACTGGTCCCCACCGAGTTTCCGCGCGACTGCCTGGTCCGAGAGGTAGGCCCCGTCGGAGAGCAACAGCAGCGACCTGGTCTGGTCGCCTCCGTAGAAATTGCCCGAGGCGGTGAGAACGCCCTCGAGACCACCGGTCTTGGCCAGCGTGACAAGGGCGGCCGAAAGCACGGGCACCGGGCCGTAGTCAGCCGCGGCCACCTTTGTTGGATCGCCGTCGGGAGCCTTGCTCAGCGCGTCTGCGTAGTCCGTTGCCCATTTGGTCTGCGCTTCGGGGGTTGCCGACTTCCAGGTGCTCAGGGCCGCGGTGAGGTTCGGGTCGCCGGTGACGCCGCTGAGGGGGCCGAGAACCAAGCTTGTGGAGTCAATGGGAATGCGGACTCCGCCCCACTTCTGCAGGGCCAGCGGCCCGATCTTCTGACCCTCGCTCGCTGTGTTGTAGGGCGCCCCGTATCCCGCACTCCCAGAGGTGCCGGCGAGCTCTGAGGTCGCCGTAGCGACAAGATCGTTGGGTGCCTCGTTCGCCCACGTCGACATCGTGATCGCCTTCTCGTCCGGCGAGGAGAAGGCGGCGGCCAGCGCGACACTGAGCACGGCCACGACGACCAGAGCTATGACGAACTCCTTGACCAGGTCGTAGGGCCTGGTCGGGAAGACGTGTCGAGTGGATGTTGCAGCAGGTGTCGGAGGCGCTGTGGTCATGACTCATGCCTCCTTGGAGATTGACGGGTCCGTTGCATCGATCGGAGGAACGACGCCATGGCGCCGGACCAGGATGACGTGCATCACGGTGATGGCGCCCACGGCGAAGGGCAGCAGTACCACGTGCCAGAGGAGCATCTGCCCCGGGTTGAGCACATTGAAGAAGGCACCGACGCCGATGGAGTTGAGGCCGTCCTTGGCCGAGGCTGCGATCCACTGGCCAGCGAAGTTGGTCTGTGAGAGGTAGCCGGTGAAGGCGGTCCCGATCGAGGCGATAAAGAGCACCATGCCGGTGATCCAGGTCAGCGCCCGTCCACCGCGCCAGGCGGCCATCCAGAACTTGCCCCACAGATGGATAACCATGAAAGCGAAGAACAGCTCCACACTCCACAGGTGAAGGGAGTTGACAAAAAGACCCAGAGAAGACACGTGCCACCATGCCGCGCCGCCGATCGCAAGGGCTCCTCCCGTGACGATCACGACCACAAGGGCAGCCAATGTGGCCACTCCGAAAACGTAGATCCATGAGTGGACATAAACCGGCTGACGGTCAGGAAGAGCCTGCCCTTCAGGTACCAGTCCCACGATCCTGTTGCGCACACTGGCGGTCCAGCTGCTCGCCTCGTCCGCGCCCCGCGGTTCGGTGCGGGTCGTCATGGTTCACGCCGTTCTTGGTCGTCCACGTGTCTCGTCCCCGGGAAGGGCACGACCAGGGCGAGAACGAACAGGATGACCATGGCGACGATTACCATGAGGTTGGTCACCGAGATCAGTATCACGCCCCAATGCACGTAATGGCCGGCGGGGTCGGTCACAATACTTAAGGCACTCACCACGGTTACCTTCTTTACTTTGGCTAATGGGTACCGGCACGCCGTTGACAATAGAAACCTAGCCCGCTATCGCCGCTGAGCCAATAGGAAGCAGGTTTCGATATTTGCATGGAACCATCGGCGGTTACCGCCAAGAGTCACGAAGATGAAGGGCGATTGCGGCGCGGTGTGATGTGGTCGATCAGGTGTACTCGCGCACGGGAAGCACGTGGTGCTCGGGGGCGTCAACGTCGTCCCAGTCCGTCTGGGGCTCCTTATGGCCGTGCACGATGGCCACCGGGCACTTGGCCCTGTGCATGACGCCCTGGCTTACCGAGCCGAGCAGGAGTCCGCCGAACCCGCCGCGGCCGCGGGTGCCAACGACCACCAGACAGGCGCTCTGGCTCTGCCGGATCAGTGCCTCGACCGGGAGCCCACGGACGCTGTGGCGGCGAACGGGAACATCGGGGTACTTCTCCTCCCAGCCCGCCGGCGACTCGGCAACCAACGTCTTCTCCTCCATTGCGAAAGTCTGCCAGTCGACCGTCCAGATGGCGGCGGCTGCCACGTCATCGACGTTGTCCAGCCACCAGGCATGGACGACGGTCAGGCCGACTCCTCTCGACGACGCTTGCTCGTAGGCGTAGGCGATGGCGCTGCTGGACACGTCCGAACCGTCAACACCAACGACCACAGGGGCTTCGGCGCCAGTCTCGGCCGATGACCACCGGACAGGCAGCATGTGCCGCAACCTGGACCGGGACCGACCCTATGAACACCCCACGCGCCGCGCTCATGCCACGGGCTCCCAGAACCACCGCGTCTGCCGTCTCCGACGCTGCCACAAGTGCCGGTGCGGGCCGGCATGCCGGCTCGCTCCAGGTGATGACAAGGTCCGGGCCGGCGCGCCGCGCTCGGGCAACAGCGTCTTTGCGCACGCTGTCGGCGAGCTGGCGCAAGCCGTTGATGGCGTAACCGACTCCGATGTCGGTCATAGGGTATCCGTAGGAGAACGCATGAATGATGTGCAACGGCAATGCCCTTCGAGTAGCTTCCTCGACGGCCCAGTCCAGGGCCAGGTCACTGGTTGATGAGCCGTCGACGCCGACGACGACGGTGCCGCGCGGGATGGGCCGGTTGCTCATGGGTTCTCCTAGGGCATCGGGGTTCAGTTGCTGTTAAGACTGGTCGTTCCACGGTTCCCCGGACAGGGAACTTGGTCCCGCCGTGAGGTGCTGGAGGCCGGTGGTTGGACACAACCGCCAATCTTTCGACGGGACCTTTGGCTCTGGCCCTGCGGCTTCGACCAGCGCCACCATCGGGTCATGCAGACATCCACCGGCGTCGACCTCGCGGGCACGCAGTCGCCACTCCACCAGCGCGACGTGGTGGCAGGGCTTGTCAACGATGGCATGGCCACCCTTGTGGCCAGCGCTGCGGTGCGCGAAGCCGTGCACAGGGGCGCACGGGTGCGCTTCGTTCAAGTGATGCCACCGGGTCTCACCGCAGAGGACCGCACCGAGATGGATGGGGCGATGTTCGGCGTCGCCCTTCGTGCCCTGCATCGGCAGCGACGCGTTCCGTGCACCTTCGAGACTGTGGAGGGTGATCCCTCGAGGATGCTCGTCGAACGCAGCACGGGTGCGGCCGTCCTCGTGGTTGGCCGTGATGCGCCTACTGCCGTCGTGCGCGTGGGGCAGTACTGCCAGGAACACGCGCAGTGCGACGTCCTGACCGTCTCAGGCCCGGACGCCCAGCTCCAGCCGGCTGGTGAAACCGGAGGGGCATTCGCCTGATCGACCGAGGCGATCCAGCAGGCACGGGACACGCCCTAAGATCAGGAGGGTGCAGTCCGAGCGCGACACCGAAGACCAAACCCCCTCCGGATCGGCGACCGTCGCGCTGAACCCGGACCTGCTGCTTGACGAGCTGCGCAGCCGTGCGCTGGCATCGAGCCGGGCACAAGAGCGTCTGACCGCTCTCCTCGATGCCGTGATGGCAGTGACCGCGAATCTTGAGCTGTCCGAGGTCCTCACCCGTATTGTGCGTTCGGGGTGCGAGCTCGTCGACGCGAAGTACGGTGCGATGGGGGTTCTCGGCCCTGACCGCGAGCATCTCGTGGAGTTCGTCTCGCTCGGACTGACCGAGGACGAGCGCGAGGCGATCGGCGACCCGCCCAGTGGACGCGGCGTGCTCGGGCTGCTCATCCACGATCCCCGACCGATGCGCCTGCGTGACATCTCGACCCACCCAGACTCCTATGGTTTCCCGCCGGACCACCCGCGGATGCAGAGCTTTCTGGGTACGCCGGTCCGTATCCGGGACGAGGTCTTCGGCAACCTGTACATGGCCGAGAAACAGGGCGCGCCCGAGTTCACCACCGACGACGAAGAGATCCTGGTGGCTCTCGCGGCGGCTGCGGGCATCGCCATCGAGAATGCCCGCCAGTACGAGTGGAGCCGGCGGCAACGTCGATGGCTCCAGACCACTGGCGATGTCACGCAGCTTCTCTTCGAGGGCAGGGGCGAGGGGCTGGCGATGGACATTCTGGCCAAGCGGACCCGCGAGCTGTCCCAGGCCCAGCTTGCCGTGGTCGCTCTGTATGACGAGGAAGACGACCTGGTGGTGAAGGCAGTGTGCTGCGGCGAGTCCTCCGACGCGGTTGAGCGGGCCAAGGACTCGCTCGGAGCCGTTCTGCACAAAGGTCACTGGCGCGAGATCGTGACCGCCCGCGAGCCGGTTCTCCTGCTCACGAGGCCAGGCGACCTGACGGGCGACAACCTGTCCGCGGAGGTGCGTCATCTGGGTGAGTCGGACCTCCACGGTCCAACGGCCCTGTTGCCGATCATCGTGGGGGACGACGAGATCGGTGTGCTCGCAGTGGCTTGGGCCGTGGACGCGGAGACCTTCGTGGAGAACGCCGTACCGCTCCTGGCTGCCTTGGCCCAGCAGATGGGGCTCGCTCTGGTGGCGGGACGTAGCCAGCGGGATCGATCGCGCCTCGCCATGCTCGAGGACCGCGAGAGGATAGCTCGAGACATGCACGACCTCGTCATCCAGCGACTGTTCGCCACGGGTCTTTCGTTGCAGGCAGCCGGGCGTCAGACACAGGCCCCCACTGTTGCTACGAGGCTCAATGAGGCGGTGGATGAGCTGGATGCCGCGATCAAAGACATCAGGCGCACGATTTTCGAGCTGCATCGGGAAAGGCCCACCCGGGAGCTGAGAGCCGAGATCGTTGACCTGGTTCGGGGATACACGGAGTCACTCGGCTTCACCCCGCTTCTCGTGATGGACGGACCTCTGGACGAGCTCGCGGGTGACCTTGAGGCTGACGTGGTTGCGGTCATCCGAGAGGGTTTGGCCAACGTCGCAAGGCACGCAGGCGCCGCCAGCGTCACTGTCCGGGTCACGAGCGACGACGACGCGATCCAGATCGAGGTGGCCGACGATGGCGTCGGGGTCCCGTCAGACGTCGTGGAGAGCGGTTTGGACAACCTCCGCCAACGCGCTGAGTCCCACAGCGGATCGCTGACGCTTCGGCCCCACACTCCTCACGGGACCACGCTTCTCTGGGAGGCTTTGCGGGAGCGCGACTGAGGGCGCAAATTCCTTCTCGGTATCATGGGTCGCCGCGACTGTGCGGGCTGGCAATCGCCGGCATTGCGTGAGTTGGCATTGCTCTTCTGAAGGAGTTCCGACATGCTCGTCCGCGAGATCATGAGCAGCCCGGCGTTCAAGGTGCACGAGCGAGCGTCGATCGAAGCAGCGTTGCAGGTGATGGCGAGCGCAAAAGTGAGCAGTCTCCCTGTCGTGGACCCTGGCGGGCACCTGGTCGGCATCATCAGCGAGGCTGATCTGCTCAAGGAGCTCCTGGAGCCCGATCCTCGGGCTCACATGCGCCTGGTTGCTCCGCCATCCGGGCCGATGCTGTCGACCGTGAGTCAGGTGATGACGGCGCATCCCTACACAGTGCGCGAGGACGACGATATCTCCGAGCTGGCGCAGATCTTCGCCAGAACGGGCTGGAAGTGCGCCCCCGTGGTCCGGGGCGAGATGCTGTTGGGCGTCGTCAGCCGAAGTGACGTGATTGCGGCACTTGCCAGACCGGACAACGAGATTCGGGCCGAGATATCCAAGGCTTTCACCGAGATCGGCCTGGAGTCATGGCACGCAGAGGTCACCTACGGAGTCGTGCGCATCACCGGGACGGCCTCGGACCGTGATCGAGCCGCGGCCACCTCGATCGCCCAGTCCGTCAAAGGCGTTCGCCGGGTCGTGTCGCACGAGTCGGAAGCCTGATCGCGCGGATGTCGGCGCTCTCGACTTCGAGAGTGAACGAGGGACCAATGGCCCTGTGGCCTGCGGGGCCTGTGGGAGACTCTCTACGGATGTGCGTGCGGATGTTCCGAAATAATGATGTGGTGGCCAGATGACGATCCGCATATTTCTCCTCGATGATCATGAGATCGTGCGGCGGGGGCTTCGCGAGCTGCTCGAGACTGTTGACGACTTCGAGGTCGTGGGGGAGTCAGGTTCCGCGGTCGAAGCCAGCCGTCGGATCCCCGCGTTGCGCCCGCATGTGGCGATCTTCGATGCGAGGCTGCCGGACGGTTCGGGTATCGACGTCTGCCGGGAAGTTCGCTCCGTGGATCCCTCCATCGCGGGGTTGATCCTCACCTCGTATGACGATGAACAGGCGCTGGCGACCGCCATACTGGCGGGGGCTGCTGGCTACCTGCTCAAGGACATCAAGGGCAATGGGTTGATCGAGGCCATTCGCGCCGTTGCCGCGGGGGAGCGGTTGATCGACCCCGCGACCGTTGATCGGGTCCGCAACGGGTGGACCAGTAACGCTGCTACGGACCCTCGGCTGCGGCTGTTGTCCCCGCAGGAGCGACGAGTCCTCGACTACGTGGCTCGCGGTCTGACGAACCGCCAGATCGGTGAGGCCATGTCCCTGGCCGAGAAGACGGTGAAGAACTACATCACGGCAGTGCTTGGCAAGCTCGGCATGGAGCGCCGGACACAGGCCGCCGTATTTGCGGTGACCCATCCCACGAAGCCGGGCCGTTCGTCGCGAGGATGAGGACTGTCAGCTGATCGGGGCGTGACTAAAGTTCCCGGACGTGGCTCTTCCAAGGCGCGACAGGTTGGGCGACACTGGCCCGATGAAGGATGTCGGGCTGAACGAGGGAGTCGAGCTGACTACGGAGGAGTCCTGGACCCGCCTGCGTCAGGCGGGCGTGGGTCGCTTGGCTGTTGTTGTGGACGGTCACCCGGAGATCTTCCCGGTCAACCACATCGTCGACCACGAAAGCGTCGTCTTCCGCAGTGCGGCAGGCACCAAGCTCGCGGGCTGCGCCGGGCACCAGGTTGCCTTCGAGGTGGATGGCTACGACGTGGTGACCTCCAGAGCCTGGAGCGTTGTCCTCAAGGGTCATGCGGAGCGGGTGAACCGGCTGTACGACGTACTTGACGTGATCGAGCTGCCCCTCTTCCCATGGGCTTCAGGGGCTAAGCCGCACTTCATCAGGATCGAGGCTACGGCGATCACGGGACGTCAGTTTGAGGTGACGGGTGGAGCTCGTTCCGACCTTCCGCATGTCGAGGCGCCGACCCGCTGAGCAACGTGGAAGAATCTGGCCATATCCCTCTGTCGCCCCTAGGGCCTTTCGGGGACGACCATTGGGAGCGACGCCTTGCGAACGATAAGTCTCGAACAGCTTCAGTCTCAGCTCGCCCTGATTGACGGGGTTCCACGAGTCGTTGTCGGTGGCAACGTGGCCACGCCCTGGATTGTCGTCGACGCCATCGACCGCTCGATCGAGAAGTACCGCCTGTACATGCTCAACGCACAGGTCGGCGTTCCCGAACGACCAGGTGTGATCGCTGAGACGTGTTTCGTGGGGCCGGGCATGCGTCACCACCCCGCGCTTTCGTATATCCCCAGCAGGTTGTCCTTGGCGCCGTTGCTCTTCAAGCAGACCATGCCTCCGGATGTCGTGGTGCTGCACTGTGCACCGCCGCGAGAGGGGTTGCTCAGTCTGGGGACCGAGGTGAACGTCCTTCCTGCGGCGCTCGAGGCCTGTCGCGCTCGTGGTGGCCTGGTGATCGCGGTGATCAACTCCCGGATGCCCTACACCTTCGGCGACTCGCAGATTGCCGTCGAGCTGGTCGACGTGGCTGTGGAGATCGACATCGACCTGCCCGCGGCACACGCCAGCCCCGTGGATGACTCAAGTCTCGTGATCGCCGAGAGCATCGCGGCCATGATCGATGACGGGGCGACCCTCCAGCTGGGCATCGGGGTGGTCCCCGACTGCATCCTTCAGGCGCTGGCACGGCAGCGTCGAGGGCTGCGGATCTGGACCGAGATGTTCTCCGACGGGCTTTTGGGCCTTGTGGAGGCCAATGCCCTTGACGAGGAGCATCCGATCACGGCGTCATTCTGCTTCGGTTCGCGCAGACTGTACGAGTGGGTGGACGGCAACCCCCGCATCCACATGCTCCGCACAGAGAAGACCAACAGTCCGACGCTGATTGCGGCCAACAGGGCGATGACCAGCGTCAACGCAGCTCTAGAGGTGGATTTGTTCGGCCAGGCGAATGCCTCGCGGATCAACGCGAGGATCCACTCAGGCTACGGGGGGCAGACCGACTTCATCGTGGGGGCGCTGCATTCTGCCGGCGGCCAGGCGTTCATCGCCCTTCGCAGCTGGCACCCGCGGGCCGATGTCTCTGCCGTCGTTCCGCTGCTGGATGAGCCGGTGACCTCGTTCCAGCAGACCGCCGTGGTGACTGAGCAGGGTGTGGCCAGACTGTGGGGCTACGACGAGAAGACGCAGGCTCGTCACCTGATCGAACATGCCGCTCACCCCAAAGTCCGTGCCGAGCTGTGGGAGGAAGCCCAGAACCTCGGCCTTGTCTGATCTCGGCGCACATGAACCAGACGTGCACGCTCAGATGCGGGGGAGCCAGACGCGAAAGGTGGTCCCCCTCTCCGAGGTCGTCTCCACGGTCAGTCGTCCTCCGTTCCTGGTGACGACTTCGCGCGCCAGCGCAAGGCCCAGGCCGTAGCTGCGCCTGCTGGCTTTCTGGTGACCGGAGTGAAACCGGTCGAAAACCCGCTCGATCTCGGTGGGTGCGATTCCCGGGCCAGTGTCGGAGACGTCAATCACTGCGTGCCGGCCCTGGCGCCCAACGGTCACGGTCACCGTTCCTGACGAGGGGGTGTGCTCAATGGCGTTGTCGAGGATCGCCAGCACCGCCCGGCGCAGCCCTACGGCGTTTCCGTTGGTGGTCACGGCATCGTTTCGGCCTCGATCCAGGATGAGGTTGACGTGATGGCTCTTGGCATAGTCACGGGCGCTGTCCACCAGTCCCTCACACAACGCGACCAGCTCGACCCTGGCGAGCTCCGAGTCGGTCCAGGGGTCAGCCGCGACGAGCAGCTCGTCCACCACATCGGTCATCCGTGCCGCGTCAGACACCACACCGTCGGCGTCCGTCAGGACCGCGGGGTCGGCGCCGTGCGCCACCAGAGACCTTCGCAGAATCTGCGCCCTGGTGCTCAACAGTGTGAGCGGAGTGCGTAGCTCGTGACTGGCGTCCGCGACGAAGGAGCGTTGAAGGGTCAAGGCGTCCGAGAGTGGGCGGACCGCTCGCCGTGCCAAAATGGTGCCGGCGAACGCCGAGAGAACCAGACCGACGGCTCCGACGCCCAGCAGGATGCCTGCGAGATCGGCGCGCTGGCGATGCTGGGGTCCCAGGTCGAGGACCGCCTGGATAGTCCGGCCTCCCTGCCGGTCGGTCAGGACCAGATACTCGGACGAACCCGCGTGCGCGGTCTCCGTCTGTGACCGCCCCGATCGTGCGACCGCGTCCAGCGCGCGCCGATCCGGGAAAGCCGGTGGGATGCCGGGGGAGAGCTGCAGCCCTGCGGCGCTGCTCAAGGCGAGCCACGTCCCGACAGGCGGGTCCTGAACATCGTCGGCGCGGGTGGCCGCCTGGCGCAGCAGCGCCTCGGCAGACGCGTTCTGCTGTCGAAGGATCAGGGCCGTGCTGAGTGCCACGAGGACGATGACTGCCAACGCCACAAGAGCCGCCGCCTGCAGCCCTAGCCGTCTGGCGGCGCTCCGGACCAGGTCGACGTCCCGGGGTCGACCTGCTCGTGACGTCTTCACGTCGAGCCCAGCTGGTAGCCAAGGCCGCGGACGGTTCGGATCACATCCCGTCCCAGCTTGCGACGGCAGTAGTGGACGTAGGTGTCAGTCACGACCTCGGACTCTGCGTCGGTGAAGACCAGGTCGAGCAGGTCGGCACGCGAGAACACCTGGCGCGGCCGCCTGGCCAGGACCTCGAGCAGCTGGGACTCGCGTTCTGACAAGGGCACCCCGGTCGAGGGGTCGGCGCCGGGCTCGAGGACGAGGCGGCTCTCCAGATCCAGGACGCGACGCCCCAGGTGGAGCACACGGGAGGTGGTGGTGTGGCGGCGCTGGAGCGCGCGCAGCCTGGCGAGCAGCTCGCCGATGTCAAAGGGCTTGGTCAGGTAGTCCTCGGCACCGGCATCCAGACCGTCGATCCGGTCCGCCGCGGTGCCTCGAGCCGAAAGGATCAGGGCTGGCGCGTTGACTCCTTTGCGGCGGAGCTTGGTCAACAGATCCAGCCCTTCGATGGCCGGCAACCCGCGGTCGATCACCATCACGGCGAAGGTACGCGTCAGTCCCAGGTGCAGGCCGCGCTGACCGTCCGGGGCGTGGGCGACCTCATAGCCCTCCTCGTCGAGTAGCCGGCTGAGCATGGCTGCCAGCTCGCGGTCGTCCTCAACGAGCAGGAGACTGACCTTTGCGTTCACGTGTGCAGTATGCCGGGTTGCATCCCCGGGACCTCGGACCCGGGCGCGCGCGGTGTGACCTCACAGGGAACTCACCGAGCTGCTCTCAGGAATCTCCAAGGATTCTCGTTGATTCTGAGAACGTGGGGACCTCACGCAGCGCACTGTCCCGGTCGTCGATGGCGGCCGGAACTGGCGCGCGGGCGCGGACGCCTGCTCGTCGTGCCTTTGTGCGGCGACCGGGGGTTCCCCGGTGGTGGCGGGACGCGTCTGGGGTCTTTGCGTGGTGCTCGATGCTGGTGGTTGTGGCGTTGTGGGTGGCCGGTGGTGGGC
>JBBRZV010000020.1:0-48323 GCA_038236365.1 Actinomycetales bacterium | reverse complement strand
GGAAGGGATCCGCCACCAAATGACCCAAGTCCGTCTCCGACGACGGACCCGAGCACGACCCTGAACCCAGCAGGGTGGGGCCAAATCAAAGCATCACGGTGGGGCCAAATGGGGTTGTCATACTCACGGGTCGACCATCCGCGCCGAAACCGACCGAGACGAGTTCGTCGCCGTTTCGCTCCGCGACGTTTAGCCAGGCCTCAGGGTCCCCGACGCCGGTGGCCGTTGTTAGCTGCTCGATGTCTCTGACGATGTAGGGAATCCGACGTCCGCCTTCCTTGCGCGGCGCAGTCGCGCCTTATGTGCACACTCCCTATGCCGGCGCAACTCAAGCAACACCTTGTTGCCGGGCTGCGCAGAGCGACGGGCCAGGCCGACCACCCGCAGATTCAGCTGGGACTTGGGGCGATGACTCCAATGCCAGGGCGTACGGCGCGGCCAGCCTTTCTTGCTTCGCGCCATGGGCGGTAATCGGAGATCTCGCGAGGTTGCGGGGCATCGGGTCCTACCGTTGGCGGAGCCGGATGCGATGAACCGTCCGTAAGCGCGATCGGATGGCTCACTCGGACCTTCTGAGACTCGCTCGGAGACCAGCACCGCACGGCGAAGCCGTCACGCACCCGCTGGGTGGTAGGCGATCCCGAGATCGGCTGCGGCTGCGGCGAGCCGCTTGTCACGGGTCCAAAGCCCTGCGTCCGTTGTCAGCAGGGTTGCTGCGATGAGGTGGACATCGACATAGCCAATACCAAGTCCAAACAGATGTTGGCTTTCGATCAGGTTCATCACCTCGGCCTCCGTTGCGGTCGCAGCTTGTGGCAGGTTGCTCAGGAGACCGAGGATCTCGCTGCGGCGAGATAGTTGTCCCAGTGCAAGCTCTCCGATCACCCAGGGGTGAGCCAGCACCTGGGCTTCATCGAGCAGCACGGTGAGCCCAGGATGTCCGGCGCGGAGGTGGTCGATCCAGACGGAGGTGTCGACGAGGATCATGCGGTCGTCGTCCGCCGCCTCGGGATAGCGGTCAGGGCCGGTTCGCTTCCTGCCAGTCGGGCGAGGCGCCGCGCACTCTCGCGCTCGATCAACGCCTGCAGCGCCTGACGAACCAGTGTGCTCTTTTCGCTGGTTCCGGTCAGGCGCTGTGCCTCGCGGATAAGGTCGTCATCCAGGGCCAGTGTTGTCCTCATTCTTGCCTCCAGGCATCGCTTTCAGCATCAGTTGATGATGATACTCGTGCCGCAGCTTCTTGGGAAGGAGATGACGGCCGGACATCGACCGCGCTCTCCGCGGACCGACGCTTCGCGGTATCAGCGCGCGCCGGAGACGGTCAGGCGGGTCCGGCGATGCCGACCAAGTTGCCGGCCGGGTCTCGAAAATGGGCAACGGTCACCTGTGCGCCCTCGTTGCGTTGCGGCGGCAGGACGACCTTGGCACCGAGGGCTTCGGCGCGGGCGAGCGCCTCAGCTACTTTGGATACGCCGACGTAGAAGATGGCGTGGCTGTCGTATCCCGGGCCTCCGCCGATACCGCCTGCGGCAGCAGGCGCTTGGTCGCTAGGCATGATGAACGAGTATTCGGTCGGTGTGGAGACGCGTTCAGCCACGGGGGCGCCGGCTGGCGCGTCCCAACCGAACAGCTGCGAGTAGAAGTCGCGAAGCCGCGCAGGGTCGGGACCGATCAGCTCGAAGTGAACAACTGGATTGCCCATGTTGCCAGCGTCGCACGAGAAGAGCGCTAATAGCCACGACAGCGAACGCGCGACGCGCGCCAGAAGCGGACGACGGTATACCCAAGGCGACAGTCGCATCCTGTCGGCTGATTTCACAAGATCCGCGCTGACCGTGATCGTGGTGTCAGACGGCGGGGTCACGCTTCGAGTATGCGGCAGACGGTGCCGCAAGGGTTGCGCGCGACGACCCTTCGAGAATCCGGAGGCACGCTACCTCGAAGGCGCCCCGGCCAGGCGCAAGGCTGCACTACTTGCTCGATCGGTGGACGACCTCGGCGATCTGCTCCTGGGTCAGGTCCCGCTTGTCAACTCGGACGATGCCTCCTAGCTTTCCGTCGATCGGGCATTTCGCCAGGTGGCGCTTCGGGCCCAGGTTCGCCTCCAGAAGCATCGACTTGATGGTCCGCTGGAACAGATGACCATCTGCGCATCGGTAGATCCCTCGCATCGTGCGCTCCCCCGCTCTGCCTTGGGCTCTCATGCGCATCGTAGCGCCGCAGTCGCCGTCAGGGTCTCGCCCAGGTGTCCCATATCCGCCCCAGCCATATGAGCAGCTGCCCTCAATTCAGGTCCGGCCGGATTATCACGCGCATAACCCCGATGAGCGGACGTCCTTACATCGCCATGAGAGCGAGTCCCGACACCCGAACCGCCGGCGGTTCGACAGTGTAGACGTACAAGAGACAAAGCCCGCCAGGGAGAGCTCCTCGTGTGCCTCACCCGCAGCGCTGACCACGAAGCGGACCGCATACGAACAGCCCAGCGCTACCGGTCGCCCCCCGTTCCGGGCGTGTGGGTGGTCGCCACAGACACACTTTTCGCCACATCTTTTGGCCACAGGCAACGACAACTGGCGACAGCCGTCCGGTGGTGAGAGATCGCGGATTTCGTTGCAGCGCAATGGTTTCCAGGGCAAGCGGCACGTTGTCACAGGTGAGTAGTCAGAATCAGCGGGTTGGGGGTTCAATTCCCTCACGGCGCACCATATGTGCAGGTCACCGGCCTGCGGGTGGCGGTCCTCCTCACTTGGATTGCCGTCACCCACACTTTTTGACTCTTAATTTGCAGGGCTCACTTGTACGGCACCGTTGCGCCTCCGAGATGCCCCCGACCGATCTGAATGTCATCAACAACCTCTTTGCCTCAGTTTTGGATGCGATCAGGCAATTGTTGACACCAGCCCACAGGACCAGCCACACTGGTGTCAAGGACATCTCACTTGCATCGAATCCTGAGGCAGAGTGGTTGGACATGACACGCACCATCCCGCATTCACTGGCGCCAGTGCTGGAGCAGCTAGAGCTATACCAAGCGGACCTGGTCACCACCGCGCGGCTCGACGAGCTGGTCCGCGCAGCCGGTATCCGCACCGCCACCCGCACCGTCGCGACCCGCCTGCGTGAACGTGGCTGGTTGTTGGCGACCGGTCAACGCGGCGTGTGGGAGTTCGCGCCGGCAGCGGTGGCCGGCGCCAACAGTCGCGGCGGACACACGCGACTGCTGCGTTCGGTCCTGGTCCGCAGTGACATCGCCTGTGGCCTGACCTTCCAAGCGGCCGCCTGGGCGCTGAACTTGGCGGACCGTGCGCCGTCCCGCATCGAGGTTGCGGCGGCAAGCGCGCGCGATGCCCGTCGCCTGCCGCAGGCCCTTGACGTGTCGGTGTTCGCGCCGAAACTTGAGTACCTAACCGCCAAGGGCGTCCCCGTGCTGCACCCGACGAGCCTTCTGGTGCAGATGGCCGCGAGCCCGGGACGCGTCCGCTCCTGGTCAAGCGCGGTGGAATGGTTCCCCGACGTCACCGCCGAAGCCTCGGTCGAGGACGTGCTCGCCGAGCTGGACGGGCGTCCCGCAACTGTCTCGGCCCGTCTGGGCTATCTACTCCAAGGGCTGCGCCCGGACATCGCCGATCAGCTGACCGTTCCCTCGACCAAGACGTGGTTCGGCCCGCGGGCCAAGCTCGTCCGACACGACAGTCACTGGCAGATCGCGGACACCCTTCTTCCCTTCGACCCGCGCAGCTTGGAGGCTGTGCCGTGAGCACAGGGCCCATCACGCTGACCGTCGGCTGGATCAGCCGGCACACCCCACCCGGTGCCGGAGTCGATGGTCGCGACGCCGCGGTCATCGACATTGCCCAGGACCTGCTCCTGCGCGATCTGCACGAACGAGGCAGCCTCGAGGCGCTGGTCTTCAAGGGCGGCACGTCGCTGCGCAAGCTGTACGCGGGCAGTCAAGGACGGTTCTCCCTGGATCTCGACTTCAGCGTCGCCGACCCCATGCACGACGCCGATACCATCGTGCTCCAACTTGTCAGCGACATCGACGGAACGAGTATCGGACCGTTCACCTACGGCGTGACCGAACGCCGGGGCAAATGGTCGCTCACGATCCAGAGCCCCTTCGGGACGGACGAGTCCACACTGTCGAGCAAGCTCGACGTCTCGCCTCCGCCGTGGCTCGAACCTGTTCGCCGGGGCTGGGTTCGGATGCCGATTCATGCCACCTACGGCGTGCCATCTCTGCCAGAGCTTCAGGTGGTCCGTCTAGAAGAGAACATCGCCGAGAAGATCGCACGTCTCAACCGCACGACGACGGCCCGCGACCTGTATGACCTTGCGTGGCTTGTCACCCATCAGCGCGACATTGGCGCCCTCGATACCGATCTCATCCGTCGAATGGTCGCGCTGAAGATCTGGGTCGACGCCCATGGCGTCACCGCGGGCAGCATGCACTGGAAGGCCGGCCACGAGCCACGCCCATTCGATCCACACGATTGGCTACGAACCCGGGCCGCCGATGAAGTCGACCTCGCAGACATCGGCGCCCTGGCCGCCCCCACGCCATCGTTGGCCGATCTGAACGCGACCATCCAGGCCCACTACGGCTTCCTCCGGGAACTTGACCCGGACGAGCTTCGGCTCGCCGCGACTCGAGAACATGAGCGACACCTCGCCCTGCGTCTGCTTAACGAACTACCCGGAGCGCGCCTTGCCTCGCTTGGCCTCTACTAGCTGCGCCGCGCACCGCGGCTGCGGCTGCGCACCCGCTCGGAGGGCGAGCGTCGCGCCATCACACACACTTTTCGCCACATCTTTTGACCACAACTAGCCACAACCAACGACAGGCAACTAGTCGTGAGATTCGACGAATCTCGTTGTGACGCAATGGTTTCCACAACTGGCGACAACGGTCCACAACTGAGCAGTCCGAATCAGCGGGTTGGGGGTTCAATTCCCTCACGGCGCACGATCAGTGCAGGTCACAGGCCTGCGAGTAGCGGTCCTCACGTGGAGGGCCGCCACTTCTACTGTGCGGACTTGGGTGGCAGACCGCGCACGAAAGCAGCCGCTTGGTCGATCCAGCGTTGAAGCTCAGCCTCGGAGAGTCCGGGGGGGTCGACCAACACGATGGCCTTAATGGGGCGAACGGTGAAATCCATGGGTCGCACGTGAGGCTCGGCCAGGGCCCGCCCCGCGTCATCGGGCCCCAGTCGCAGCATGAGGGCGTCGTGGACGATGCCACAGACCATGTGGCCGTTGAACAAGAAGCACAGCCCGCCGAACATCTTGCGTTCATGGATGGGCCCGTCGTGAGGGAGCACTTCGCGAACCCGGTCGGCCAGGTCCTCGTCGTACGCCATCTGGACCTCCGGTGGTGTGGTGGTTGGTGTGTTGGGGGTCTTACCAGTCATGCCTGGCGGCCCTGACCGCGCAGAGCCGTCATCGCCGCTCAGGTATGAGCCTCCAGCAAGCTCTTCGCACGGTCGAGTCCCGCGACCTCGGCATCCATCGACTTCTGAACCGCGTTGCCCATGAACAGCTGCTTGAGCCCGGACAGCTGGGCATCCAGGGTGAAGGTGACCTCTGTGGACTCGCCCTCGTTACGGAACGTGTAGTCGCCTTTTGGTCGCACCGGCCCAGCGGTTCCGTGGAACGCAACATGACTATCCAGTTCGTAGGCTGTCACCTCGATGTCCGCCCTGATGGCTCGGCCTGCAGGCCCATTCACAAGTTGGTGGTAGCGAGTCCCGACGCCAAGTTGGCCCTGACGCTTGATCTCCTTGACGCTGGACCGCCACTGCGGATCATTCTCGGCGTCCGCGAAAAACGCGAAGACTTGGGTGATGGGCCGGTGGATCATGATGGTTCGGCTTGCGTTGGGCACCAGGAAGGTCCTCTCGGATCGGCGAGCCACGTCAGAAAGCGCGACGGCTGTCGTCTACTTGGTGAGTCGGTGCGCCTTTGCAGCGTAGCGACCAGGAAACCTGCTGATCAAGGCATCTTCATTGAGAGCCTCCCCAGAGGGTTTCGCCGACAGCCGCCGGTCGGTAACGTGCCTGACATGGCTGACACCGAGCAGATCTGGGATTTCACCGGGCTCAAAGCGATGTACGTCAATGGGACGTTGAAGCGCTCGCCGGAGGTCTCGAACACCGAAGGGCTCATCGAGGTGAGTGCCTCGATCATGCGCAAGCACGGTGTCGAGGTCGAGGTGCTGCGAACGATCGACCACGACATCGCGACCGGCGTCTATCCCGACATGACCGAGCACGGGTGGGCCAGCGACGAGTGGCCTCAGATCTGGGAGCGCGTCAGCGCCGCGAACATCCTTGTCGTCGCTGGGCCGATCTGGCTGGGTGACAACTCCAGCATGACCAAGAAGATCATCGAGCGCCTCTATGCGCATTCCGGCGAGCACAACGAGCGTGGCCAGTACACCTTCTATGGCCGGGTCGGAGGTGCGCTGATCACCGGCAACGAGGATGGTGTCAAGCACTGCACGATGAACATCCTCTACAGCCTTCAGCACGTGGGCTACGTCATCCCGCCGCAGGCGGACGCCGGATGGATTGGGGAGGTCGGACCTGGAGCGTCCTACCTCGACGAGGGTTCGGGCGGTCCCGAGAACGACTTCACCAACCGCAATACAACCTTCATGACGTGGAATCTCATGCATCTCGCGCGGATGATCGAGGCGGCCGGCGGTATCCCTGCCTACGGCAACTCACGGACCGGTTGGGACAAGGGGGAACGGTTCGACTTCGTCCAGCCGCGCCGCTGAGTCTTGGTTGAGCCGGCCGAGTGCTCGCGATCGACAGCAGGCCGGGGACGATCTGGTTGCCACGTGCACCTCGGACGAGCTCGCCGTCCTGTACGACGTGCAGGAGGCAGGGGCCGGTCGCAGCAAACATGCGCTGTACGCCCGCCTCGAGCTCGACCCCCCTCCGGACCGTCTCCCCCGCGGCGCCGCACAGCACGGCATAGTCCGCGAAGTTGGGGTTCGTCAGCGAGACCTGCCAGCGCGGGAACTGGCCCGCGCGCTGCTCCTTGCCGATCTTGCCCAGCGAACCGTTGTCCAAGAGCACATGCTTGATGGGTATGCCGTACTTCACCGCCGTCGTCTGCGCAGCCAGATACTGGCCGTACCCACCAGCGACACCTGACACGACGGGCCACCCACCCGGCCGTGACGAAGCCCGGCTTCTACATCGTTTCTACATGGTTTCTGGCCCAGACCGCAGTATCTGTGCGCAAAGGTGGACTTATGCCCGATCAACCGGGCAAGTCAAGCAAAGGAGTTCATCATGATGGGCTGGAATAACGGCGGCGGAATGGGTTCGCTCGGATGGCTTGGTATGGGCGTGTTCTGGCTCATCCTGCTCGGGCTGATCGTGTGGCTTGTTGTGCGGTTGCTGCCCGGCAGCGGCAGCGACAACAGTCCGGCCCGAAGCACGGGTGACTCGGCACTAGATATCCTCGACCGCCGGCTGGCCAACGGGGACTTGGATCTGCCCTCCTGGCAGGCCCAGCGGGCCGCTCTCCTGGGCGTTCAGGACGTCAAGAAATGAGTACCCCCAGACGTCCCCTGTTGGTTGGGGCCCTGATCGCAGCCGTTGTCGCGCTGGTCGCCTCGGCCGCGGTGGCAGTCGGCGCGATCGGCGACCCGTCCTCGGGACCGTTGGGGGTGCGCGGTGGGGCAGGTCCCAGTGGCCACGGATTTCTCTCCGGCTCACCGCGGGCGGCGCCGAAGCTCCCCGGAACTGTCGTGAACGTCTCCCTGACAAACATGGGTGGATCGATGATGGGCGGCGGTCCCATGGGTCTGACCGCCGACCACGCCACCGTGCCCCATGGAACCGTCTCATTTCTGGTGACCAACGACGGCAGTATTGATCACGAGATGGTTGTCCTGCCGCTTGCCGCTTCTCAGACTGTCGGCGCTCGCTCAGTTGGTGGCGAAGGCAAGGTCGATGAGGCTGGAAGCCTCGGCGAAGCATCCAAGACAGCTGGCGCAGGCGCAGGCGACGGGATCGCGCCGGGCGGCTCAGGCTGGGTGACTGTGACCCTGGCGCCTGGACACTACGAACTGGTCTGCAACCTGGCTAACCACTACAGGGCAGGGATGAACACCCAGCTCGACGTTACCTGATCGTTTCTCTATGCTCCCGCGATACAAGAGCTGCCGCCGGAGGCCATGGTGGTAACAGCAACAGAACCAGGCACACGAAGGAGGAGCTCACGATGATGGGTTGGTATGACGGTGGCATGGGTCCGCTCGCATGGATTGCAATGGGTTTCTTCTGGCTCATCCTGCTGGGGCTGATCGTGTGGCTGGTCACGCGGTTGCTCCCCGCCAGCGGCGGCGAAACGACCCGGCCTGCGCGCGAATCGCCGCTGGAGGTCCTCGACCGCCGGCTTGCCAGCGGTGAGATCGATCTGGATACCTGGCAGACCCAACGAGTCGCTCTTCTTTCGGCGCGCGGCGACGCGAGGTGACCCTGGTCTAGACACCGCCGCCACCGTCCAAGAACACCACCCCTCGGGCGCTGCCGGTTCGGCGAGCCCAGCCTGGTCCGGGCGGTCACCGGCTACCTCGAGCATGACAGGTTCGTTGTCACCATGACGGCAGGCGGGAACTGGCGCTGGCCCGCAGCCCGACGCGATCCGCCGGACATCGTCGTGCTCGACATGATGTTGCCGGGCATCGACGGCATTGAGGTGTGCCGCCAGCTGCGCGACTTCAGCGACGCCTACGTGATCATGCTGACCGCCCCGCAGCGAGGAGCTCGACGCGCTCACCGGCCTGTCCGTGGGAGCGGACCACAACATGACCAAACCGTTCCCCCCGCAGGAGCTGCCGGCCCGCGTTCGCAGTCTGCTTCGCGGGCCGTGAGCCGCGGGCCGCGGGGCTAGACGGTATGTAGTGCCCGGTCGGCCTGACGCATCGGTCAGGCTATTGAGGAAAGTGCGTCCCGGACCATCGGTGGGCCGGAACGCGGGCGGGCGGTCACCTGGATAGCGGCGGGGAAGTCGGCCAGGCGGCCAGGGCGGCCAAGGAGAAATCCCTGACCGTGACCGCAGTGGGCTGCCTGCAGCTCGGCAAGCTGGGCACGGCTTTCGATTCCTTCGCAGATCGTTGCGAGGTGCAGCGTCTCGGCGAGACGAACGATCACTCGCAGGAAGTCAGGCCCCACGAGATTTTCCTCTTGCCGACGCAAGAACGACTGGTCGATCTTGACCATGTCCACGGGCAGGTGCCGAAGATAGCTCAGCGATGAGTATCCGGTTCCGAAGTCGTCTATGGACACCCGGATTCCGTGGGTTCGTAGCTCGCGCAGGGACTCACGGCTCCGCTCGACCAACAGCACGCCCTCCGTGACCTCCAGCACCAGGGCGGAGGGCTCCATGTCGTAGTCCTTCAGTATGCCAACGACAGCGGCAACGAAACGGTCGTTGTCGAGCTGGAGAGGAGAGACATTGACACTGACATAGGCCATGGCGCCTCGGGCGGAGCGCCATTCAGTGAGCTCGCGGCAGGCCTGGTTGACCGCCCACAGTCCGAGCTCGTGGATCAGACCCATCTCCTCCACGACAGGGATGAACTCTGCCGGGGGAACATCGCCGAGAATGGGGTCCAACCAGCGCGCAAGTGCCTCGAACCCGACGACGGCCCCGGTGCGCAGATGGACGATTGGCTGGTAGAGAAGAGTGATGGCACCGTCGGAGAGCGCGCTCTGGAGGGCCGCCTCCAGCCGAAATCGGTTCACGACCGTGGCGTGCATGGCGGGCTCGTAGAAGACGTGACGATAGCGACCACGAACCTTGGCCTCATACATGGCCAGATCCGCATTACGCAAGATTGTCTCGGTCGTCTCCCCCGGCCCCGCCATGGCGATGCCGATGCTGGCCCCGATGTTCGTGGTCCGTCCACTGAACTGCACGGGCGTCGCGCCCAGAGCCGCAAGGACCCGGTCGGCCAGCGACGTGACCTGCGCAGCGGTCTGGCCTTCCACCAGCAGGGCGAACTCATCACCACCAATGCGCGCCGGTGTGTCACTGGCCCCAGCACACGCTTCCAGTCGATGCGCCACGGCGACGATGACCTCGTCGCCGCAGGCATGCCCGAAGCTGTCGTTGACCGTCTTGAAGTTGTCGAGGTCGATGAACAAGACAGCGACCCGGCCGGTCCGTCGTCCTGAAAGAGCGTGGCCAACACGCTCATGAAAGAGCTTCCGGTTGGCGAGGCCGGTGAGCGGATCATGCAACGCTTGGTGTTCCAGTCGTTCCTCGAGCTCCTTCTCCCGTGTGACGTCCACCAGGACGCCATGCCAGGTCGCGCGACCATCCTGATCCCACAGCGCCTTCGAGTCGTCACGAACCCAGACGGTTGCACCGGTGCGGTGTCGCAACCGGTAGGTGTCGGAATAGACCCCATCGACTGTCTCGGACGCAATCAGGAGGCGCTCCTCCAGGGCAATGACGTTCTCGCGGTCCTGGGGATGAAGCTGCTTCTGCCACAGACCTGGGTCAGCCATCCACTCTTGGGCCGAGAAGCCGAGAATGGACTCGATCTGCGGGCTTACGTACAGCCATCTGCCGTTGGGCCCGGGCTCGGCGACATAGACGATCGCAGGCACCCGCTCGACCTGCAGCTGGGAACGCTGCCCCAGCTCCGGTGAGTCACTCTCCAGCAGCTTGCGGTCGGTGATGTCCTGAGTCACGCCGATCACATAGCCAGGTCGTCCCTGCCCTTCGGCCACGAGCGACATGGTCAGGGCAACCCAGAGCGTTCCTCCGTCCCTGCGGATGAACCTCTTCTCCATGGCGAACCGGTCGATCTTCCCGTCGACCAGCTGGGCGAACCTGTCGAGCTGGGCTTCAACGTCATCGGGGTGGGTGATCGCCGCAAGCGGCATGGTCGCGAACTCTTCCTCGGAGTAGCCCAGAGAGTGCCCCAGGACCCCATTGGTCCAGGTGGTCCGACCCTCGAGGTCAACGAGGTCGACACCAACCGGAGCCTGCCCAGAGGTGGGTTCAGGGCTTCCACGTCCCCCCGTTTCCACGATGGTCCCGGGCATGCCAGCGCCATCGAGGTCGGAGCCCTCGTGGACATGGCTGGACATCCATTCTCCATCCGAAAGAGATTGAGCCTGCAGTACCGGCCAAAAACGTAGCATCGCCGGGATACAGACTTGGTGCGAATGACTGAATGTCAGTCCTGTCTTGTCCCTATTGTCCCTTTGAGACGTCCGACCACGGGTATCGGGCCGCCCGCACCGCCTCGACCAGCGTCAGCGGCCACAGTCAAGGGGATGAGGTCGGTCGGACCGCGGCGCGCCGCGGCTCAGACCGTCTGGAAGGATCGGGCCATGAGAGCTTTGGTGAAGCCCAGCGCAGGTCCAGGACTCGAGCTGATGGAGCGCCCCGAACCGGCGGTAGGGCCAGATGACGTGAAGATCAGGGTTCATCGCGCTGGCCTGTGTGGCACGGACCTGCACCTCGAACAGTGGGATGACTGGGCCGCATCGACTGTCAAGCCGCCCTTGGTGATCGGTCACGAGTTTTTCGGGGAGGTCGTGGAGGTCGGGCAGGATGTCACTTCGGTCAAGGTTGGCCAAAAAGCTTCCGGCGAGGGCCACGTCGTGTGCGGGACCTGCCGTAACTGCCGTGCCGGACGGCGTCATGTGTGCATCCGGACGTCGAGCGTGGGTGTCAACCGCGACGGCGCGTTCGCCGACTACGTGGTGATCCCTTCGGGGAACGTCTGGGTGCAGCCCGACGACATGGACCCGGACCTTGGCGCCGTGTTCGACCCGCTGGGAAACGCGGTCCACACGACGTTGTCCTTTCCACTCGCCGGTGAGGATGTGCTGGTCACCGGCGCCGGCCCGATCGGCATTATGGCAGCCGCCATCGCACGTCACGTCGGAGCGCGCTTCGTCGTCGTCACCGACATCTCCGACTACCGCCTGGAGCTTGCCAAGGCTGCCGGCGCCGACCTGACCGTCAACGTCTCGACCACCACACTGCTGGAGGCTCAGCGCGAGCTCGGGATGCGTGAGGGCTTCGACATCGGGCTTGAGATGTCCGGCAGCCCGCTGGCCATGGAAGAGATGCTCTCCAACCTCAACCACGGGGCCCGGGTGGCGATGCTCGGGTTGCCGAAGGGGCCATACCCGATCGACTGGGGCAAGGTCATCACCCACATGATCACCATCAAGGGCATCTACGGGCGTGAAATGTACGACACCTGGTACGCGATGAGCTCCATGCTGGCGACATCCCCGATGTTGCGCGAGGCCGTGCGCTCCGTGATCACCCATCGCTTCACCGCCGAAAGGTGGCAGGACGCCTTTGCCGCCGCGCGATCCGGCCAGTGCGGCAAGGTTGTCCTTGACTGGAGCTGACCCTCCCACGCATACCAAGACTCAATGCGACTGACGAATAGGTGCCTCTCATGTACGGAGCGTTCAAGGAACAGCTGGCCACCACGCTGGAAGAGATCCGGGCCGCCGGCCTCTACAAGAACGAACGCGAGCTCACCTCCCCGCAGTCGGCCCACATCACCACCGCCAAGGTCGAGGCACTGAACTTCTGCGCCAACAACTACCTCGGTCTCGCCGACCACCCAACGGTCGTCGCTGCTGCGTCTGAAGCGTTGCAGGAGTGGGGTTTTGGGATGGCCAGTGTCCGGTTCATCTGCGGGACGCAAGTCCTGCACACCGAATTAGAGGCCAAGCTCTCGGCCTTCCTTCGCACTGAGGCGACGATCCTCTACTCCTCGTGCTTTGACGCCAACGGGGGGGTATTCGAGACCCTTTTCAGCGCCGAGGATGCGGTCATCTCCGACGAGCTCAACCACGCGTCGCTCATTGACGGCATCCGCCTGTCCAGGGCCCAGCGGCTGCGCTACCGGAATGCCGACATGGCCGACCTCGAGGCCCAGCTGACGTCGGCGGCAGGTGCTCGCCGGCGGGTCATCGTGACCGACGGCGTGTTCTCCATGGATGGGTCCTTCGCACCGCTCGACCGGATCTGCGACCTCGCTGAGCAGCACGATGCCTTGGTCATGGTGGACGACTCGCATGCGGTTGGCTTCATTGGTGAGGGCGGCCGCGGAACCCCTGAGCTCTACGACGTCATGGACCGTGTCGACATCCTCACGGGCACACTTGGCAAAGCCCTGGGCGGTGCGTCCGGCGGTTACGTCTCTGCTCATCAGGAGATCGTCGACCTGCTGCGACAACGCTCTCGCCCCTACCTGTTTTCCAACGCCGTGGCTCCAGCAGTGGTGGCCGGTTCCATGGCTGCCATCGAGCTGGCGGCAAGGTCGAGCGAACGACGTGAGGCCCTGACCCGCAATACGGCATTGTTCCGCGCCCTGATGACTGATGCGGGCTTCGAGCTTCGGCCCGGCACGCATCCGATCACACCTGTGATGTTCCCCGGCGAGGATGGAGCACGCACCGCGGCCGCGATCGCTGACGCAATGTTGGCCGACGGCATCTACGTCATCGCGTTCTCCTATCCCGTTGTACCCAAGGGCAAAGCACGAATCCGGGTGCAGCTGTCTGCGGCCCACAGTGAGGACGATGTGCGTCGCTGTGTCGATGCGTTCGTCAAGGCCCGCACCAAGATCGGTTAGCCAGAGCCGCGTGCACGGTCTCACGGACCTCAGAGGTAGAGCCCGGTCTGTTTGGCTTCAACACGGGGCGCGGCCACCGCGTGGAGGTCCCGCTCTCGCAGCAGGACATAACCCTTGCTCTGGAGCTCGACCTCAGCCCGATCCTCCGGGTCGAAGAGCACGCGATCCCCGACCTGGACCTGTCGAACGTTCTGCCCGGTGGCCACCACGGTCGCCCACGCGAGCCGCTTCCCCATGCTCGCCGTCGCCGGGATCACCAGTCCGCCGCCGGTCTGCCGTTCGCCCACGTCAGTCTCGGTGGAGACGAGCACCCGGTCGTGCAGCATCCGAATGGGCAGCCGCTCGTCGCCAGCGCCACCGCTCTCAGCCACGGCGGCCGTGATGGCGACGGTGCAGAGTCGCGAGCACGAGGCCAAGCAGGACAGCAGATCCTGCGGCCAGCGCGGCGACTCGCTCCATGCGAAGCTCACCCTCAGGCGTGTGCGTTGCCTCGACGAGCCCGGCCTTGGCCGACACGACCCTTCGCCGGACAATCTCCTTGGGCTTGGCCCGGACGGACAGCTCGTCGATCGTGGCAGCCAGATGGGCACGGGTCGCGGCAATCTCGGCCTCGATGGCGTCCGGGGAGATCTTGGTCTGCTCGCCCATGCGGGTGACTCCTCTGTCCTGGGAGGTCTCGGTGCGGTGAGGTCTCTACAGGGACCATAACGCAGACTGGAACCACACACATTCGGGCGAGGCCGCCCGTTGCCCCCACCGGAAGGCCCCTCATGCCTCGTCTCGAAACCGGCCAGAGCGCACCGACGTTCACGCTCAGCGACCACACCGGCAAGTCGGTGTCGTTGAGCGACTACGCCGGCCGGAACTTGATCATCTTCTTCTATCCCGCTGCCATGACCCCGGGATGTACCACCGAGGCATGCGACTTCCGTGACTCCCTGATCCGGCTGCAGCATGCGGGGTATGACGTGGTCGGGATCAGCCCGGACAAGCCGGAGAAGCTCGCCAAGTTCGTGGACAAGGAGTCGCTGACCTATCCCCTGCTCTCGGACCCGGACCGCGGCGTGATGGACGTTTACGGGGCATACGGCGAGAAGACGCTCTACGGCAAGAAGGTCATCGGCGTGATCCGGTCGACCATCGTTGTCGGTCCGGATGGCACCATCACCCTGCCGAAGTACAACGTCAAGGCCACCGGCCACGTCGCCTCCCTGAGCAAGGCGCTGGGACTGGACTGACCCGGCGCCCCCCCTCGACTGTTGTGCCGAACCACCGAATCTGCCCTCATCTGTTCCGGTTCGGTGGTTTGGCCGCAACAAGGCGCGACGGTCTAGAGTCGGCTCCGCGCGGCCGTAGCCCAATTGGCAGGAGGCACAGGTTTTAGGTACCTGACAGTGTGAGTTCGAATCTCATCGGCCGCACCAGAGAGTTGACCAATGGCAGCAAACAGCTATGAGCCCGGTGGAGACCTGGTGCTCGGACCAGGCCCGGGGTTTCGTTCCGGTTTCGTCGTGCCAGCGGCAGAGCTGCTCGAGAGGTTCTCTCGCTCGTCCGGCCCGGGAGGCCAGGGGGTCAACACCACCGACAGCAGAGTCGAACTTCGCTGGCAGGTCCTCGGATCCCCGGCACTGGCAGGGCTTCCCGCGGCGAAGAGGCTTCAGGTGGAAACTGCACTGAGGGACCGGCTGGTGTCCGGTGAGCTGATCATCTTCGCATCCGAGCACCGGTCGCAGCGCCAGAACAGGGTGGCGGCGCGTAACCGGCTGGCCGAGGCGCTGAGGCAGGCACTGCTGCCACCTCCGCCTCCGCGCCGTGCCACCCGCCCGACTCGCGGCTCACAGAGGCGCCGGCTCGAGGCCAAAAAACAGCGCGGCGCAACCAAGTCCGGCCGAGGTCAGGTCCGCGACGACGACCCATAAGGCAACAGGCATTGTGCACCCGCCAGGTCGGCTGGGTCAGATTGCCAGGTCGGCGTTGACGCGCAACGAGCAGGCTTCCGTGCTCGACTCGGCGGGCTCAGCTCAGGTGGGGTCAGCCGACGCTGACGGTGATCGTGTGCCAGCCGGTAGCGCCATCTGGCGCCGGGGGCGCCTCAGTCTGGGTCTGGACAACGCCTTCGTCGTCAGTGGCGCGCACGGTGATCGTGTGGCTGCCCGCCACGGCCTGCCACGGCAGGACCCACTGGCGCCAGGAGTCGACCGTGGGCTCCTCCGCCAGTCGAGCGGCCAGCCAGGGGCCACGGTCCACCCGCACCTCGACTGCTGTGATCCCACGGTGCTGGGCCCAGGCGATGCCCGCGACCGCGACCGTCCCCGCACTGACCCGATCGCCACTGCGCGGCACATCGATCCGGGACTCGGTCTTGACCGGGCCTCGCGCGGACCAGCCACGTGGCGTCCAGTAGCCCTCGTCATCCGCGAAGGTCGTCACCTTCAGGTCGGTCACCCACTTGGTGGCGGATACATACCCATAGAGCCCGGGAACCACGAGCCTTGCGGGAAAGCCGTGTTCGGAGGGCAGCGGCTGGCCATTCATGCCAATGGCGATCAGGGCATTCCGGTCGTCGGTCAGCACCGACAACGGAGTTCCGGCCGTGAACCCGTCGCTGCTGGTCGACAGGACCATGTCAGCGCCGGGTTTGGGACCGGCCAGCTTCAGCAGCTCACGCACCGGCCATCCGGTCCAGACCGCGTTGCCGGTCAGGTTGCCACCCACCTCGTTCGAGACGCACATCAACGTGACCAGTGCTTCCTCCATTGGTTTGGCAAGCAGGGCCGCCCAGTCGATGGTGACCTCCCGCTCGACCATTCCATGAACCTTCAGCGACCAGCCTGCAGTGTCGAGCTGGGGAACGACCAGCGCCGTGTCGATGCGGTAGAAGTCGGTGGTGTCGACGACGTACGGCGTTACGCCCTTGACGTCCAGCTGCGCGCCCGCGGGGACGACGACCGGTGTGGTGACCTTGGGAAGCTTGATGGCCGATCGGGACTGGGCTGCCTCAGCTGCCTTCTGTCCCAGAGACTGACCGAAGGCCACAGCGGCGGCAGCTGCCGCCGCGAGGCCAGCACCCCATACAAGGAAGCGACGGCGGTCGACGGTGTTGCCGTCGGCACCGCGGGCTCCCTGCTGCCACAAGACGGTCAGCGTCCAGAGACCGGCAGCGATGCCGATCATGGTGGGAAGGATGTCGAGGCTGCCCGCGTGGGGTCGCGTGGCCACCGCCAGTGCACCGATGGCGCCGAGCAGAGCGAAAGCGACCAGCCCGGCGGTATGCCGCCGGGCCCCCAGGACGCCGATGGCCGCGCAGAGCGCGGTGAGGACCACAGCCATCCCGACGAAAAGAGCCAGCTTGTCGTTGGTGCCGAAGCTCGCGACTGCGAAGTTCTTCAGCCAGAGCGGGGTGTGATCGACGAAGGTGCCACCGACCGCCACGACCGGTGACGGTGTGCCCGTCGAGAGGCCAGTTCTGGTCATCACTCCGGCCAGGAAAGTCGCCACACCGAGCGTGACGGCGCCCGCCACGACGCCGACAACGGCCGACCAAGAGCGCTTCATCGAACAAGCCTGTCATGCCGCGCGGCATTTCCTGCACAGATCGACATCACGAGACACTAACGGTCGGCGAAGAGCTCCCGCAGATCATCCGCAAGGGCTCGAAACGCCATGCCGCGGTGTGAGATCGCGTTCTTGTCCTGGGTGCTCAGCTCGGCCGCGGTGCGCGAGTCCCCCTCGACCACGAGGATCGGGTCGTAGCCGAAGCCGTTGCTGCCGCGGGGCTCGTGGGCCAAGGTACCCGGCATACGGCCCTCGCGAACCACCACGCTGCCGCCCGGCATCGCAAGTGCCGCTGCACAGACGAAGGCCGCGGAACGGTGCTCGTCAGGGACGTCAGTGAGCTGGGCAAGCAAGAGGTCGAGGTTGGCCCGGTCCTGTCCATGAGTGCCTGCCCAGCGCGCGCTGAACACCCCTGGCGAGCCGCCGAGGACCTCGACGGCCAGACCCGAGTCGTCGGCCAGCGCCGGGAGACCGGTCGCCTGGGCTACGGCAACCGCCTTCAGTGTGGCGTTCTCGGCGAAGGTGACGCCGGTCTCGACCACGTCTTCAACGTCGGGAAACTCGTCCACGCCAACGATCTCGAGGTCAAGCCCGAAGATCACGTCGCCGAGGATCGCCTGAAGCTCGGCAACCTTGTGGGCATTGCGCGTCGCCAGGACGATCCGCCTCACGCAGTGACCTCTGCGAGCGCAGAGAGCTGAAGCGTGGTGAGCTCCGAACAACCGCCGATGGCCAGGTCCAGCAGTGCGTTGAGAACCTCGCGGTCAAAGGGCTCAGCCTCGGCAGTGCCCTGGATCTCGACGAACGCACCGGTTCCGGTTAGCACGACGTTCATGTCGGTATCGGCGGTCGAGTCCTCCGGGTAGTCCAGGTCGAGCACCGGCACACCGTTGACCACACCGACGCTCACCGCAGCGACCGAGCCCTTGAGCGGCTGTGCGTTCTTGCCGATGGCACCGTTCCGGCGACCCGTCTCGATGGCGTCGGCAAGGGCGACATAGGCGCCGGTGATCGCGGCCGTCCGGGTGCCCCCGTCGGCCTGGAGCACGTCGCAGTCGAGGACGATCGTGTTCTCACCCAGGGCCTTCGTATCGATCACGGCTCGCAGGCTGCGCCCGATGAGTCGCGAGATCTCGTGGGTACGACCGCCGATACGGCCCTTGACCGACTCACGGTCAGAGCGGGTGTTCGTGGCCCTCGGAAGCATGGCGTACTCAGCTGTTACCCAGCCCTCACCGCTTCCCTTGCGCCAGCGCGGCACACTCTGGGTGAACGAGGCCGCGCACAGCACTCGGGTCCTGCCGAACTCCACCAGCACACTGCCCTCGGCATGGTCCAGCCAGTTGCGGGTGATCACAATGTCGCGAAGCTGGTCGTTGGCGCGGGCATCGTGTCGAGTCATGTGCCCAAGGCTAGGCGTTCGGGCTCAAAGCTCGTGTACGGCGTCCGCCTCAGCCAGCTCGACGCGACCGGGCCACACGGCTGCGGCCTGCGCGCGGCATACTGCGGGTTCGTTCCAGGCTGGAATGTGGGTGAGCATCAGTCGCTGCACCCCCCCGGCATCGATCGCAGCCTGCGCCGCCCGGCTCCCGGACAGGTGGATGCCCTGTGCGACGTCGCGGTCGTCGATGAACGCGGAGTCGGCCAGCACCAGAGCTGCGTTGTGGCACAACCGTTTCAGAGCGTCGCATGTGTCCGTGTCACCGGTGTAGGCCAGGACCTTTCCGTCGGCTTCGACCCGGAAGCCGTAGGCCTCCACCGGGTGGTTGACCCGATGAGGGGTGACGGTGAACGGCCCGATCCGGACCGGTGCGTCGTCGGAAAGCTCACGGAAGTCGAACTCACTGTCCATGGTGTCCGGCGGCGTCAGGTCGTAGGCGCGTGCCATGCGGTCGCCGGTACGCCTCGGGCCATAGACCGGGATCCTCGCGTGGGAGACGGGACCCGGCAGGTACCTCTGCATGACGTAGAGCCCGCACAGGTCGAGGCAGTGGTCGGTGTGCAGGTGGCTGAGCATCACGGCGTCGATGGCCATCGGGTCCATATGCCTTTGGAGGGCGCCAAGAGCCCCGTTGCCGAGGTCCAGTATGAGGTTCCAGCTGCGTCCTTCGTACTCCGTCTGCACCAGATAGCAGGACGCAGGCGAGCGTGGCCCAGCGAACGAGCCGGAGCACCCCACGATGGTCAGCCTCATCGCGCCGCCCCGGCGCCGGCTCCCGCAGATGCGACTGGCTCGGCGCTGGCGCGCAGGACCTCGGGTCCGAGGAACCGGCGGGCAAGACGCTCGAACTCCTGCGGGTCGCCGGTCGTGTGGAACTCGTGCTTGGGCGCCGGCAGGGCGTCGGGTCTCAGCGTTCCACTGTCGGCGAGCACACGGAATACATCCTTGGCGGTCTCCTCGGCCGAGGACACCAGGGTGACGTTCTGTCCCATCACATAGGAGATGACGCCGGTCAGAAGCGGGTAGTGGGTGCAGCCGAGGATGAGTGTGTCCACCCCATGGGCGGCGATGGGATCGAGATAGGAGTGGGCGACCGCAAGCAGCTCGTCCCCAGAGGTGACACCGGACTCGACGAACTCGACAAACCGGGGGCATGGCCGGCTCATGACCGTGATCTGAGGGGCGGCAGCGAACGAGTCGACGTAGGCCTGACTCTGATGGGTGGCCTGTGTGGAGATCACCCCGACCTTGTTGTTGCGAGTTGCTGCGACGGCCCGGCGCACCGCGGGACGGATGACCTCGACGACGGGGACGGCATAGCGCTCCCGAGCGTCGTGAAGGACGGCGGCCGAGGCCGAGTTGCACGCGATCACCAGGGCCTTGACGCCGCGATCCACGAGTCGGTCGAGGCATTCGAGGGAGTACCTGCGCACCTCGGCGATGGGACGCGGCCCGTATGGCGCCCTGGCCGTGTCACCCAGGTAGATCACCGCCTCGTGCGGCAGCTGGTCAAGGACGGCCCTCGCAACGGTGAGCCCACCGAAGCTGCTGTCGAAGATGCCGATCGGTGCGTCTGCCACGGTTTCGAGCGTAGCCGCTGACCTTAACGTGAAAAATCGTGGTCGTCAGAGTAGCCACGATCCTTCAAGATGTTCGAACCGACAGCCGACAGTGAACCCCACAGCGACTGAGGGTGCCGTGCCAACCACGGGACCACAACAGCACCGCCACGTCCTGGGCCACCTCGCATGGCCGGGCGTCGACGTCGGCCCAGCCAAACCGAAGAGTGGCCTTGCCGTTGACAGTCGTGCTGTTGTCGCGGCTGCGGTCACGAAAGACTCCATCACCCTCGTGTCCGAGTCGGCCGTCCAGCTCGACGACGACACCAAAGGGCTCGTAGTCGTTGTCGGTGCGGCGGCGACGACCTCCGAGGATGACCACCTGCTGGCGTCGGGCCTCGGGCAGCCCGTGCGGTCGCTCGACGCTAGCGGTCCAGTCAAGCGGACCCATTGCGTCGCGTAGACGCCGAGGTACACCCTCTGCCAACGACGGGCACGCACCATCCACTTGACCGCACGAGGTGTCATGCCGAGGCCCAGACATTGAGCACGTGTCAGCAGACCAAGCTGGGCATGGGCCAACGGCTCGACCCCACTCACGGTGGCCTGCCCGTGGCCGACCAAGGCTGTGGGCATGCGCCCACCCTGCCCAAGCCGCGGTCACTAGTGCCAGACCGGGCCGGTTCGCTGTGGATCGCCGCGACCGGACGCGACCCATGTGCACGAAAGAGGGCCATTCGGGAAACGGTGAAGGATTGCGGCTGTCCCGACCGCCCACATCCTTCGCGATGCGCAGGTTCACGCCATGAGGGCCTGGGTGAGGGACTCCTGAAGCCACGTCATGAAGTCGTAGTACGCCGCGAGGAAGAGCTCAGGATCGTCCTCCGAAGCCGCGTCGAGCCGGTCCTGGAGATCTTCGGCATCCTCGTCGGTCCGCAGCCCAAGTCGCTCGCCGAGCAGGAGCCGCACGTCGGTCAGCGCCACCACCGTGGCCTGCGCCTGCTCGAGGCTCATCCTGACCTTGTCCCCTTCAGCGCCCTTCAGCGCCCCGATCGCCGCGGCCAGGTTGGCCGCCTTGCGTTCGCGCAGACCCTGTTCGGTCAGTCGACGAAACTCAGCGGCAATGGCCGGGTCGCCACGGTGCGCGTTCGGGAGCATTCGTTCGAGCGCGGGATCGCGAGGGAACTGTGGGTCGTCAATCGCTGAGTCGCCCGGCTGGCTCACTCCGATGGTGGCCACCAGGTCATCGAAGGTGTTCCCGGTGGGCTCGCGATGCGCGGGCTCGAGAAACGCCTGGGTCTGCTCCAGGAGCGAGACAACGACCTCGCGCTCAGCCTCATCGAGGTGGGCGACGAATCGGTCACCCTTGCGTGTGAAAGCTTTTGCCACTTAGTCGTCCTTCTGGAAGGTGGCCCACAGCCCGTAGCCCTGCATCGCCTCGGTGTCGCGCTCCATCGCCTCTCGCGGTCCGTTCGACACCACGGCCCGACCCTTCTGGTGCACGTCGAGCATGAGCTTCTCGGCCTTCGCCCGCGAGTAGCCGAAGTAGGTCTCGAACACGTAGGTCACGTAGGACATCAGGTTGACGGGGTCGTTCCACACCAACGTGATCCAGGGCCGATCCAGAACGCTGTCCGCGGCGACCTCGGTGCGGGCGAGCTCGGCGGGGGCGATGGACACGGCACCAGAATAGGCTGCTGGCCGTGACAAGTACCGCGCTGCTGACCGATCACTACGAGCTCACGATGCTTCAGGCGGCGCTGCACAGTGGTGCGTCAGAGCGACAATGCGTCTTCGAGGTATTCCCGCGGCGGCTCCCCGAGGGCCGCCGCTACGGTGTGGTCGCGGGCACGGGGCGTCTGCTCGAGGCGGTCCGCAAGTTCCGTTTCGAGGCTCCCGAGATCCAGCGGCTCCGTGCGGCCGCCGTGGTGGACGCGGAGACGTTGGACTTCCTCTCCGGCTACCGCTTCACCGGCGACATCTGGGGGTATGCCGAGGGTGACTGTTTCTTCCCGGGGTCACCGCTGCTGGTGGTCGAGGGCACCTTCGCGCAGGCGGTTGTCCTCGAGACGGTGCTCCTGTCGATCCTGAACTACGACTCCGCTGTGGCCTCGGCGGCGTCGCGCATGACGAACGCGGCAGGTGACCGGCCCTGCATCGAGATGGGCTCGCGCCGGACGCACGAGTGGGCAGCCGTCGCGGCGGCCCGGGCCGCCTACATCGCCGGGTTCGCAACCTCGAGCAACCTCGAGGCCGGGAGGACGTATGGAGTCCCGACGGCAGGAACGAGCGCCCACTCGTTCACACTCCTTCACGACGATGAGCGCGAAGCGTTCGAAGCGCAGGTCGCAAGCCTCGGCACCGGAACCACACTGCTGGTCGACACCTATGACGTCCCCGCCGCAGTCAGTCTCGCGGTCGAGATCGCCGGTGTGGGCCTCGGGGCTGTGCGCCTCGACTCGGGCGACCTACTGGTCCAGGCCCGTCAGGTCCGCGCTCAGCTGGATGGGTTGGGAGCTGTGAACACCCGGATCGTCGTGACCTCGGATCTTGACGAGCACTCCATCGCGGCACTGGCCGCGGCGCCCGTCGACGTCTACGGCATCGGGACCGCTCTAGTGACCGGATCCGGCGCGCCGACAGTGGGGCTCGTCTACAAGCTCGTCGCCCGCGAGGACCGGGACGGACATCTGGTCGACGTGGCCAAGAAGAGCAAGGGCAAGCTCTCGGTGGGCGGCCGAAAGTGGGCGATGCGGCGGATCAACCCCGACGGGGTGGCCGAGGCCGAGGTCATCGGGATCGGGCAGATGCCCGAGGTGGACGGCAACGACCGAACGCTTCTGGTTGAGCTCATGCGTCATGGTGAGATCCTTCACCGCACCACGCTCGATGCCGCGCGGGCGCACCACAAGCAGTGCCTCGCAGAGCTGCCGCCACGGGCCCTTCAGCTCTCACGCGGCGAACCCGCAATCCCCACGATCTACGAGAGCGGGCAGCACTGACCCGCCTCCGCTAGCGTGAAGGCATGTCTGCCAACCTCACTCGAGCCCTGATCCTGGTCGACGTGCAGAACGACTTCTGCGAGGGCGGGTCCCTGGCGGTCGCCGGTGGCGCCGAGGTCGCACGCCGGATCAGTGCCTACGTGCTTGCGCACGCACAGGAGTACGCCTCGATCGTTGCCACGGCCGACTGGCACGCGGACCCCGGCGCACATTTCTCCGCACACCCCGACTACGTCGACAGCTGGCCCGCGCACTGCAGGATCGGCACTGATGGGGCGCTTTTCCACCCATCCGCCTTGCCGGCCTTTGAGCACGTCGACGCAGTCTTCAGGAAAGGCGTGCACTCGGCGGCATACAGCGGCTTCGAAGCCTTCACGACGGAGGGCGACAACCGCGTCGCACTCGCCGACTGGTTGCGGGACAGGGCAGTTGAGCAGGTCGACATCGTCGGCATCGCCACCGATCACTGCGTCAGGGCCACCGCACTGGACTCCAGCGAAGAAGGCTTCGAGACCAGGGTGCGCCTCGACCTGACCGCGGGAGTCGCTCGCCTCAGCACGGACGCCGCACTGATGGCGATGCGAGAGGCCGACGTCGAGCTGGTTGGGGAGCCCGTCCTCGGATAAGACAGGCATGACCCTGCGGAGGGCTCGGACCCTCAGCCGGACTCGCGATCTGGCCCCTCAGCCGGCACCGTCCAGAGTCGTCTTGCCCTTGCCGCCGACCCATGACCATGCGTACTTTCCGTCGTCCACGGCCCGCCCTGCCGCGCCGAGATCCAGAGGGCGGAAGGTGTCGACCATGACCGCGAGCTCGTCGAAGAACTCGGCGCCGATGGAGCGCTCATAGGCTCCCGGCTGAGGACCGTGGGCATGGCCCCCGGGGTGCACCGATACCGAGCCCTTGCCGATGCCCGAGCCCTTGCGGGCCTCGTAGTCACCGGCGACATAGAACATGATCTCGTCGCTGTCCACGTTGGAGTGGTAGTAGGGGACCGGGATCGACAGAGGGTGATAGTCGACCTTGCGCGGCACGAAGTTGCAGATGACGAAGTTGGTGCCCTCGAAGACCTGGTGAGCCGGTGGCGGCTGGTGCACCCGGCCGGTGATCGGCTCGAAGTCACTGACGTTGAAGGCAAACGGATAGAGACACCCGTCCCAGCCGACGACATCCAGCGGGTGATGCGGGTACGTGTAGATCGTCCCGGCTATCCCGCTGGGTCCGTCGCCCCGGTGCTTGATGAACACGTCCGTCGGCTCTGTGGCGGAATTGCCCGAGCTCTCTGCCAGCAGAGGCCCCTGCGGCAACCTCAGGTCCCGTTCACAGTAGGGAGCATGCTCGAGCAGCTGACCGTACCTGCTGAGGTAGCGCTTCGGCGGAGCGATGTGCGAGTTCGCCTCGATGCAGTAGGCCCGCAGAGGCTCCTCACCAGTGGGTATCCAACGGTGGGTCGTCGCCCGGGGGACCACAAGGTAGTCGCCGCTGGCCACGTCAAACGCACCGAAGACCGTCTCGACTCGAGCGCCACCACTCTCGACGAACACGCACTCATCGCCAGTTCCATTGCGATAGAACGGACTTGACGTGTCCGACACGACGTATGAGATCCGGACGTCAGCGTTGCCGAGCAACAGCTGCCGGCCCCTCACTGCGTCGACCCCTCGCCATGTCTCGCCGGCGAAGAGGTCGTGCAGCTTCAGGTGACGCGGCAGCAGCGGGTGGTTGGGAGTCGTGGCCAACGAGTCCCCGAGGTCCCACGGTCTGGCCGCGCTGATCGCCGACGGAAGGCCCCGGTGATAGAGCAGTGACGAGTCGGAGCTGAAGCCCTCCTCCCCCATCAGCTCCTCGTAGTACAGGCCGCCATCCGGGGTGCGGTGCTGCGTGTGCCGCTTGTGGGGCACGTTGCCCATCCGCTGGTAGTGCGCCATGGTCGTCCTCGCATCGTGGTGTGGGTCGGATCCTGATCTATCTTCTCCCAGACCCCTTGCGTGCGGCCCGGTCTCGAGCAACTCAGTGTCGAGCCGCTCAGTGTCGAGCAGCTCAGAGCTCGTTCGCCACACTTGCTACCCTCTCTGGCATGCCATGGCCCGAGCAGTCCCCCGGCATGAAGGCTGAGCGACCCGCCGAACGGGCACTGTTCCAAGGACTGTTCGACGATGCCGCGGTTTTCCCGCCCGGGCTCGTCCCACTCACCAAGGCCCTGGCAGATCACGTTGCCCGACGGTGGAGCTCGTGGTCGGATCTGGTTGGACCTCTCCTCCTGCCACCCTCCGTGATCGACGAGCTCCTCGGCCTTTGGCGCGCGCAACAGCTGGACGTGGTACTGGTGGGGCGGCTGGGCACCGACCTGACCCTGCTCGACGACGCATTGTCACGCATGGATGCGGACGCAAGCCTGACTCCCACCGGCGTCGAGATCGGCTGGTCACCCGGCTGGCACCGAGCCCTGAGGTGGGGAGTTTCACTCAGCATCGAGGTGCCCCGCGGCAGCGAGCAGGAAGGAGCCTTGACCGACATAGCGGAACGCGCCGACCAACGCCATCAACTCCGTGCCAAGTACCGCACCGGATCGACTCCCGAGCAGATGGTCCCAACCCCGACGGACCTTGCCACGTTCATCCGTGCCTGCATCGACCACGACCTCTCCTTCAAGCTGACCGGCGGGCTCCATCGGGCGATCAGCCACACCACCGCCGAGGGTGAGGAGCAGTTCGGGTTCCTCAACGTCATCGCGGCAACCCGTTGGGCGGTGGCTCACGGAGCCGAGGTCCCCGAGATGAGTTCCCTTCTCTCCCAACGTGATCCGGCGCCCATCCTGGACATCATCACTCGGATGAGCCAGGCAGATGCGAGCGTCGTGCGCGCGTTCTTCACGGCATACGGCTGCTGCGAGGTCAAGGACCCGGTCGCCGATCTTTCCGCACTGGGCCTGATCAAAGAGACGACCGTATGACCGCCACCTGGGTCGACATCCCTGCCAACCACCCGTTCGGGCTGGCCACGCTTCCGTACGGTGTCTTCTCCACCACGGACCCGGACCTACGGCGCGTCGGCGTCCGAATCGGCGACCTCGTCCTGGACGCAGGGCCGGCCGCCGAGTTCGTCGGTATGGAGTCCGGCGTCTGCTGGGCCCAGCCGAGCCTGAACCACTTCCTCTCACTTGGCCAGCCGGCATGGAAGGCAGCACGCGCCTGGCTCACCGAGGTCCTGTCTAACCCGACCCACCGGGAGGCGATCGAGCCCTACCTGATCTCGCTGGCGGAGGTCACCCTCCACCTGCCCATCGAGGTGGCCGACTACGTCGACTTCTACGCCAGCGAGAGCCACGCCATCAACATCGGCAAGATCTTCCGCCCGGACGGGGATCCGTTGACCCCGAACTGGAAGCACCTCCCGATCGGCTATCACGGTCGCTCCGGCACGGTCGTCGTCAGCGGCACCGACATCGTTCGGCCGAAGGGTCAGCGCAGGTCCCCGACCGATGCTCTCCCCCTTTATGGCCCGAGCATCAAGCTCGACATCGAGGCGGAGCTCGGATTTGTCGTTGGCGGCAGCACCCGGTTGGGGATCCAGGTCGGCGTCGACGCCGCCGCCGCCCACATCTTCGGGGTGGCACTGTTCAACGACTGGAGCGCCCGTGACATCCAGGCCTGGGAGTATGTCCCGCTGGGCCCATTCCTGGGGAAGTCATTCGCTTCGAGTCTGGGGGCCTGGGTCGTTCCGATGGAGGCGCTGGCGACGGCGAAAATCCCACTACCCCAACAGGATCCAGAGCCGTTGCCCTATCTTCGGGGTTCCGGCCAGGGTCTTTTCGGACTGGACGTCAACCTCGAGGTTCGGATCAACGGCACCCTCGTGTCGAGCCCGACCTACGCCGGCATGTACTGGTCCCCCGCCCAGATGCTCGCTCACATGACCGTCAACGGCGCCAGCCTTCGCGACGGGGACCTGTTTGCCTCCGGCACCATCAGCGGCACCGACGAGCACACCCGCGGCAGCCTGATGGAGCTCACCTGGAACGGCCAGGAACCGCTGACTTTGGAGGATGGATCGACACGGGGTTTCCTGCAGGACGGCGACACCGTGGCAATCACCGGGTGGGCTCCCGGAGCCGATGGTGTTCGCATCGGTCTGGGAGAGGTTGTCGGCACGATCACCCCCGCACTCGGGTGAAGCCACCTCGAGCACGAAAGCCTTGTGGTCTTCCAGCACGAGAATCCGGAACAAACGCGACTTTTCGGACTATCCTTCCCCGTGGCAGGTCCAATGCAGCCAGCCGCGGCAGTTCCTGCCGCGCGCTTGTGATATACCCCCAAGGGTAATAGGGACCTTCGGCCCTGTCCTGTGAGAGCTCACGTTTCTAGCGTGAGCGATGTATCAAGAACACCATGTCGCCACAAGTGAGGAATCCGCCGTGAAGAAGCTGCTCGTCCTGGGTGCCGGAACAGCCGGCACAATGATCGTCAACAGACTTCGGCGCCAGCTTGGTGCGGGTGAGTGGGCCATCACGGTCGTCGACCCGTATGAGGTGCACACCTACCAGCCGGGGTTCCTGTTCCTCCCGTTCGGCACGTACACGGCCGACCAGATCACCCGCCCCCGGCGTGCCTCGCTCTCCAAGGGCGTTGACTTCGTGGTCGGTGAGGTCGACAGGGTCGACGCAACGGCGAACAAGGTGTCCCTGGTCGATGGCAAGACCCTGGACTATGACTACCTGATCATCGCGTCCGGGACCACCCCCCGACCCGACCAGACCCCTGGCATGCTCGGGGCCGAGTGGCGCAAGAGCATCTTCGACTTCTACACCATGGACGGCGCCGTGGCTCTGGCCGAGGCGTTGAAGAAGTTCGACCACGGCCGGCTGGTGGTGCACATCACGGACATGCCGATCAAGTGCCCGGTCGCGCCGCTGGAGTTCACCTTCCTGGCAGAGGCCTGGCTGCGTGAGCATGGCCTTCGCGACCGGGTGGAGATCGTCTATGTGACACCACTGCCGGGTGCCTTTACCAAGCCGGTCTGCTCCACCGCCCTCCAGTACCTGCTCGACGAACGCAAGATCGCCCTCGAAACCGACTACATGGTCGAGCGGATCGACATCGACAAGAAGGCCCTGGTCTCCTACGACGAGCGCGAGATCCCCTTCGACCTGCTGGTCACCGTCCCCCTGAACATGGGCGCCGACTTCGTCGGTCGCTCCGGTCTGGGCGATGACCTGAACTACGTCCCGGTGGACAAGCACACCATGCAGTCCAAGACCTACCCCAACATGTTCGCCATCGGCGATGCCTCTGACATCCCGGCCTCCAAGGCCGGGTCGGTCGCGCACTTCGCCGTGGAGGTCTTCACGGAGAACTTCCTTGAGCTGATCGGGGGCAAGCCCATGACCGGCTCCTTCGACGGGCACGCCAACTGTTTCATCGAGTCCGGTGACGGCAAGGCCCTGCTCATCGACTTCAACTACGAGACCGAACCACTGACCGGCACGTATCCGCTACCGCTGGTAGGTCCGATGAGCCTGCTGAAGCCGACCCGGGCGAACCACTTCGGCAAGCTCGCGTTCCGCTGGATCTACTGGAACATCCTGCTGCCGGGCCGCTCGATGCCGGTGACGACCCACATGTCCATGGTCGGCAAGACCACCAACAAGACCACCACCAACAAGTAGTAAAGAGAGAGAGTCAGCCATGCCCGTGACCACGATCGACGGCCACCAGATCAACGTCAACGAGGAGGGATTCCTGACCGACCCCACAGAGTGGACCGACGAGATCGGCAACGCTCTTGCCGCGCAGATCGGGATCGCGTTGACCGACGCCCACTGGAATGCGATCCGGTTCCTGCGCAAGGACTTCGATGAGGTGGGCGAGACCGCGACCCTGCGCCGGGTGTCCACCGTCGGAGGCATCCCGATCAAGGAGCTCTTCGTGCTGTTCCCGCAGAAGCCTGCAAAGAAGATGGCCTACGTCTCGGGCCTGCCGAAGCCTCACGGCTGCGTCTGACTCCCACGACCACGAAAGGAAAGCACACAGACATGAGCATCACAGAAGCTTCACCGGCGATCGTCCCCAACTTCGACTCCGAGGTCGGCGCCGGTCGCAAGATCGCATTCATCTGCTCCAAGGGAAACCTGGACATGGCCTACCCGGCCCTGATCCTGGCCAACGCCGCCCTGGGCGAGGGTGCAGAGGTTCATCTGTTCTTCACCTTCTGGGGATTCGACATGATCACCAAGAAGACGATGGGCGACCTGAAGTTCACCATGCTGGGCAACACCGCCACCCACATGCCTCAGGGCCTGGGCGGGCTGCCGGGGATGACCGCAATGGCCACCTCAAAGATGAAGAAGACCATCGCGGACCTCGACGTTCCCGAGGTGCCAGCATTCCTGGAGCAGATCGTGGCCTCTGGCGGGCACCTCTGGGCCTGCAGGCTGTCGGCCGACATGAACAAGCTCGAGGAGTCCGACCTCTACGACGATGTCGAAGGCATCATCAGCGCCACCGACTTCATCGAGATGACTGACGGCGCTCAGATCATCTTCGTCTAGTCGCGCTTGGGTGAGCTCACCCACGTCACAGCAGTCGCCCGCCGGATCTCCTTCCGGCGGGCGACTTTGTGCCTGGGGCCTTTCGGTCTGCACCCTTCTGACGGGCATCAGAGGTCAGAGCGCACGACGTCAGCCAGGGTGCCTGGCTGACGTCGTCACAGCGGTCGAAACGCTCAGGCGTTCTGCTTCGTCTTGTCGGCAGCCAGTGCGTAGAAGAACAGGGCCAGCGGCCGGTAGATGGTGTGAGCCAGCTTGGTGAACGGCAGCAGCAGCATGAGCTCCATGGCCACGGCGACGTGGAACAGGAAGACCCAGTACCCCCAGGCCGGCGGGTTCGGAAGGTAGAGCGCCGTCTCGATGAAGAAACCGGTGGCACCGGTGATCCACAGGAGTACGAGCAGAAGCCAGTCGGAAGCCGTCGACACCTTCGCCGCACGGTTGACCTGCCGCACCCGATTGATCATGAACATGCTCACGCCATACAGGAGGGAGAGCCCGGCAATCGTCCCGATCAGACGGGTGGGGTACCACAGCGGTATCGCGGTCCCCGTCTCCTTGACACCGGCGAGAGCAAGGCCCCAGTCAAGGATGGTCGAGGCGAACAGGCCGAGGAAACCCCAGATCGTCAGCGCATGGATCAACCAGCGCCTGCGGTACAACGGCTCCGCCGGCTTGTCGTCCTTGCAGTCCTCACGGTAACGGCGCTGGCCGAGCGACTCAATGCCGAGCGAAGACCACAGCGCCGCAGCGGTGCTGGTCAGGGCCGCACGGCCGCCGAGCATGCTCCGGAGGCTGACTCCTTCATGTGTTGCGACCCGTCGGGACATCCGGACGATCCCGACGATCCCGGACAGTGCGAGCAGACCCATCACCGCGACACCGGTCCAGTGGATCAGCCCCTCGGGAATGAAGGTGAACAGCGCCAGTGACGCCGCGTCCTGCGGGCCGTGGGAGGCGTACATGAAGAGAGCGAAGAAGGCAGCCACGGCGGTCGCGATGAGCGAGCCGATGACCGGTCGCGTGTACAGGATCCTGGAGAGGCCCGTCGGGTCGTAGCTTGAGATGGCGTACCGACGGGCGGCAGCCATGAACTCACCGGGATCGGCCTCGGTCGGGCAGCTGTCGGAGCAGAGACCGCAGTGGTAGCAGGTCCACAGCTCCTTGCTCGAGAGCAGCTCGTCCTTCATGCCCACCTGCGCGTAGCGGATTATCCGGCGCGGGAAGGTGCCGTCGTTGTCCGACAGCGGGCAGGTCGCGGTGCAGGTGCCGCAGCTGAAGCAGGCTGAGACGTCTGCCGCCCCGAACCGCTGCACATCCGATAGGAGCTCGGTATCGACGAGCGTGGTCACGAGGTCGCCTCCAGGCGTTTGCTTGCATAGCGGAAGTAGCCCTCATCAGTCGGGTCCTCGACCTCGACGACGTGGCCGTAGCGACGCATCCCCATGACCCAGAAGAGCACCTCGTCGCTGGGATGGCCGATCTGCTCGGCGATCTCGGGGACGGTGAGCGGTCCTGCCTCCAGGGCCGCCAGGATCGGTTGGTGCATCAACGGCTCCTCGCGGATGATCTCGCGGGGGTCTCTCAGCGTGGTGCTCATGCCACTGGCTCCTTCACCATGCTCAAGCTGTCGATCGAGGCCCGCATCTGGGCGTCGGTGTATCCGAGCAGGTCGATCGCGTCCTTCGTGCAGACCGGGACGCACCCGCCGCACCCCTTGCAGACGGCCGCACTGATGACCGCCACCTCGCGATCATCGGTCGTGACCTTGGTGATGGCGTCGAACGGGCAGCTCGGCACACAGTCGTCGCAGCCGGTGCACGCCGCTGCGTCCACCGTGGCCACGAGCGGGTCGAGCTCGGCGAACCCCTTCATCAGGATCCCCGCGCTCTGGGTGACCGCCGCCAGGCCTGACCCGACGCTCTCCGCCAGGGTCTTGGGACTCTGGCAGGCGCCGGCAATCATCACACCGGCGACCACGGTCTCGACGGGTCGCAGCTTGGGATGGATCTCGTTGTAGAACCCGTCGGCGCCGACCGGAAGCTTCAGAACACTGGTCAGGTCGTGGTTGTCGCGCGGCACCATGCCGGTGACCAGCACCACCAGGTCGGCGGGGAGCATGAGCTCCTCGTTGCCCGTCGTCGTGTCCACGACGGTGACTGCCAGGCGTCCGTCGGCCATCCGTGCCACTGTCGGCGGGGTCTCGTCCGGGTACTTCATGTACACCGAGCCGCTCTCACGCGACTCCGAGTACATGAGCTCGAACTTGCCGTAGGTCCGGATGTCGCGGTGCAGGTGGTACTGACGGATCTTGGAGTCAACCTTGGCGACCTCGAGCGAGGCATGCACGGTGGCCGCGCAGCAGAACTTCGAGCAGTACTCGTTGCCGCCGGTCGGCTGCCGGTTGCCGACGCAGTAGACGTAGGCGATCGTGCGGACCGCCTTGCCGTTGTAGGTGAGCGGACCTTTTGAGTTCCCAGAGCTGTCGACCAGCTTCTTGAACTCTGGCAGTGTCACGACACCCTTGATGCCGTAACCGAACTCGCCGGCCTCGGGCTGGTAGGTGTCGAACCCCGTGGCGACCACGATGGTTCCGACCTCTGCCTTGACCACCTCGTCCTGCCCGTGGATCTTGACCTCGGCGACGTAGTTGCCGAAGCTTCCCGACTTGGAGACCAGCTCTGCGTCGGTCAGCACGGTGATCGAGGGCCGCTTGGCGACCTCGGCAATGAGGAAGGCGATCTGCTCGCGACCGGTGCGCTCGTTCGGGAACATCGAACCGAGCTGCCCGACCCACCCGCCGAGCTGGGACTCCCGCTCGACGATGACGACACCGAGCCCGATGTCGGCGAGCCCGATGGCTGCCCGAAGGCCTGCCACCCCGCCGCCGACCACCATGGTCTTGGGCAACGTCTTGACGACCAGCGGTTCCAGGGGCGTGGACAGCCGGGTCTTGGCCACACCAGCCCTGATCAGACCGATGGCCTTCTCCGTCGCGCCTTCATGGTCGTCGGTGTGGGCCCACGAGCACTGCTCGCGAACGTTCACCTGGGTGTAGGAGTACGGGTTGAGGTCCGCCCTCTTGGCCACACCCTGGAAGGTGATCTGGTGCAGCTTGGGCGAGCACGACGCCACGACCAGGCCGTCCAGCTTGTTCTCCTGGATGTCCGTGACCATCTCCTGCTGGGTGCCATCGGAGCACGCGAAGAGCTTGGTCTCGGAGATGACCACGTCGGGTTCATCCTTGAGTGCGTCGCGGACTTTCTCCACGTCGACGTAGTCGGAGATGTTCCCGCCGCAGTGGCAGAGGTAGACGCCGATGCGCCGGTCTTCACTCATACCGACACCTCCGAGGTGACCTTCGACTGCTCGAGGTGGGCAGCGACCTGGGCGACCGCGGCTCCCGCGTGGAGGATCGTGTCGACGATGTCCTTGGCCCCTGCGGAGGTGCCCGCCACAAAGACGCCGGGGATGTCAGTCCGGCCCGGGTCGAGGTCACCGTCAGGCTCGGCGACGTAGAAGTACTCGTCCAGGCCCAGTTTCTCGTCGGTGAAGAGACGCTCGACGTCGCTGTTGGGCTGGATGCCGACAGCGAGGACCACGAGGTCGTACTCGGCCTCGACGATCTGGCCGCCGTTCTCGATGTCCTCGTACCGAAGGACGAGGTCCCCGTTGTCCTTCTCGGTGATCTTGGAGACGCGTCCCTTGATGTACTCGGCGCCCATGTCCTTGGACTGCTCGTAGAACTCGTTGTAGCGCTTGCCGGCCGCGCGGATGTCCATGTAGTGCATGGTCACGTCGGCCAGTGGCAGGGAGCCCATGATGAGCTGGTTCTGCTTGACCGAGTACATGCAGCAGACCTTCGAGCACAGGGGGTTGCCGGTGGTCTTGTCGCGTGACCCGGTGCACGACACGTAGGCGATGCGATCGGGTACCTTCCCGTCTCCGGGGCGCAGGATCGTGTTGAACGGACGAGTCGGTGCGAGCAGGCGGTCCATCTGCGTGCCCGTGATCACGTTCGCGTAGGTGCCGTAGCCGTACTCCGGCTTCAGGTCCGCAGCGAAGAGCTTGTAGCCGGTCGAGACGACGACCGCACCGACCTTGAAGTCCGTGGTCTGGTCGCGCTTGTCGAAGTTGATGGCATCGGCGGGGCATGCGGTGACACACTCCTGGCACTCCGAGCAGACGCCGCAGTCCATACAGCCACCGGCTCCTGCCCTTGCCTCGGCCTCGGTCATCGCAGGCTCGAGCTCGCCGAAGTCCGCAGGTGCGGGCGAGAAGGCCATGTCCGCGACCAGGGGCTCCCGGCGGGTGTGGCTCTTCTCGCGGGCCAGCACCTCGGCCTTATCGACCACTCCAAGCAGGTTGTCCAGCGCCGGGAAGCCCTCGAGCGGACGGTCGTTGACCCAGTTGTCGATCATGAAGGCGGCCCGTCGCCCCGCACCGACGGCGCGAGTGATGTCGCTGGCGCCGCTGGTGACGTCTCCTGCAGCGAACAGGTAGGGAACCTCGGTCTGAAGGGTCGTGGCGTCGACCTTGATCCGGCTGCCGTCGGTGACACCGGTCAGGTTCTCGAACGGCGCCTTGTCGGGGGCCATGCCGATGGCCGAGATCACGGCCTCGCACGCGATCACGAACTCGCTTCCGGCGACCGGCTCGGGGCGGCGGCGACCGGAGGCGTCAGGTTGGCCGAGCACCATCTTCTGGCAACGCAACCCGCTGACCTTGCCGGCTGCGTCGGCGACGACCGAGACCGGGGCGACCAGGAACTCGAAGGCGACGCCTTCCTTCTCGGCGTCATCGACCTCGGCGACGTGTGCGGGCATCTGGTCGCGACCGCGTCGGTAGGCGACCTTGATCTCGAGCGCGCCAAGGCGCCGCGCCGTGCGGGCCGTGTCCATCGCGACGTTGCCGCCGCCGACGACGACGACACGCTTGCCGGTCAGGTCTGGGGCCTGCCCGAGCGTCACCTGCCGGAGGAAGTCCAGGCCGGTGAGCACACCGTCGGACTCCTCACCCGGTACGCCAAGTGAGGTTGAGCGCGGGGTGCCGGTCGCGAGCAGTACCGCGTCATACCCCTCTGCTTTGAGCCCCTCGAGGTCCTCCACATGCGTGGAGGTGACGATCTCGACACCAAGTGCCGTGACGTTGGCTATGTCCTGTTCGACGACCTCTTGCGGCAGTCGGTAGGTGGGAAGCGCATGGCGCAGGAAGCCACCGGGCTGGGCCTCGGCCTCCAGGATTCGCACCTGGTAGCCCAGTCGCGCCAGCTGCCAGGCGGCAGTCAGGCCCGCGGGACCGGAGCCGACGATCGCCACCCTCTTGCCGTTGGGCGCCGGGATCTCGATGCCCGGGCCCTCCATCTCGGCGTAGTGGCGGTCGGCAACGAACCGTTTGAGCCGGCGGATCGGGATCGCGGCCTCGAGGTCACTGCGGGTGCATTCACTCTCGCACGGCGCGTAGCACGCCCGGCCGAGCGTGCCAACTAACGGCGTCGCGTCGAGAATCAGCTGGAACGCCTCTTCGTACTTACCGCTGCGGATCAGCGACACGTAGCCGTGCGCCTTGATCCCGGCGGGGCAGGTGTCGATGCACGGTGACGTGCCGGCGCGCTGGATGACTGCCTTCTTCGGCACGGCCTGCGGGAAGGCGATGTATGCCGCGCGGCGGGCGACCAGGTCGTAGTTGAACTGGTCAGGCACCGCAACAGTGCATGCGGTCTCGCACTGGCTGCATCCGGTGCAGGCGTTCCAGTCAACGAAGGTGGAGTTCTCACGCACCGTGGCGTTGAAGGCACCGTCGGCCGCCCGCCGAATCCCCATGACCTCGCTGTAGTTCTTGGTGGTGATGTTGGGGTGGTTGATGGTCGAGGACATCTTCGGGCCGGAGATGCAGCTGGCGCAGTCGAGCGTCGGGAAGACCTTGCTGAGCAGGATCATCCGTCCGCCGACGCTGGCCTCCTTCTCGACGAGCAGGACCTTGTAGCCCATGTCGCCGAGCTTGATCGACGACTCCATCCCGCCGATGCCGCTGCCTATCACCATGACGTCGTAGTCGTTCTTGGGCATAAGTGCGTTGTCCATCTGTGGCTCCAGTTTTCGGATATGCCTTGGTGCCGACCCGAAGGCCCGGCGAAGTCAGTTCTTGGGAAGTCCTAGATAAAGAGGTTGACGTTCGCCTCATCGGTATCGCCCAGGTACGCGGCGACCCCGGCGTACTCGATGCCGTCAATGAGCTCTTCGGGTCGCAGTCCCATGATGTCCATCGACATGGCGCAGGCGATCATCTTCACGCCCTGTTCCCGTGCCGACTCGATGAGAGCCTCCAGAGACATGACCTTCTCCTCACGCATCATCTTCTGCATGAGCTTGGGACCTGCGCCGGCGAAGTTCATGTGCGAGAGCCTCAGGCGTGTCGGACCCTGAGGCATCATCTTGGAGAACGCCTTCTGGAGAACGCTCTTACCACTGGTGGGCACGTTCTCCGTGCGCCGCAGGGCGTTGAGGCCCCAGAAGGTGAAGAACATCGTGACTTCGTCGTCCATCGCCGCAGCGCCGTTGGCGATAATAAAGGCGGCCACCATCTTGTCGAACTCACCGCTGAAGACGATGATCGTCTTCCTCGTCGCAACTGCCGTGCTTTCGGTCATGGCGTCAGACGCCTCACTTTCTGTTTCGATGGTCACAATGCGACTGGATGGTTGATCACTGCGGCGGAGACCGGACCCAGATCCGTCAGGGTCTGCGAGAACTCCCGCATATAGCCGACGAACGGCTCAGCACACACCGAGCAGAGCGCAGCCATCTTCAGCCGCTGGGGCGCGAACCCCTTGGCCTTCATCAGCTCCTGCGCCTGCGCGATGATCCGCGCGGTGCGCTTTCCGCAGTCGTCCAGCAGGGCGCACTCGTCTCCGTCTGAGCCGATGAACACCCCGTCGAGCCCGCGCTCAAATGCATGAACGATCCATGCTGGTTTGAGCGCGCTGCTGCACGGTACGTTCATGGTCGACACCGTCGCCGGGTAGTGCATATGCCTGCTCCCGGCAAGGTCGATGCCGGGGTCGGAGATGTTGTTCGTCGAGAACACGAGGATTCTCGGCTTGAACCCGGTCTCGGTAGCGGTCGGCACGCTCAGCTCACTTGGTCTTGCGGAGGAAGAGCTGCAGGTAGCCGGCGTCGTCGACCGAGCCGAGGTAGTCGTGACCCATCTTCTTGCACCATGCGGGGAGGTCTTTCAACGTTCCGGTGTCGGAAGCAAGAACTTCCATGACCCCGCCGACCGGAATCCCGCCAATGGCCTTCTTGGCCGCCAGGATGGGTCCTGGGCACGAGGTGGCCCGAGAGTCGACGACCAGGTCGGACTTGATCTCCTTGAGTTCTGCGGTGGCTACGGTCATGGTGTTACCTCCTTGAAAGGGCGCACCTTGGCGCGCCGCGGTGTCGAGCTGTGCTCTCGGATTGATGCCTGACGTCCCCGCCTGCTGTCCGACGTTCATGGCCAGCCGGTGCACCGTCGATCGGTCCACGCGGAACCTGCACTGCGCCTGTCGCACTACGCAGCGCTCGTCCCTTGGAATGCACGTTATGCACGTTATGCACATACCAGTGGGGGCATAAGGGACTAACGTCCCTAGTCGGGTGTGATGCCCGCCACTTCAGGTGATGTCCCGGTATGTGCCGTATCAGTGCCCGTCCGACCAGAGCGCTGGGTGTTCCAGGACTCACGAGATGGCGGAGCGTGGCAGCCACGAGAGATGGTGCACGGCAGCCGGTTTCCCTGGCTCACCGACGCGGACGCGCAGCCCTCGACCCTGGTCTAAGGGGCGGAAGGCTATCGGGGTGACATCGTGCGAGAGAGCGCCGCCGCAACCTTGGGCAGCGCGAGCAGCACGCGGCTGCGCTGGTTCTCGTCCAGGTGGTACAGCTCCTCGCTGTCATCCCCAGGCGCCGCGACTCCGCCGGCCAGGACCATCCCCACGAGCAACGGCCCGGACCGGATGTAGGAGCGCGCGCACTCGAAGCCGAGCTGACCGATAGAGAACTGCGCTTCGAAGTCCGGCTTGTCGGCCAGTACCTTCCACTCCGCAACGCACTCGGCGAAGCTCGTGGGATTCTCCGCCCTGGCGGCGAACCAGGGGCAAGGGTTGGTGACGCTTGTCAGCGGCCGGCCCTGCATGTCGGTGGCGACCATCATGACGCCCAGAAGGTCCGCAGCCACCCCGACGACCGCTGCAGCCGAGCCGTCCAGGGCGGCTGGTCCATCGCTGGATAGGGCGGCACCAGGGTTCACCACCAGCAGTCGCTCAATCTCCTCAGGGCGGAACCTCCACTGGCGGCCGATCTTCAGTGCAGGCAGTCGTCCGTCCTCGGCCATCCGGTACACGGTCGAGCGGTCTACGCCGAACATGGTCTGCACCTGCTGCGCCGTGAGCAGCGCCCGTGCGGTGGTTTGCATAGTAATGCACATTATGCACACCCTGTTGAGCACTGTAGGGTCCAAGGTCCCTGTTTGCGACTCCGCGATGTTGAAGCACGCCGGTCGCTTCGGAGGTGACACGGCGGCACCGCGAGCGGCGCGCCATACCCCCTAGGGTATGCTGTTTCTGACGAACGGAGCTCACCTTGACCACTTCATCCACCCCCACCCTCCTCGACCGACTCCGGAGGCTCTTCGGCGGACAGGCCGCCGACGGTCGTCTCGGCTCCAAGGTCAAGGTGGCCCGGGCTCTCGAGCTGGTTCGCGACGGTGCGACCCTGCTGGACGTCCGGGAGAACGGCGAGTGGAAGTCCGGTCACGCACCTGGCGCCATCCATGTGCCTCTCGGCGATATCGACAAGGCCCCGCGGCGCCTGAAGCAGGGTCGACCCGTCGTCGTCATGTGTGCCAGTGGCACGCGCTCCCGCTCCGCGGCCAAGCATCTGCGAAGCCTTGGCTACGACGCAGCAAGCCTTTCGGGCGGGATGGCTGCCTGGCAGCACGCCGGTGGGGCGGTCCGCCGATGACCACCACAGCCAACAGCTCCACCCCTGAGGACAGCGCGAGGATCATCATCGTCGGTGGTGTCGCCGGTGGCATGAGCGCCGCGGCACGTGCCCGCCGTCTGGACGAGCAGGCCGAGATCATCGTCCTGGAGCAGGGGGCCTACGTCTCCTTCGCCAACTGCGGCCTGCCCTACCACCTCTCCGGCGAGATCGCCGCCCGCGATGCGCTGCTACTCCACACCCCGGCCTCACTGGCCGCCTCGCTGAACCTGGATGTGCGCACTGGTCACCGGGTGACCGGCATCGACCGCCAGGCCCAGAAGGTCACCATCGAGGCCAAGGAGGGGAGCTACCTCCTGCCGTACGACGCACTCCTGCTCTCCCCCGGTGCGGTCGGCGTGCGCCCACCGATCGAGGGACTTGACCACCCCGCCGTCCACACCCTTCGCACCGTGCCCGACGTCGACGCACTGCGCGCCCGCGTCGACGAGCTCCTGGCCTCGAGAGGCCAGGACGACCCTGCCCCACGCGCCGTCGTCATCGGAGCGGGATTCATCGGCCTTGAGGCGGTTGAGGCACTCACCTCACGCGGCCTGAAGGTCCACCTCGTGGAGCTGGCCGATCACGTCCTGCCGCCACTGGATGCCGAGCTCGCGCCGCTCCTTGCCGACGAGCTCGCCGCACATGGAGTCGACCTCCGACTGGCCGTGTCCGCGCAAACGGTCGCTGGGATCGAAGCGGTCGGCAAGTCAGGCAAGCGCACCTACACCGGCGCTGTCACGGTCACACTCTCCGACGGGGCCACCCTTGACGCGGACCTGGTCATCGTCAACGTGGGTGTACGGCCGGCGAGCGCCCTCGCCCGCGATGCCGACCTGGACCTCGGTCCCACCAGTGCGATTCGCGTCGACACCGACCAGCGCACCTCCGACCCCCACATCTGGGCAGTAGGAGACGCGGTGGAGGTCACCCAGGCCATCACCGGTGCTCGGATCCCGGTGCCGCTGGCCGGGCCCGCCAACCGGCAGGGTCGCCGCGCCGCTGACTCGATCTGCGGGCACCGCACCACCCCCCAGGCCCCGGTGCTGGGCACAGCTATCGTGCGTGTCTTCGACCTCACCGCGGCGACCACGGGGGCGAACCAGGCCACCCTTCGCAAAGCGGGGATCGAGCATGAGGTGGTCCACATCCACCCGGGCGACCACGCTGGCTACTACCCGGGATCCGAGACGGTGCACCTGGTGGCGAGCTTCGCCACCGATGGCACGCTGCTCGGTGCCCAGGGGGTCGGCCGCGCCGGCGTGGACAAACGCATCGACATCCTGGCCACGGCCATCCGGGCCGGAATGACCGCGGACGACCTCGCCGAGCTCGAGCTCGCCTATGCCCCGCCGTACGGCTCGGCCAAGGACCCGGTCAACATGCTGGGCTTCGTCGCACAGAACGTCCTGGATGGCACGATGCCCCAGTGGCAGGCTCAAGACCTGGACAAGGCCCGGGCCACGACCCTCATGCTGGACGTCAGGTCGCGATCCGAGTTCGCCAGGGGGCACCTCGCAGGGGCGCTCAACATCCCCCACCTCCAGCTCCGGACGCGACTGGACGAGGTCAGCACGGCGGCGGACGGGCGCCCGGTGAGCGTGTACTGCGCCAGCGGCGTCCGCTCCTACCTCGCGACTCGCGTCCTGCTCAGCGAGGGGTTCCAAGCCCGTAACCTCTCCGGCGGATGGCTCACGCTCAAAGCGGTCCACCCAAGCCTCTGACTCCGGCCCTGTCATGCCCTTCGGCTTTACCCTCATCCGCCGTCCCCTACGCAAGGAGTGAGCCCACATGAGAATGCACACCTCACGGTCCTGGACCAGCCTGCTCTCAGCCGCCGCCCTGGCGATGGCGGCCGTCACCGGTATCAGCGCCTGCTCGCCGAGCTCTCCCGCGGCCAGCTCCAGCGAGGCGGCGACCGGCACTCATCTGAGTGCCACCGACTTCTCCACGGCCATGAAGGCGCCCGGCACAGTCGTGCTCGACGTCCGCACCCCGGCGGAGTTCGCCAGCGGACACCTGCCGGAGGCGAAGAACATCGACATCGAGGGCCCCGACTTCGCCAGCAGGATCGCGGCACTCGACAAGACGGCGACGTACGCCGTCTACTGCCGCAGCGGCAATCGCTCAGCTACGGCGATGGAGCAGATGTCTGCCGCCAGCTTCACGCATGTCTACGACCTCGCGGGTGGGATCGGCGCCTGGCAGAGCATGGGCGGACCAATGACAATGGGCGCGCCCTGACCTCACGTTGCAAGTGGCGAGATCGACAACGACGATGACAGGGCTCCTGGACGCAGACCGTGATCCACTCTCGTTCAGCCCCGGTCACGCGCGAGATGCCCGATCAGCGATGTTGTCTTTGAATCATCCGCCGATGTAGGACATCTCGATCTTCGCCTTCCCCGTCGCACGCAGCTCCTGGGACTTCGTGGAGCGGAGCTCCGAGTAGCGGTCCGTACGCTCTCGCCAGATATGGGCCATCACGGCGGAAAGATCTTCGTCCGAGACTCCGCCGCGCATCAGGGCACGTAGGTCGTGGCCACCCGTGGCAAACAGGCAGGTGTAGAGCTTGCCCTCAGTCGAGACGCGCACCCGCGTGCAGGAGTGGCAGAACGACTGCGTGACACTTGAGATCACCCCGATCTCACCGCTGCCATCTTGATAACGCCATCTGGCGGAGGTCTCGCCGTAGTTCGGGGGGACCTGTTCCAGGGGAAATTCGGCGTTGATGCGTCCGATGACCTCAGCCGATGGCACCACCTCCCCCATCTTCCAGCCGTTGCTGGTGCCCACATCCATGAACTCGATGAAGCGCAAGATGTATGGCGAACCCTTGAAGTGTCCGGCCATGGCCACAATGTCCTGGTCGTTGCGACCGCGCTTGACCACCATGTTGATCTTGATCGGGCCAAGGCCGACGTCATGAGCCACGTCGAGGCCGTGCAGGACCTTCGCAACAGGGAAGTCCACGTCGTTCATGACCTTGAACGTCGCGTCGTCAAGGGAGTCGAGCGAGACGTTCACCCGCTTGAGACCGGCGTCCTTGAGTGACTTTGCCTTGACAGCCAGCGCCGATCCATTGGTGGTCAGTGCTATGTCGATGTCTCGGCCGGCAGGCGTCTTCAGTGTGGCGAGCATGCCCACCAGCTCCTCAAGGCCCCTCCGAAGCAGCGGCTCGCCACCGGTGAGGCGGATCTTCTCGACTCCGTGGCCGACGGCGATCGTGGCCAGTCGGGTGATCTCCTCAAAGGTCAGCAGCTCTTCCCTCGGCAGGAACCGGAAGTCGCCACCGAAGATCTTCTTCGGCATGCAGTAGACACAGCGAAAATTGCACCGATCGTTCACAGAGATGCGCAGGTCACGAAGCCGGCGGTTCTGGGTGTCAGTGGCACGTGTGGTCGGCGAGGGTGGTGGCATCGGTACTGGCCAGCGACCAGCCTTCAAAGAAACCGCCGTCACATCGGTCCCGTCATTGAATTCCTGGCTACCGGGCTCATGCGGAGCCGACCAGGGCGGCCTGACGGCATCGGGGGCAGCGATGGGCAAGTACCGCTGGCATTGATGGCAGGTGGGCTGTGGCAGGGAGTGTGGGGATGGGATCGCCGCAGTCGGCGCAAGCCAACGCCTCAGCCCGGGCGATCGACACGCTGCCGCGTTCAAGCAGGTCCAGGCCCACGCCCAGGACAACTTCGACCAGGTTCTCGGGACAGGTCTCGATGCAAGCCCCACAGCCCGTGCACGCACCCGGGTCCAGCACAAGCTCGATGCTGCCTGGGCCGGCAAAAACGCTCAGCGCCCGGTTGGGGCAGTTCCGAGCGCACACACCGCACCCGGTACATCCCTCTGCGACGCGCGGCGCTCCGAGGGGCGCGCCCTCGCCCACGATCAGTCGTCGCGCCGCTCGCCCGTCCGGCACAGGCACCGGCAAGACGCGTTGAAGCTCGCCAATCGCCCACGCCGCAACGCGCGCCGACGTCTCGGTCGCGGAGAGGTCGGGCATCCGGTCCGCACCACTCCCGTCGCTCAGAGCCCTGAGTCCATTGGCTCCACGGATCGCCCGCTTTAGCGGGGCTCCTTCAGAGGGGAGGACCCCGACGCGTCGAGAGGCGCCCTCGTCACCGAGGGCCTCAAGGAGGTTCCGTGTGAAGTCCAGATCGTTGGTTGCGGAGCCGCGGTCCAAGCAGCGCTGACAGGGGAGGATCTGTACGGTGCGGGCGCCTGCTGCCAATGCGGCGACCTGCCAGGCACTGCCCACGCCGCCGAGACAGGCGACCTCCAGCACCAGCCATCCGGGGAGCCCGCCCTTCTCGCCCAGACGATGCAGTGGTGCGACCGCAGCCTCGCAGGCGATGACCAAGGCAGGCGCAGTTGAGCCGTCGCCCCCTCGGAGCAGAGCACGTAACCGTCGGGCAAGGGTCCCAGGCTCGTGCCCGTCGAGGCTCAGCGCACCCGTCGGACAGACGTCAAGGCACGCGGAGCATGCCTCGCAGCGACTGACCTCCACCGTGGGTGAGGCACCCACATCCTCCCCGATCCGAATGGCATCCTCAGGACACGCCATCACGCAACGACCGCATCGGAGCGGCCCCAGACAGGCACTGGCCTGGACCTCAACGACCGGGACCCACGTGGTCGCACGGCCGTTCAGCAGGGCCCGTCGGCTCAGTGATGCTCCGACCTGCCGGCGGACGGCATGGGCAGCACGGGGTGCGTCGAGTGCTGCCATAGCCGCGCGCACCATGCGTACGGCGTAGGCCTGGCGTTCGACTGTGCTGCGCCCCGCGCCCAAGATGTCAAGGGCCACCACGTTGACACCGAGCGGCTCCAGCCCGCCGGCCTGGCCCCACATCCGTAGCTCGGAGATCGGTGGGCGCCCCAGCTTCGCGGAGACGACAACGGCTGCCCGGGCGCCACAGGCTTTGACCGCGCCCGTGATCAGCTCGGGGTGGCGGGCCAGCCCGGGTACCAGCATCGTTCGGCCGACACCCAGCCGACGCAGATCGCGCTGCATGGCATCCGGGTCGACCCCGACGTGGCGCACGTCCGGGTCGACCAGGATGATCGTCCCCGAACGCACTCCCGCCACCTCTTGACTCCTAAAGCGCTGGTCCGACCAGCACCGGCACGGCCGCCAGCAGGACCAGGTAGCGCAGCGCCAGCCCACCGGCGAGCACCCCTGCCTCACCGGCCAGCGCCAGCCGGTCGCCACGCTCGCGTCGTCCCGCCTCGATGACGAAGGCGAGCACGGGTCCGACCAGCCCGGCCAGGACCAGGCCGATCCAGAAGACGGGGGCCAGGTCACCGGAGACCAACTGCTGGACCGAGGCGTTGCCGGCCACTGATGCCGAGCCGACCCCTAGCCAGGCGAGCAGCGCGGCGAACTCCACCACGAGCAGGCCGATGTGAACCCGGCTCCACTGATGCAGGTCGAGCACGACCCCAGTGCGATGTGCCAGCAGGTAGCCGCCCATCACCGCGGCCGACAGCCCGGTTGACAGCGCCGAGACAAGGAACAGGAACGGCAGCAGCAGGCTGTTGAGCAGTGGGAAGCTGGGCGGCACCGAGAGAAGCACGCCGGTGTAGATGGCGGTGGACAGGGCGAGCACTCCCGCGACGACTTTCAGCGCAACGGTACCTCGCTTGCACACCCGGCGAATCGGGGCGACATAGCGCTCGAAGCGCGCTCCGAGGGTGTCGGTGACGGCGAGGGCGTGCAGCATCGCGATCGGGATGAACAGGGTGAGTATCCACGTCCCCCACGTCATCGGCGACGTCCAGTTCGTGTAGAGGTAGACGAGCCTCCACGGCTCGCGGCGCCCCATCCCCAGGTCGATGATGAGCAGCGCGGTCCCGAAGGCCACGGCCGGCCCGGCCAGGGTCGCACCGGCTCGCTCGATAGCGGTGAAGCGGGTGCCGGCCCGGGACGCGACCAGGCTGGTCAGTGTTGCTCCCGCTCCAAGTCCACCGAGAAAGAGGTACCACGCGATCTGCCAACCCCATACCATGCTGGTCACTTCCCAACGACGTAGTAGACAGACGGCTTGGTGCCGAGCTCAGGGTGTAGCGGCTTGGCCTCACCGGAGCGAATCCGGGCGGCAGCCTTGTCCTTCGGGTCAGACAGGTCAGCCATGGTCAGCGCCCGGCCCACGCAGGTCTGCACGCAAGCCGGTTCAAGGCCCGCGTCTACCCGGTCGACGCAGAGATCGCACTTGTCGGGTATGCCCTTCTTCTCGTCGAAGTACCGGGCGCCATACGGGCACGCGACGATGCAGTACTTGCAGCCCACACACTTCTCGTCGTCCACGACCACGATCCCGTCCGGGCGGCGGTAGGTGGCCTTGGTCGGGCAGACCTGCACGCATGGCGCGTCGGCGCAGTGCATGCATGACCACTTCATCGGCACCTTTGCGCCGCCTGTCGTGGGCGGCATGATCCTGGACCGCCAGTGACCCTCGGGGACCTCGTTCTCGACCTTGCAGGCGACGCTGCACGCCTCGCAGCCGATGCACTTGCTGGTGTCGACCACCATCGCGTACTGGTGACGCACTCCGGTCTTGGTCGCTGTCATGACTTCGCCACCTCTACGAACGTCTCCCGCATCACGAGCGAGCCAGTGACCGGATCGGTGATAACCGGCAGGAGGGCGTTAAACCCGATTCCCTTGCCTTTGACACGAGTCAGCCCCGGCGATATCCGGCCCCAGCCGTGATAGGTGAACACGCTGCCCTCGAGGATGTCCTCGGTGACCTTGGCCACGCCTCGCTGCTCGTTCGCGCCGACCTTCACGACGACACCATCGCCGTCCTTGATGCCGAGGCGGCCAGCCGGCCCGGGGTTGATCCAGAGCTCGTTGCTCGGGCGCAGCTCGTGCAGTACCGGGATGTTCTGGGTGGCGCTGTTCGTGTGCACCGCACACTTGCCCTGGATCATCCGGAATGTGCCCCTGGGTGCCTCGGGAGGTGCCATGTAGGCGACAGCCGGCTCGAAGCCGAGCTTGGCGAGCTCGGCGGAGAACAGCTCGATCTTGCCGCTGGGCGTCTTGAGCTTGACCGGCGCCTTGGGGTCCGTCTTGCGCAGGTACGTCGGCTTCGCGTCAGGCGGGGCCCACTGACCGGCCTTGGCCAGCTCGGCATGGCTCAGGCCGAACGGAGCGAGCTGCATCGCCACGATCTCGTCGATGTCCTTGTAGGCGAAGTACTGCCCAAGGCCCATGACCTTGGCCAGCTCTTGGTAGATCCGCCAGCTCGGCCTCGCGTCGCCCTGCACCGCCACGGCCTGTTGCCGAAGCCGGATCTTGGGCGCGAGACCGGAAGCCTCGAACACCGGGTCGGTACGCTCCAGATATGTGCACTCCGGAAGGATGACGTCGGCGTACGCGCCTGTGTCGTTCATGTAGACGTCGACGCTGACCAGCAGGTCGAGCTTCTTGAAGGCCTCGATCATCCGCGGCTGGTCGGGGATCGCGGCGTACGGGTCGAAGCGGTGGGCAATGTAGGCCTTGAGCGCGTAGGGCTTCCCGGTGAGCACTGACTCCGGCAGCGCTTGACAGAGGCCGTCCTTGACGGGGGTGAGCGGGAACTTCCCGGCTATGCCGGCACCGTCCACCCGTTCGGCCGTGACCTTGGGGAACTTGGGCTTCTTCCAGTCCCCCAGCTCGGTGCCGTATCCCTTGAGGCCCTTGACGAGGAACAGTCCGCCGGGCACCTCGAGGTTGCCGGCCAGGGCGTTGAGGGCGAGGATCGCCCGGCGCAGCTGGAAGTCGTTGACATAGGAGGCAGAGAACCAGCCGAAGTCGGCGACAGCACGCGGGCGGGCGCCCCCGAAGTCGCGAGCCACGTCCCTGATGGTGGTGGCCGGTATGCCGGTCTTGGTTGCCGCCCACTCAGGGGTGTACTCGACCACCGCTGCGGCCAACTGTGGGAAGCCCACTGTGTACTGCTTGACGAAGTCCTGGTCGTACAGCTTTTCGGCGATCATCACCTGGAGCATCGCCAAGGCGAAGGCGAGGTCGGTGCCGGGCAGGGGCTGCAGCCAGGTCGTCGCCGCCGTGGATGTCGGGGTGCGCCGCGGGTCGAGGTAGACAAGACGCGCGCCACGAGCCAGCCCGGCGACGATGCCCTGCGCCTGGGGGACCGCGAGCGTCTCCATGTGGTTGCGCCCGAAGGAGACCAGATAGTCAACCTTGGAGTAGTCGATCGCCACCCCGGACGTGCCGAGGGTTACTTCCATGGCCACGTTGCGCCCCAGCGGGCAGGAGGACTCGTGGCTGAAGATGTTCGGGGTTCCGAATGCCTTGGCAAAGGTCAGCAGGAACGCGTCTCCGGCGCTGGGGCGACGTCCCACACCGAGCGCTTGTGGGCCATAGCTTCCCTTGATGACGGTCAGTCGGTCGGCGATGTAGCGGTAGGCCTCATCCCAGCTCGCCTTGCGGAACTTGCCCTCACCGCGCTTGCCCACCCTGATGAGCGGGGTCCGCACCCGGTCGGGGTCCTCCAGCAGCGAGATCCCTGCGTTGCCACGCGCGCAGATCGCGCCCTGGGTCGACTTCTCCTTGGGGTTGCCCTCGATCCGGATGGCCTTGCCGTCGCGGACCCGAACGAGGATCGGGCAGCGCACGGTGCACATCTCGCAGACGCTGGTGACCACCTTGTCCGTGCCCGGAGTCTCTGCAGCCGCGGCAGCCGGCGGGGTGGCCAGCTCTCGCACTCCGACCGGGATCGCGGCTACCGCAGTTCCGGCGGCAGCGACCTGCAGAAACGTCCTTCGACTCGGCGTGATGGCCATGGGTGGTGCAGCTCCTCCAGGGAGGGATACCTGACGGTCGCAGGCACCGCCATGGTTCTCCCCGCCTTGGACCCAAGGGGGGACCAAGGTCCCGCGACCAGATCAAATGTGCGATTTGTGACTGATGTCACCAATGCCACCTGTACCTTCATGCCACACCGGTGCGCACCCAACGGCGGCCCAGGAGACCTACTCTGCGGGAGTCGGCCAGGTCGCCGCGAGGTTCTCGATCTTGGCGGCGGCATCCTTCACGTCCATGCCGCCCGCGACCGCCAGGCCAACCAGGAACGTCGTCACGGGTGCTGCCGGCCGCTCAACGTTGTGTGCGGCCACGCGGGCCACGTCCAGGATCACGTCAACGTCCGCTTCCGCCGACAGGTTCAGTTCCGCGCATACGGCGTCGATCCAGGTCTTCATCATGGTCGTGGCTCCAGGTTCATTGGTGGTGGACTCGTCGGCACCGGCTGGCCCGATCACCCGCCAATGTAGGACATCTCGATCTTCTTCTTGTCCGTGGTGCCAAGCTGGCTGGTGGTGGCAGATCGCAGCTCCGAGTAGCGATCCGTGCGCTCTCGCCAGATGCCGGCCATGACAGCTGAGAGCTCTTCGTCCGAGCAGCCGCCGCGAAGCAGGGCCCGCAGGTCGTGGCCGCCGGTCGCAAACAGGCAGGTGAACAGCTTGCCCTCGGTGGAGATTCGCAGCCGCGTGCAGGAATGGCAGAACGACTGGCTGACGCTCGAGATCACGCCGATCTCGCCGCCGCCATC
>JBBRZV010000019.1:0-49025 GCA_038236365.1 Actinomycetales bacterium | reverse complement strand
GCCCTGGAGTCCCAGTGGTCGAACGCCGCCGCGACCACCCCGGCGATGTCCTCCTGGACTACCCCGCCCGACCCCGAACGGGAGGAGAACACATGCCCCTCCGCGTAGGAGATGACGTGCTCCAGCGCACGCTGGTGTGCCTCGTAGATGCGCCCCTGCGTGGCGTCGTCAGCGAGCGCCCAGGCCACGCTGACGGACTTGGGTGCGCTGAAGGTCAGGTCGAAGCCGGCCACCGGCGCCGGGGCCTTCCGAGCCACCCCGCGCGAATCAACGTATGCCTTGCGGCCCTGCTGCGGCGGCCGGCCCAGCTGCGCTCCGGTGATCGGGTCCTGCAACATCCCCAGCATCCGGAACAGGTGCTCCTCGGACACGGCCGACCCCACCAACACTCCGTTGCCGTCGTCGAAACCGGCCAGTCCCCGGCCCAGGAACCGCCCCGGCGGGGTACCGGACTGCGCGTAGTACCGGGTCAGCGCCGACGCCGTATGCCCGGACCCGTCGGCCCTCGCGACCGAGGACATCAGGTACCGGTAACCGGCCCCCAAGCTCATCCGGCGGATCGACATCGTCATTGCGGCCCTCGCCCACGTCCTCGAGGCGTCGGTCACGGATTCGACCTAGCCACCTTGAATACCTGCCGCGTGGGACACCATCCGCTCTAACGCGGCCTTCGTGCCAGACGTTTGAAAGTTGGTACTTGTCTGGAGGACGGGACTTGGGGAATGTTGCGTCCGATGAGGTCGCGATATCTGGACCATGATGCGAGGCGTGGTGCGAAGTCCAGGCTTTCGTTGCGAGTTCATGCCGGGGTCGCCTGATTTGGAGGGAAGGATTCTGTGGAATGACGGCGCCAGCGGTTCACAAGCTAAAGCTGTCGCACGCGAGGCGAGATTCGGATTGGCTGCGCCCTCGATCGCGCGCCAGCTACAAGTGCCGGTTTGTTGGCCTACTCCCAGTCCTTGCCGACCGCGACTGCCCACCCAGTGCGCACGGCCTCCAAAGCCTCGGCTGCGGTCACCTTGAGTCGGGTCTGCCCCCCGAGCTGCGCCTGCCATTCCACCGCCGACGGTGCACGCTGAAACATCCATGACCGGGGCGGGCTACTGGTCGATCCATGTCTGGCGAACAGGGCCGCCGACTCGGGATTCAACGCGCCGACTTTGTCCAGTGCCCACAGGTCGTATAGATCTCGCGCTGCGCCGCGATCCACCCAGGCGGCCGTCTTCCACCCCGCGAACGACAACAACGTAGGCACTCGCAGGATGGCCGGTGGCGCGTCGCGGTACCGCTGCTCGATCTCGCGAGTCTCTGTTGGCCACGGTTCGTAGCCCGCGCCGCGCAGCAACTGAATCTGGATTGCGATGCCGTCCGGCGTGACCGCGACGGCTGGGTCGACATCAGAGTTCCGCGACCATCCTGGCGACCACGTGATGCGACCGTGTGTCCGGGCGAGGGCGGAGCTGACCTCCTTGAGAAGAACGTCGGCGAGGCCGTCTCGGTGGTCGACAGCAATCAGGTCGATGTCCTCGCTCAGTCTCTGGTCGAGCAGGTAGGCCCGGCCGAGTGCGGTGCCCCCGAAGAAGATGAGCTCCTCACGATGGTGTCGGCTCAGGGCTGCCAGGATGTGCGAGACTGCGTGGTCCCGTCGCACCTGCGCCTCGGCAACACCGAAAGTCGCCATGACCTCCACGAGGTCATCCGGCTGTAACCCGAAGGGCTGCGTCATCGGGCTGCCCGTCGAACTCGAGTCAGGGCCGCCCTCAGTCGCTGTTGACCGGCGAGGCGTTCGAGTGTCTCCTCGCTGCAGCGAGGCAGCAGCGCCACGATGGCAGCATGTGCTTCCTCAGCCACATGGCCGAGGTTTGGCCGATGCGCGAGATCGAGGACCGTCTGCTCGGCCGTGGTCACCAGACACCGGCCCAGATCGGTGGTCATCAGCTCGGCATCGAGGACGTCAGTGTCCCGTTGGACGAAGTGAACCAGGCCGTCTCGGTCGCGCAGCACGATATCTCGACGGTCGCCGGCCACGGCCACGATCGCAATGCCCAGAGCGCGCGGCACGACGTTGTGCAGCCGTCCCGCGCTGATGCCCATCAGCACCGCTCGCCCTGCACCGAGCGCCGCCGTCGCAACCCCGGCGGCCGCCGCTTCGATAGTCGGTCTCCAGTCGGTGCCGATGCGCTCCTGGGGCACGACGACGTAGTAACCGACGGACACCTTGTGCAGCAGCCCGAGTCGCTCCAGTCGGACCATCTGTGTTCCCGGATGTGCGTACACGGTGGCCGCGTCGGCGGTGCGGACCGTGCGCATGGGAGCCTGAGCAAACTCGACCGGGAGGCCGGTGCGCCGTTTCGCTGCCGTTTTCACCCTCTGCCTCGATTCCAGTGCGTTCTTGACTCGTCAAGAGTATACATCGCACTGGAACTAAGAGCCGAAGCTACGGGTCCCGGACAGATGGGCAAGTGCCGCCAAGACGTCGTGATCCCCAGGACTGGCGGGATCGAGCCGGCCTTCCACAGATTCTCCGTCGGTCCTTCCCCAATCGTCGGCCGGGGCGCAGGTTCAGAAACGAACAGTTGAGATCGGCGCGCCTTGCGCTGGTGGATCTCCTCGGCGGCGACCAGGCTTCGGGGCCGTGAGATACGAACACCCAACGCGAGGGCGTCTCGCAGGCAGGGACGCATAGTGACCCAGGCGCTCGGTAGCCCGGTTAGGACACCCGTGAACGAGGAGGAGCCACCATGGAGAAACTGTTGTACCGGGTCACTGAAACTGCGGAGATGCTCGGCCTCAGCCGATCCAAGGTCTACGTCCTGATCCAAGCAGGCGTGCTGCCATCGGTCCGGATTGACGGCTCGCGTCGGATCAGGGCTGAGGACCTGCGCGCCTACGTCGCTGCTCTATCCAGCGCCGCGTAGTGCCCAAGCTGAAGGATGGACTGGTCAAGCGCGGGTCGACGTGGTCGTACGTTATCCGCGTCCCAGATCCGACCACCGGTCGGAGCAGGCCGCTCTGGGTGGGCGGCTATCCAACCGAGAGCGCGGCGAAGATCGCCCGCGACGAGGCCCGCTACCTGGCCAGGCGCGGCGAGCTGGTGGAGAGGAGCCAGGTCACCCTCGAGGCGTACCTGACCAGATGGCTCGACGAGCACGCTATGACGGTCAAAGCCAAGACCATCAGTGGCTATCGCGAGGCTCTCACGGGGTATGTAGTCCCGCGCATCGGCAGAATCAAGCTGCAAAGTATCCAGCCCGCCACGCTGACCACGCTGTACCGCGAGCTCGCCATCTCCGGGGGTCGAGAAGGTCGGCCACTATCGCCAGGAACGATCCGTCAGGTTCATCGAGCTCTTCGCAAGGCGCTCAACGATGCGGTTGAGAACGATCGGCTGATCCCGAACAACCCGGCGTTGCGGACCAAGATCCCGAGACTCAAGCCGTCCACGCCCGGGCAAGTCTGGACAATGGCGCACCTGCGGATCTTCCTGGCGTCCATCCGGACGCATCGGCTCTACGCCTTCTTTCATCTCGCGGCATACACCGGTGCTCGTCGAGGCGAGCTGCTCGCCCTGCGCTGGTCGGAGGTCAACCTTCGCAAGGGAACCGTCACACTGAAAGCCTCGACCGATGTGATCGACCGCGAGCGAGTGACTGACACTCCCAAGAGCGGACGATCGCGCACCATCGCCATCGACCCCCAGACCGTTGCGTTGCTGGGCGAGCACCGCCGTCAGCAGGACGAGGAGCGGGACCGGCTCGGTGCGGCGTACATGGACGCGGACGACTATGTCTTCACTCGAGAGGACGGTCAGCAGCTGCACCCGAGCACCCGTCACCCAGCTGATGAGCCGTTTCATCCGTGACCACAATGAGCCGCACCAACCCGGTCGGCGCGGCCATCCTCGCGAGACCCTGCCGCCCCCCGAGATCCTTCTCCCACCGGCCCGCCTGCACGACCTGCGGCATCTGCACGCCACCACTCTGCTCAGGGCGGGTGAGGCGGTGCACGTGGTGTCGAACCGTCTGGGGCACGCCGACCCGGCAATCACCCTCAGGGTCTACGCCCACGTCATCAACGAGAGCTCACCCCTTCTGGCGATGGCCTTCGCCGAGGCCGTCGCCCGGCTGGACCACGAGGACGACGCGGACGATGTGGATAACGCGGACCGCGATGAGTGATGTCACGATGGCTTAACAAGCTCGCGGCGAAGCGCCTGCCAGCCGCCTCGGTTAGCTCCCCCTGTTAGCAAGGGTGTTAGCAAAGCACCGAAGAGAGGTCTACCCCGCTCCTCGACACACGCCAACGAGGGCGCTGACCTGCGGAAATACCAGAGCCGACGGGGGGACTCGAACCCCCAACCCCCTGTTTACAAGACAGGTGCGCTGCCAATTGCGCCACGTCGGCGAACCGCGGTCGCAGAGTTTCCTCAACGTCTGGCGGGACTGCGAAATCCTACCTGCCCACGCCCTACCCCCTGAGCGCGGCGGTGACCAGCGCGAGTGATGCGCGGCTGCGCCTCATGAGGAAAATGGCCAGGTGACAGGGAACCGGCCGGGCACCAAGGGCCAGACATCCGGTTGACCCAGCCGCTGCCAGGCCACGAGCCCGAGCCCAGCGCACAGCACGAGCAGCAAGGTGACCACGATCTCGGCCCAGACGCTTCCCGGTACAAGGCCGCGAACCAGGCTTCGGGAGCCTCGACGCAGGGACGCGCCGCCAGGCCCCCACCAGCTCATCATCAGGCCGAGGAAGCCACCAGCCACCAGGGCTAGCGACCTTTCAGGTTGCGGGACGCCTCCGAATATGGCCGAGATCGCGAACGCCGCCGAGAAGGTTGAGGCGATCGCAACCAATGCCGGGAGCACCAAAGCGATGACGGTCGCCACGGCAGAGCTGATGATGTGCCATGGACCCAGAACGATCGCCAGCGGAACGTCCCGGCGGCGCCGTCCGCTCTCATGACGTCGCACCACCAGCGATGTGATCGAACGGTCAGCGAAACGGGCGCTCCAGAACCACGCGACGATCACACCGAAGGCGACTACTGGCCAGACGGATGCGACGCCAAGGATTCCCACCATCAGGGCCAGCAGTGTTCCGATCCGAAACGGCAGCTCGATCCGCGGGTCCGGATGACCCGGCTCGTCCTCCCAGCCTGACCACCAGCCCTCATCCCTCTCCGGACCCGACTCCTCATCGTCGATCGGGTTCTGCTCATAGGCGGGCTCGTGCTGCTGGTCCAACTCCTGGCTGGCGGAAGGACCCGGGCGCGGACGCGGTGGAAAAGGCAAGGGTTCAGCGACGGGGACGGCGACCGTCGCCGGCGCGCCCTCGGCATACCGGTCCAGCGCCTCGACGATCTCGTCGGCGTGCGGGCGTTCGTCGGCCATCGGCGACAACGCCGCCCGAAGCAGCGGCGCCAAACGGGCGTCCACGCCCGACAGGTCCGCCTGGCCACGACGGACACGGTCGAGCACCACACCCATGGGCCCTCGTCCGAACGGTGGAACCCCGGATGCGGCGAAGGCCAGCGTGGCGGCCCAGCCCCACCAGTCGGTGGCCTCGGTCACCGATCCGCCCTCGACGACCTCGGGCGACAGGTAACCGGGCGTCCCCATCACCAGGCCAGTCATCGTCAACCGGATGTCGTCGGCGACGTGCGCGATACCAAAGTCTATGACGACCGGATCACCATCAAGGAGAAGGACATTGGCGGGCTTGAGGTCTCTGTGGATCACGCCTGCGGCGTGGATCGCGTGCAGAGCCCCTGTGAGCCCCCGCCCCAGTCGCAAGAGGGCCTCGCCCTCGAGGGACCCCTTCTCGGAAACGACCCGGTCGAGCGCAGGGCCGGGGATGTAGCGGGTCACGATGTAAGGCCGGAGCCCCTCAGTGTCGGCATCGAGAACGGCTGCCACACGGGCGTCCTGCACCCGGGCCAGCGTCTGGACCTCACGCGCCAGACGGCTGCGTGCCTCGTGGTCGTGAGCGATGTGCTCGCGCAGGACCTTGATGGCCACCATCCGCCCAGATGGGGCCAACGCAAGATGTACGACACCCATGCCGCCCTCGCCGAGCTGCCTGACCAGCCGGTAAGGGCCGATCCACTCGTCTTCTTCGGGCTCGACGGGGCTCCACTCGTCGTCTCGCCGCAGCCCTGCCGTCATGATCACTACGGTATGCCGCGAGGGACGCTTTACAGCGCAAGCAATCGCCATCGGTTGGGACGACTGCTGAAAAGAGGGCTACTGCTGGATGTAGTCGACCAGATGGTCGCGCTCGGTCTTGAGGTCGTCGATGCGTGACTTGACGACGTCGCCAATGCTGACGATCGCCACGAGCTTGTTGTCGACCACGACCGGAACATGACGGACGCGAAGGTCGGTCATCATGCGGGCCAGGTCCTCGACGTCGTCACCGGGGCTAACGGTGTGCACTTCGCTGGTCATGATCGTCGCCACCGTCTGGTCGAGCAGACCCGCACCGGCGTTATGCAGATGCCGTACGACGTCACGCTCGCTGACAATGCCGGTCACGGTCGAGCCGTCGTTGCTGACCACCACCGCGCCGATCCGATGCTCCTCGAGGAGCTCGAGAAGCTGCCGGACGGTGGCTTCCGTGCGAACGGTCACCACCTGGTCGCCTTTGCGGCGGATCACGTCTGAGATGCGCATGGGAAGACCGTAGTCCCGCTCGGGCTCTCCCGCCAGCGGAGGACCAAGCATGGACTGAACCCCGACGGGTTCCCCGTAGGCTGACCCCAGATCCCGAAACTGGAGATGATGACGCGTGACCCTGGCTGCACCGACGTTCGATCTCGTGGTCGCCGCAAACCGTCTCCCGGTGGACCGCGTCGTCGACGCCATGGGCAACAACATGTGGCAACGCAGCCCCGGCGGCCTGGTGACAGCCCTGGAGTCGGTTATGCGAGACCGCGACGCAGCCTGGGTGGGATGGGCCGGCGAGCCCGGCCAGGCACCCAAGCCGTTCCTGGAAGACGGGATGTACCTGCAGCCCGTGGGTCTCTCCCACGCGGAGATCGCAGAGTATTACGAGGGCTTCAGCAATGACACCCTCTGGCCGATCTACCACGACGTCATCGTCCCTCCGACCTTCCACCGCGCCTGGTGGAACACCTACCGGCGGGTCAACCAACGCTTCGCCGAAGCCGTCGCCAAGGTGTCAGCACCGGGTGCGACGGTTTGGGTGCATGACTACCAGCTGCAGCTGGTCCCCGCGATGATCCGGGCGATCCGGCCCGATGTGCGCATCGGCTGGTTCAACCACATACCCTTCCCGCCGGTCGAGCTGTTCTCGCAGCTCCCGTGGCGGCGGGCCCTGGTCGAGGGTCTGCTGGGAGCGGACTACCTGGGCTTCCAGCGTGTTGCCGACGCGGACAACTTTCTTCGGGTCTGTCGTCGTCTGCTCCACCTGACTACTCGTGGCGACACGGTCGCGTTCGGCGGAGCCATCGGCGGAGCCATCGGCAACGAGGGCACTCGCGAGGCCGAACGAACGGTACGGGCCAGTGCGATCCCGATCTCAGTGGACTTCAAGGGGCTCGAGGCCCTGTCCCGCACCCCTGAGGTCATCGCCCGCGCCGCGCAGATCCGCGAGTCCCTGGGAAGCCCCGAGACGTTGCTGCTCGGCGTCGACCGCCTCGACTACACCAAAGGGATCGGTCACCGGCTCAAGGCGTACGAGGAGCTGTTGCGGGACAAGGCAATTGCCGCTCCGGGGACGACGCTGGTGCAGGTGGCATCGCCGAGCCGAGAACGCGTCAACACCTATCGACTGCTCCGCACGGAGATCGAGGCGACCGTGGGCCGGATCAACGGTGAGTTCTCCGCGATCGGCGAGCCGGCCGTTCACTACCTGCACCAGTCCTACCCTCGCGCCGAGATGGCGGCGCTCTTTCTGGCGGCCGACGTCATGCTCGTGACCCCCTTGAGAGATGGCATGAACCTCGTCGCCAAGGAGTACGTCAGCTGCCGCTATGACCTCGGCGGCGCCCTGGTCCTCAGCGAGTTCACCGGGGCATGGAACGAGCTGCGCCAGGCCTTCGTCTGCAACCCACACGACATCGAGGGGCTCAAACAGACCATCATGGCGGCGATCGAGACCCCCAAAGAGCAACGCAGGCGGCGGATGAAGGCTCTGCGCCGGCGCGTGGCCGATCACGACGTGCAGCGTTGGGCGTCCCGCTACCTCGAGGCGCTGGCCCTTGCCCCCAACAAGCCCGAACGGGCGGACCGAGGGACCCGGTGAGTGAGCTACCGGACTCGCTGCGCGCCGCCCTTGAGGCCTTCGTCAAGCGGTCCCGGATCCTTATCGGCGCCGACTTCGACGGGACCCTGGCTCCTTTCACCACCGACCCGATGCAGTCACGCGCCGCTCCCGGTGCCCTCGCCAGCCTGCATGCCGCAGCCTCCCTTCCCGGAGTCACCGTTGCCCTGGTCTCGGGCAGGGACCTGGAGACCCTGAGGACCTTGACCGCTGTCCCCCCCACCTCGCCGATCGTCCTGGTGGGAAGCCATGGCGGCCAGTCCAGCCTCGGAGACATCACTGGCTCAGCCACCCTGGGCGGGCTCGCCGCCGTCCGGCTCGCCGCAGCCAGCGCCGATCTTGAGGAGGTGGCCGCGGCGCACCCCGGAGCCCGGGTCGAGCTCAAACCCGGTGCCGTCGCGATTCACACGCGCGGGGTCGACTCCGCGGTTGCTGCGGCGGCTCTGGCCGCTGCGATGGCAGTCTCGTCCCGGCATACCGGGGTGCACGTCATCCCTGGCAAGCAGGTCGTCGAGCTCACCGTTGTGGAAACCGACAAGGGCCAGGCCCTGAGAGCCATCGCGAACGCCCGATCGGTCGAGGCCACCGCCTATTTCGGCGACGACGTAACCGACGAGCGGGCCTTCGCAGCCCTTGACCCCCGATCGGGCGACGTGAGGGTCAAGGTCGGCCAGGGCAACACTCTCGCTGAGCATCGGCTCGAGGGAGTGGACGACGTGGTCACCATGCTGGCTTTCATGGTGAGCTCGCGTCGTCTCGCATCTGGTGAGTAGCTGACGGCTCACTCCTGTGAGCACCTCCGGTGGCGGCAACGGCCGTAATACGTCAGGATGGTCACTGATCCACCTCGCTCCTGCGGGCGGATTCACCACCACACCCTTTACAACGGATCGTCCGGCACGTTCCTGCCGGTGAAGGAGTTCATTCGCGATGGCAACAGTCAAGTTCGAAAACGCAACCCGGATCTTCCCCGGCAACGACAAACCCTCGGTCGACAAGCTCAACATTGACATCGCAGATGGCGAGTTCCTCGTCCTGGTCGGCCCCTCCGGCTGCGGTAAGTCCACCAGCCTGCGGATGCTTGCGGGGCTCGAAGAGGTCAACGGCGGCGATATCTGGATCGGTGACCGAAATGTGACCGACCTGTCTCCCAAGGACCGCGACGTCGCGATGGTCTTCCAGAACTACGCCTTGTATCCCCACATGTCCGTTGCGGACAACATGGGCTTCGCACTCAAGATCGCCGGCGTCGCCAAGAGCGAGATCGCCAAGCGCGTCGCGGATGCCGCCAAGATCCTCGACCTCCAGGACTATCTGGAACGCAAGCCCAAGGCTCTCTCCGGTGGACAGCGCCAGCGCGTCGCCATGGGCCGTGCCATTGTCCGCAGCCCGCAGGTTTTCCTCATGGACGAGCCCCTGTCCAACCTGGACGCCAAACTGCGCGTTCAGACGCGCACCCAGATCGCCTCTCTGCAAAGGCGATTGGGCGTCACCACCGTCTACGTCACGCACGACCAGATCGAGGCCATGACGATGGGCGACCGCGTTGCGGTGCTCAAGGACGGCATCCTCATGCAGTGCGACACCCCGCGTCGCATGTACGACCACCCGGACAACGTCTTCGTGGCCGGTTTCATCGGCTCACCGGCCATGAACCTCTTCAACGTCCCCCTCGTTGACGGCGGCGTGATGTTCGGGGCGGGCAACCACCCCATCGAGCGCAAGCTCCTGGAGGGCGCCGGCAAGGAGGTCACCCTCGGTGTCCGACCCGAGGACCTCACGATGACTACAGAGGGCGACGGCCTGCCCGTCACCGTCGAGGTCGTCGAAGAGCTGGGCGCTGACGCCTACATCTATGGGTCGACGAAGGAGAGCAACGGCGAGCTCAAGCCCATCATCGTCCGGGTCGATGGGCGCACCCCGCCGGAGAAGGGCACCGTCGTCCACCTCTTGCCCACCCCAGGGAATGTCCACCTGTTCAACGTTGAGACAGGCCAGCGCATCGGCGACTGATCGCCCCCAATGACGCAGGAGGCGGCGGTGTCCCCCGAGGACAGCGCCGCCTTCTGCCCGCTCAGAACCCTGCTCGGCGGTTCACGCCGGTCACCAGAGCGTGCCACGATTAACAGGTGGCACTCGAGATCACCGCGGTCAGGCCAGATCCGGCTTTGCTGGACCTCCCGTGGCCGACGCCACTTCAAGAGTGGCCCGAGTCCCATCTGGCAGCTCTGCCCCGCGGTATCTCACGCCACGTCGTGCGCTTCGTCAAGTTCTCCGGCACGGTCATCGCGGTCAAGGAGATCGCACCCCACCTTGCCGTTCGCGAGTACAACATGCTTCGCCTGCTCACCAAGATCCGCCAGCCCTGCGTCGAGCCTTTTGGGGTGGTCAGTGGCCGCACCTCGTCCGACGGCGGGGAGCTCGACGCCTGCCTGCTGACGCGCCACCTGCAGTTCTCCCTGCCGTATCGCGCCCTTTTCAGCCAGAGCCTCCGCCCGGACACCGCGCAGCGTCTGATCGACGCGCTGGCGGTGCTCCTGGTGCGGCTCCACCTCGCCGGTTTCTGGTGGGGCGACGTGTCCCTGTCCAACACCTTGTTCCGCCGGGATGCGGGCGCTTTCGCGGCCTACCTCGTGGACGCGGAGACCGGCGAGATCCACACACACCTCTCCGATGGGCAGCGCGAGCACGATCTCGATATCGGCAGGGTGAACATCGCCGGCGAGCTGATGGATCTTGAGGCGGCCGGTTTTCTTGCAGAGGCCGCGGATCCGATCGCGGTCTCGGAGTCGATCGTCGAGCGCTACCGCTCGCTGTGGCGCGAGCTCACCGAGCGCGAGCGCTTCGAGCGGGGCGATCGATGGCGAGTCGACCAGCGTATCCGTCGTCTCAACGAGCTGGGGTTCGACGTCGACGAGCTGGCGATCTCCACTGACCTGGAGGGGGCCACGATCCAGATCCAGCCAAAGGTTGTTGACGCCGGCCATCATTCGCGGCGGCTGCTGCGCCTCACCGGCCTGGACGTCGAGGAGAACCAGGCCCGCCGGCTGCTCAACGACCTTGACTCGTTCCGCGCGTCGCAGGATCGCCAGAACGATGACGAGGAGCTTGTGGCCCATGACTGGCTGTCCCAGATCTACGAACCGATCACACGCACGGTCCCGCGGGACCTGACCCGCAAGCTCGAACCCGCTGAGGTCTTCCACGAAGTCCTGGAACACCGCTGGTACATGTCGGAGACTGCAGGCCACGACACCTCGATCGAGGACGCGATCGCCGACTACATCTTGCGGGTCCTGCCCGGAAAGCCCGACGAGGCAGCGGTGCTCGGTACCGACACGGTCGAGATGCCGGTTGTGGCCATGTTCCCTGAGATGGAGATTCCGGGGCGCTGAGCCCCGGGCTCACCTACGCGGTTGCCTACACGGGTGACAAGAAGGTCCAGCCAGGCACGTTACGCAGGACCCAGAACGTCAGAATCGCGCCAAGCACTCCGTACAGCACCCAGGGCGGCGCCAACCATGAAGGACGGCGACCCGTTGCCGTTCGCTCGAACCAGAGCGCCCAGGTGACCAGCAGGTAGGCGAGCCCCACGACGGCGAGCGGGTTGCGCGCCCACGCCGTCATGAGGTCGCCATGGCCCAGCGCGTGAACCGCCCGCAGGGTGCCACACCCCGGGCAGTACCAGCCGGTGACCGCCAGGAACGGACAGGTCGGGTAGTGGCCGGCGACGCCCGGGTCGACGTTGGACAGGTAGGCAACGCCTACCCCCGCCGCCGCGGCCACCCCTAGCGGCAGCAACAGCGCCCTTCGGCCCCGCGCCAGGCGGGTCAGCCCAGAGGGTGCGGTGACTGCCATCAAAGGCTCCGACGTTCGAGAAGGGTTTGCTCAGTTCACGTTCACGCTGCCGGTGGTGCCCAGCAAGGCGCCAAAGGCAATAATCGCAGCGACCGCCAAGACGCCGCCGATGACCCCGACCACAACGGTCCAGATGGTCAGCTTCTTCGCGAGCTCCGAAGCCCTCTGAGCGCCTGCGACGTCCCCGATGGCCCACTTGCTGTTGACCTGTGCGGAGAAGACGATCGAGACGATGCCCAGCGGAAGGAAGCAGAAGATCGTGGACAGGATGGCCCAGACCAGATAGTTGGGCGGCGGGGCGGCCTGCATTCCGTAGCCCCCATAGGGCGGCGGCGGGGGTGGAGGCGGAGGGGTGCTGCCGTAGTCGGACATACCAGCCTTTCGTCATGGCGCCGGCGCCCGTTGGCGTGGCTGGGGCCGAGGCTATCGGAGCAGGCGCCCCGCTGCTGCACGAACAGATCCGATCAGCTGACGGTCAGCGTGGTCAGGCCGTGAAGGAGAAGCCCCAGGAGAAAGACGATGCCATAGAGGACGCCTCCGATGATGGCAGCCCAGATAGCGAATCCCTTCGCCCTCGCCGAGGCCTTCTGAGCGCCTGCGACGTCCCCCATCGCCCACCTGCCATTCACCTGGGCCGCGAATACGACCGATGCGATGCCCAACGGCAGGCACAGCACGGTGGACAGGATCGCCCAGACCAGATAGTTCGGCGACGACGGTGTGCCCCCAGCCTCGCTGGGCTGCGTCGACTCGGGGAGTTCGGGCGGTGGCGGCGGAGAGGTGCTACCAAAGTCGGACATAAGCCAAACCCTAAAGGGCGCGACGACGAGCGATCTCGTACAGCGTGACGCCGGTAGCTATACCGGCGTTGAGCGACTCCACAGCCGAGGACATCGGGATCGACACGATCTGGTCGCACGTCTCGCTCACCAGCCGCGAGAGACCCTTGCCCTCGGAGCCGACGACGATGACCAGCGGCTCCTTGGCCAGCTCGAGCTCTGGCAGCTGCACGTCGCCGTCCATGTCGAGGCCCAGGATGAAGAAACCGGCCTTGCGGTAGTCCTCCAGCGCGCGGGTGAGGTTGCTGCACTGCGCGATCAGGATGCGTGCAGCCGCACCGGCGGAGGTCTTCCACGCGCTGGCCGTCATGCCGACCGAACGCCGCTCCGGCACCACAACTCCGTGGCCTCCGAAGGCCGCCACAGACCGGATGATTGCACCGAGGTTGCGCGGGTCCGTGATGCCGTCAAGAGCGACGATCAGCGGTATGCCGGGCATCTCCGGGTTGACGAGGTCGCTGGGGTGGGCATAGACGTACGCCGGGACCTGGAGGGCAAGACCCTGGTGGACGGCGCCGTCGGTGATCCGGTCGAGCTCGCCGCGGGGGGTCTCCAGAACCGGGATGGAACGGCTGGTCGCCATCTTGAGCGCTTCACGGACCCGGTCGTCGGACTCGATCCGGCCGGCCACGTACATGGTGGTCGCCGGGATGTTCGCGCGCAGCGCCTCCACGACGGAGTTGCGGCCCGCGACGATCTCGCTCGAGCCCTTGGTCTTGCGACGAACAGCGCCTGCCCCGCCGCTCCGAGCCGGCCGGGCGCCGGGAGAGGTCGCGCGTTTGGCGTTCCGGACTGCGTTTTTGTGCGCCGGATGCTGAGGGCGCTCAGTGGCCTTGGGCGTTGCGCCACGCCCTTCAAGGCCCTTGCGCCGCTGACCGCCGCTGCCACCGCTCGGGCCCTTCTTGGGTCCGCGGATAGCGCCTCGGCGCTGGGAGTTACCAGGCATTCTCATTCGCCTTTCAGGGCATCGGTTCGTCGGGCCAGCGACCAGCGCGCGCCCGAGCTCGTGTCCTCGACAACTATGCCCGCTGCCGTCAGCTGCTCGCGGATCTGGTCCGCGGCAGCGAAGTCACGTGCCGCGCGTGCCCCCGCCCGGGCTTCGATTCGGTCCCGGACGAGCGCATCGAGCGCATCAAGCGCGTCATCGGCTCCGTTGCCTGACGCTGAGTTCCATTGCGGGTGAATCGGATTGACGCCCAAGACGTCGGTCATGGCCACGACCCGATGACCCAGCTGCAGGGCCTTCTCCTCGTCGCCCTCATCAAGTGCCGTGTTGCCGGATCGTACGGTCTCGTGGATCACTGCGAGCGCGCCGGAGACGTTGAGGTCGTCATCCATGGCCGCCGCGAAGTCCGCCGGGAGCTCACCGCCACCAGCGGGCTCTCCCGCGGTCTCGTCATACTCGAAGTAACCCGCGTGCAGTGCTCGGCGCAGGAACCCGTCGATCCGGTCGACCGCCGCCTCGGCCTCGCGAAGCGACCCCTCGTGATACTCGATAGTGGAGCGGTAGTGCGCCGCACTCAGGTAGTAACGGACCGCGATCGGACGCGCGACCTTGGTGATCTCACTGACCAGCAGCGCGTTGCCCAGAGACTTGCCCATCTTCTCGCCCTGGACGGTCACCCACGCGTTGTGCAGCCAGTAGTTGGCGAAACCGAACCCCGCAGCGCGCGACTGAGCCTGCTCGTTCTCATGGTGCGGGAAGCGCAGGTCGACGCCACCACCATGGATGTCAAAGGTGTCCCCGAGGTACTTGCGTGCCATCGCCGAGCACTCCAGGTGCCAGCCCGGACGCCCAGGCCCATATGCCGTAGGCCAGCTCGCCGTCTCAGGCTCGCCGACCTTGTGGCCCTTCCACAGGGCAAAGTCGCGGGGGTCACGCTTGCCGCGCGGGTCGGCGTCCGCCGCAGCCTCCATGTCGTCGATCCGCTGGTGGGTCAGGTCCCCGTATGCCGGATAGCTGCGGACGTCGAAGTAGACGTCGCCGCTGCCGTCCTCGGCGGCGTAAGCGTGACCCTTGTCGATGAGGATCGACATGATCTCGTTCATCTCGGGGATGTGGCCGGTCGCGCGCGGCTCGTAGGTCGGGCGCAGGACCCCCAGCAGGTCGAGCGCGTCATTGGTCGCGCGTTCGTTGACATAGCTCCAGGCCCACCAGGGTGTGCCGGCTTCGGCCGACTTGGCCAGGATCTTGTCGTCGATGTCAGTGACGTTCCGGACCAGGGTGACGTCATAGCCGTGACCACGGATCAGCCACCGCCGCAGGATGTCGAAGGCGACGGCAAAGCGGACATGCCCGATGTGGGGGGCGCCCTGGGTCGTGAGCCCGCAGACGTAGATGCCCGCCTTGCCCTCGGTGATCGGGACGAAGTCGCGCAGCTCTTGCGTGGCGGTGTCGTACAGGCGGATGCTCACCGGGCAAGGTTACCGGCGAGCCGAGTGCCGCCATGCCAGCCACTGAACTCCCAGCCATGTCAGGGATGATGCCTCCGTGGATAACCAGCTGACAGTCATCGTGGCCCAGTACGCCCTCTTCGCGGTCGCAGCCGCGGCCGCAGTGGTCTGGTTGATGGCCCCGAGGTCGGACAAGGTGAGCCTGGCCTTCGAGGCAGTGGTCGCGATGGTCCTGGTCGCTGTGATGGTCAAGGTGGCCGGCGCGATCCACGTCGATCCCCGGCCGTTCGTGCAGAACCCCGCAGTCAAGCCCCTGTTTCCCCACCCCGCCGACAACGGATTCCCTTCGGACCACACCGCGTTGGCCATCGCCATCTCGGCGGTCGTCTGGCAGTACCGCCGCTCCGTGGCTTGGGCGATGTTGTTCGTGAGCGTCCTGATCGGCGTCGCGCGGGTGGCGGCCCACGTGCACCACACCCAGGACATTGTTGCCGCTCTCATCATCGGTGTGCTGGCGGCCGCCGGCGCGATTGTGCTGTGGCGCCGTGGGGTCAAGCCCCGGCTGACCGGCAACCTGGCAAGAGCTACCCGCTGAGGCTGGAGCGCCGGGCTAGCGCGCGGGCGAGGCGAACACGATTGCTGTGGCGATCGCTGCGATGCCCTCACCGCGACCGGTGAGACCGAGCCCGTCAGCGGTCGTGGCCGAGATCGACACCGGCGCCATCACCGCCATGCGCAGCGCCTCCTGAGCCTCAACGCGACGCGAGCCGAGCTTCGGCTGGTTACCGATGACCTGGACGGCGATGTTGCCGATGACAAAGCCGGCGTCGGCGACCATCCGCCCAGCGTGCTTCAGCAGGGTGAGACCCGCGGCACCAGCCAGCTCCGGGCGGTCAGTGCCGAAGTTGGTGCCCAGATCACCGAGCCCGGCGGCAGAGAAGAGCGCGTCGCAGACGGCATGGGCAACCACGTCACCATCGGAGTGCCCGGCCAGTCCGCGCTCACCGGGCCAGGAGAGCCCTGCCAGGGACAAGGCTCGGTCATCGTCGGTGAACGCGTGGACGTCGACGCCGATTCCTATGCGCGGCAGCGGGTTCGCGAGCGAGACACGACCGGTTTGGGGCTGTGGGCTACTTGTCATGGGTGCCATCCTCCATCAGAGCGTTCGCGACGGGAGGCCCCGGGCGGGCGCGACCTTGGGCCAGAGCAGTCGCCATGGCGAGGTCGAGAGCGGAGGTGACCTTGAAGGCCCGGGGGTCGCCGTCTACCACGAGCACCTGCCCCCCGATCCGTTCAACGAGGCCGGCGTCGTCGGTGGCGTTGCCACCGCTGGCGTGGGCGTGCTCAAGCACCTCGCGCAAGAAACCCTGCGGGGTCTGTATGCCGCGCAGCGACTCGCGATCGGGGGTCGCCTGGACCCGACCCTGGGCGTCGACCACCTTGACGGTATCGGTCAGAGCGAGGCCTGGCACAACGGCCGAGTGTCCAGAACGCACGGCAAGGATCACCCGGGCGAACAGATCTACGGGCGCGAGACACCTGGCCGCGTCATGAACCAGAACGATGCCGTCGTCGGGGTGCAGAGCTGCGAGCCCTGCCTTCACCGAGGCATTGCGATCAGCACCTCCCGCCACTACCTGCACGCGTGGGTCGTCACCGGCAACGCGTTCGGCCTGTTGAAGGTGGGAGGCGGGTGCAACGACGATCACATGCCCGACCTGCGCACAACCCAAGACGCCCCGCAGTGCGTGCGCCAGCAACGGCTCACCGCACAGCGGAGCGAATGCCTTGGGCATCACGGCACCCAGCCGCACACCGTTGCCGGCGGCGACCACGATCACCACGACCTTCACGATGCCATGACACCGACGGCGTCACGATGGCGCAAGGTCAAGGTGACAACGACCTTCAGGAGGCGAGAACCTCGTCAAGGATGGCCTCGGCCTTGTCCTCGTTGGTCTTCTCAGCGAGCGCGAGCTCGCTGACGAGGATCTGACGGGCCTTGGCGAGCATCCGCTTCTCTCCGGCGGACAGCCCACGATCCTTGTCGCGACGCCACAGATCCCGCACGACCTCAGCGACCTTGATGACATCGCCGGACGCGAGCTTCTCAAGGTTGGCCTTGTAGCGCCGCGACCAGTTGGTCGGCTCTTCGGTGTGTGCCGCGCGCAGAACCTCGAAAACGCGCTCGAGACCCTCGGGGCCCACGACGTCGCGGACACCCACGAGATCGCAGTTCTCCGCCGGAACCTCAATCGTCAGATCGCCTTGTGCGACGTGAAGAACGAGGTACATCTTGTCCTCGCCCTTGATGGTTCTAGTCTTCATTTGTTCGATCAATGCCGCACCGTGATGCGGGTATACGACAGTCTCGCCGACTTTGAACGCCATCTGGTGGAACCCCTTTCGCGACTACAAGAGTAACACGTGGCGGCAACATCACGGAATCGCAGATGTCGTGTTTGTGCAGGTCAGAGCCACAATGAAGGCCGAGTTCGGGCCGAAAACGGTCTTGACAGAACGCGGTGACACGTGCTTGCCCGGCGAGCTTCAAGGGGAGTTCACATGGGACTACTGCCTTAGCGCGGGGGCGAGCGGTAGGCTGCGAACCGTGAAGCGCCGACCCCTCCGCCACGCAAAAGCCGTCGCGCTCAAAGGTATTTCCGGCGCCCGAGTCCTTACGGGGGCAGCGATCTCGGTGGCGGTGCTGGCCCTGTCTGGCTGCCAGCTCGCGTCGCCGATCCAGACGAATGTGCCCTACCAGCCGGCCGACGGCGTGGCCGTTGACCTGGGAGACGTCCAGGTCCGCGGCCTCGTGATCGTCACCGATGCCAAGGGCGGGGTCGGCACGTTGTCCGGGCTGGTGGTCAACAACAGCGCCGGACCGGTCACAGTCACCTTTGCCACAGGCCCCGGCGCCCTCGCCTCGGCACGAGCCATCATCCCCGCTAGCACCGCGACCCGGCTCTCGGGGGTCGAGGGCGTCACCCCCGTCACGATCCCGAGCATCCCCGCTTCGCCCGGTGACATGGTCAGTGTCGTCGTCAGCACCCCGGACGCCGGCGCCCCGGTCGTATCGGTCCCGGTTCTGCTCCCCACCGGCTACTACTCCAGCATCACGCCTCCCCCGGGCCAAACCACTCCCCCAGAGCCGGTTCCGACCACCATCCCGGCGCCGGTCCAGACCACGGCGTCCTGAGACCAGCCGTCGGTCGCGCGATGGAGGTCGCCAGAGCGACCACTTCGCATGGACGAGGGAACAGCCTCAGCGGGTCTCGAACTTGTAGCCCAGACCACGCACGGTGACGATGAACTGCGGGCTCGCCGGGTCGGGCTCGACCTTGGCGCGCAGGCGCTTGACGTGAACGTCCAGGGTCTTGGTGTCTCCGACATAGTCGCTACCCCACACCCGGTCGATGAGCTGCACGCGGGTCAGCACCCGGCCAGGGTTGCGCAGCAACATCTCGAGCAGCTCGAACTCCTTGAGCGGCAGCGCGGTGTGCTGCCCGTTGACCGTGACGACATGCCGCTCGATGTCCATCCGCACGGGGCCTGACTCAAAGGTGGCCGGCTTCAGCTCCTCGGGCTCCTGGCCGCGGCGCAGAACGGCCTTGACCCGGGCCAACAGCTCACGACTGGAGTACGGCTTGGTGACGTAGTCGTCCGCCCCGATCTCGAGCCCGACCACCTTGTCGATCTCGCTGTCCTTCGCCGTCAGCATGATGACCGGCACCGAGGAGCGGTGGCGCAGGGCCCGGCATACGTCCATCCCTGACAACCCGGGGAGCATGAGGTCAAGCAGCACCAGGTCCGCGCCGTCGCGGTCGAAGTCCTCGAGCGCCGCCGGACCTGTCTCGGCGACGGCCACCTCGTAGCCCTCCTTGCGCAACAGGTAGGACAGCGGGTCGGAGAACGACTCCTCGTCCTCGACCAGCAGGATGCGCGTCATCGGGTGACCTCTCGTGGACGAACGTGTGGCGCGGGCTTCTCCGATGCACCAGCAGGTATGGCGGGTGGTTCGGCCTCGTCTGTGGGCGTCGTTGGAGCCGCGGGGAGGCGGATGGTGAACGTCGAGCCGTGGCCTTGCTCGCTCCAGACCGTCACCTCTCCGCCGTGGTTGGCGCAGATGTGCTTGACAATGGCCAGTCCCAGCCCGGTTCCTCCGGTCTCACGGGACCTCGCCGCGTCGACCCGGTAGAAGCGCTCGAAGATTCGCGCCTGCTCGCTCTCGGGGATGCCCCGCCCCTGGTCGGCGACCACGATCTCGACCAGCCGATCCAGGCGGCGGACACTGATGGCCACCCTGGTGCCTGAAGCCGAGTAGTTGATGGCGTTGGCGACCAGGTTGCGGATGGCCGTGGTCAGGAGCTCAGCATCGCCGAAGACCGCAGCCCCCGTGTTGAGTGCGGTCACGATCTCGACGTCTCGGGACTCGGCCATCAGCGTTGACTGCTCGACGGCTTCGGTAGCCACGATGGCAAGGTCCACCAGCTGGGGCTCGTGCAGCGTGTCGGCGATCTGGAGCCGTGAGAGGTCGACGATGTCCTGGACCAGGTGGGTCAGGCGTGTGCTTTCCACCTGCATGCGTCGCGCGAACCGGGCGACGGCCTCGGGATCGTCATTGGCCTCGAGGACGGCCTCTGCTAGCAGCGCGAGCCCCCCGACGGGGGTCTTGAGCTCGTGGCTGACATTCACGAGGAAGTCGCGACGGGTCTCCTCGACACGCCGGTCCATGGTGCGGTCGTCAACGAGCACGAGCACGTGGTCACTGCCCAGCGGGGCCACCCGGGCACCAACCATGATCCGGCCGCGACCCAGGGGACCTCGGGACAGGTCGAGCTCGACCTCCCTGATGACACCGTCGCGGCGGACCTGCCGAGCCAGATCCCGCAGCTCGTCGTGGACAAGGTCATCATTTCGGACCAGGCCGTGAGCCACCGCCCAGGGGCTGGCACTGACGACGGCATCCGCAGTGTCCAGGATGATCGTTCCCGAGCGCAGGACAGCCAGCACGGCGGAGACTCCCTCGGGCAGGGCGCGGGGATCAGGCGCAGCGGGAACCCGGTGCTGCGAGCGCTCAGGCAGGCGCAACAGTGCGACAGAGAGGGCGCCGATGGCGAGTCCGAGCACGCCACCCAGAACTGCTGCAGCCGTGGGGTCCACGAGGCTCAGCCTACGCACGAAAAGGGTTGCCGACTGCGCGGTAGGCGCGCGGCGCCGCCCGCGCCCCCCTAGAGTTCACCTCAACGCCGGAGCCCGTTCACCGCCGCGTGCAAGCCTTCAGCAGGGCTGTGGCGCGCTACGGTATTCGTGAGCCACGGCATACGAGACAGGGGACTGATGCGCAACTCCTTCCACGAGGACCTGGACAAGATCTCCGAACAGCTGGTCGAGATGACCCGGCTGGCCGGATCAGCCATGTCCCGGGCAACCACTGCGCTGCTCGATGCCGACCTGAGCCTCGCGGAGAGCGTCATTGCCGCCGACGAGCAGATTGACGCGTTGCGCCGGGATCTTGACGACCGGTCGATCGACCTCCTCGCCCGCCAGCAGCCCGTGGCCACTGACCTGCGCATGGTGGTCACCGCGATGAGGATGAGCTCCGACCTCGAGCGCATGGGAGACCTCGCACGGCACGTGGCCAAGGTGGCTCGGCTGCGTTATCCGGACTCCGCCATCCCTCCGGTGATGCGCTCCACTGTCCTGGAGATGGGTCAGGTGGCTGAGAGGATCGTGGCCAAGGCCGGGTCGGTCATTGCCGGCAAGGACATCGACTCAGCATTCGCCCTCGAACGTGACGACGACGAGATGGACCGTCTGCACAGGGACATCTTCAACATGCTCATGGACGGCAAGTGGACCTACGGCACCGAGGCCGCCGTGGACGCGACCCTGGTCAGCCGTTACTACGAGCGGTTCGCGGACCATGCGGTGTCGGTCGCACGCCGCGTGGTCTATCTGGTCACAGGCGAGTGGCATAACGAGGCAGAGCTGGACAACGAAGAGCTATAGCCTCACCGCCAGAGCTCGAGAGGCGAGGCCGGCGGCGCTGGCGATGCCGGTCAGCGACCCTGGTTGGCAACGGCCTCCGCTGCAGCCTTGGCCGCCACCGGGTCGAGGTACTCCCCACCCACGGTGAGCGGCTTGAGGTCGTCGCCGAGACGATAGACGAGCGGCATACCGGTGGGGATGTTAAGGCTGGGGATGTCCTCGTCGCTGATGCCGTCCAGATGCTTGACGATCCCGCGCAGGCTGTTGCCGTGCGCCGCGACCAGGACCGTCTTGCCGGCGGCCAGGTCGGGCACGATCTCGCTCTGCCAGTAGGGCAGCATACGTTCGATGACGTCCTTGAGGCACTCGGTGAGCGGCGGGCCACCTTCGATGTCGGCGTAGCGCGGGTCATGCGCCTGGCTGAACTCGTCGTCGACCGGCTGCGGTGGTGGCGGGACGTCGAAGGACCGTCGCCAGGTCATGAACAGCTCCTCGCCGTACTGGTCGAGGGTCTCCTTCTTGTTCTTACCCTGCAGGGCGCCGTAGTGGCGTTCGTTCAGGCGCCATGAACGCTTCACCGGGATCCAGTGACGCTCGGCGGCGTCCAGGGACAAGTTTGCGGTGGTGATGGCCCGACGCTGCAGCGAGGTGTGCACGACGTCAGGAAGCAGTCCAGCCTCCGTGAGCTGCTCGCCGCCTCGCACCGCTTCACCCCGGCCCTTCTCGGTCAGGTCGACATCGACCCAGCCGGTGAAGCGGTTCTGGGCGTTCCACTCGCTCTCGCCGTGGCGCAGGAGGATGAGCGTGAAGGGTGCGGTGATGGTCATGGGCGCGAGTCTATTTGCTCATCCCGGTCACGAGCGTTCGGTCACCGGCGTTGGTCACTCGAGGAGGTGTCGGAAGGCGTCGAGGTTATGGGTGGACTCCCCCCGCGAGATCCGCCAGGCCCATTCCTTCTTCATCGACTCCAGAAACCCGAGGGCCAGAAGCTCGTTGAACGGAGCATCAGCAGCGTTCAGGACGACCCCGAAGATCTGGTCGAGGTATGCCGCGTCGACCGCAGCAAGCGGCACGCGCCCGGTGACGAAGACGTCGCCGGACTTGTCGATCCCGTAGGCGAGCCCGGGCATCGTGAGGTTGCGGCGCAGCAGGTACGCGTAGACGGCGGCGTGGTTCTCGTCGGGGTTGCGCACCACGAAGGCAGAGATCGACAGGGACTGTTCACCGACAACGACCGAACACACGGTCTTGAGCTTCTTCTCCCCCGGAAGGGTGACGACGAACTCCCCCGGACGCCCGCCGAGCTCCCACTCGATGCCCGTCTCGTCAAGGAAGGCGCGCACGGACTCCTGTATGGCGGGACTGCCCGCCGTCATGGCGGCCGAGCCCCCCGGAGCGCCTTCGTCTGCGGAGTCAGTGCCTTCGCTCACGGGATCACGGCCGCCGGGACACCGATCAGTCCCAGCGCATCCTCGATGGGTGAACCAGTCCGCGCGGACATGGACTCGGTGTAGACCCCGAGCAGCCGTTCGGTGGTGCGATCCCAGCTGAAGGCCGACGCATGCTCGACGCCTTGACGGCTCAGCTCTGCGCGGTGATCAGGGTCTTCAAGCAGACCCTCGAGCCCGGCGCTCCAGGCACGGGTGTCGTGCCCCTCGATGAGCACTCCGGCCTGGCCCACGGCAAAGGGCAGACCGCCAACGGCAGCGGCGACCACCGGGGTCCCGGAGGCTTGGGCCTCGATGGCGACGAGCCCGAAGGACTCGCTGTGGGACGGGACGGCCACCAGGTCTGCGGCGCGGTACCACTGGGCCAGGGTCTCCCGGTTGACCGGGGGAACGAAGCGGACCTGCGCGTCGATACCGAGGTGATGCGCCAGCTCGTGCAGCGCTCGGGGCTTGCCCAGGCCGGAGCCGCTGGGGCCACCGATGACGGCGACAACCAGTCGCTGGCGCAGCTCGGGCCGCCGGGACAGCAGGTCGGCAGCCGCCTTGAGCAGGACGTCAGGGGCCTTGAGCGGCTGGATCCGGCCGACGAACAGCAGCACGTGCGCGTCACGGGGCAGCCCGACCTTGGCGCGGGCTACAGCCATATCTCCGGGGGCGAACAGCTCCAGGTCGACGCCGGGCGGTACGACGCGGACCTTGCCCGGGTCAGCGTCGTACAGGTCGATCAGCTCACGTGCCTCGCCCTGCGTGTTCGCCACGAGCCGGTCGGCGGACTCGACGACCTGGGTCTCACCGATCTCGCGACCAGTCGGCTCTGGCGTATCGCCCTCTGCCAACCGGGAGTTCTTGACCCGGGCCATCGTGTGCATGGTGTGCACCAGCGGCACCCGCCAGCGATCCGCCGCCAGCCAGCCGACCTGTCCGGAGAGCCAGTAGTGGGAGTGCACCAGGTCGTACCAGCCCTCCGGCCGGGCCGCCTCGGCGCGCATGACTCCCTGGGCAAACGCGCACAGCTGGCCGGGCAGGTCCTCCTTGCCCAGACCCTCGAACGGGCCGGCGATCACGTTGCGGACGTGGACGCCCGGCGCCAGCTCGGCCTGCATAGGCAGGGCGCCGTCGGTCTTGCGGGTGAAGATCTCGACCTCGATGCCACGCCTGGCCAGGCGCTTGGAGACCTCGACGACGTAGACATTGAGGCCGCCTGCATCACCGGTTCCCGGCTGCTCGAGTGGTGATGTGTGGACGCTGAGCATGGCCACCCGGCGAACCTGCGGCAGTGCCGGCATACGGTCTCTCCTCGTCCAAGGGCCCTGCTGGTGGACCCTCACTCCCAACGCCGTGGCGCCGTGGGGTATTTCGGACATCGATGCCCGGGGCCATCACTGTCGGTCAGCAGGTCGTGGGGATCGTCCGTCGAGGGCCGGCGGGGTCTGCTGTCGGTCAGCGACTGTAGTCGTCCTGAAGTCGCTCGATATCACTCTCGTTGAAGTCCCCGAAGGCGATCTCGAGCAGCCGCCCAGGTTGGGTGCCTGTGTTGGCCATCCGGTGCCGGGCCCCCTGGGGCACCCATATCCGATCGCCCGGCTGCGCCACCCAGGTGCGGTCGTCGACCTCGATGTCGATTGGCACGTCGAGAACCTGCCACATCTCGTCCCGGTGCCCGTGGATCTGCAACGAGAGCCGGTGGCCAGGGTTCACGGTGATGATCTTCACCGTGACGGACTCGTTGTCGACGAACTGCTGGAACTGCCCCCAGGGACGTTCGTTGACGAAGACATCGTCGCTGCGGTTGGCGGTTCTGGTCACGGCTTCTTCAGACCCCTGATCACTCGGCACGGTCACATTGTGCCGTGTTGACCCGATGGCACCACGGTCGAGGGTGTCGCTCCGTTGAGAAACCCGCCGATGAGCTCCCTCATGGCAGCTCGGTGGCGCACCAGGATCCCCCCGGGAGCCAGCACCTCAAGGCGCGCGTTCGGCAACGAGGCGGCGAGCTGTTCGGCCACCCAGACGGGGTGTTCAGGGTCCTGTTCCTGGGCGATGACCAGGGCCGGCGCGATGACTGCGCGAAGGACGGCGCGATCGGTGAGGGGTGCTGCCGCCGCCAGCTCAACCCCTTCGAGCACCTTGTCGGTTCGTGGCCGGTCCAGCGCCGCCGGCAGGGTGAACACGAGCCGTTCGAAGCGCAAGGGACTGACCGCCAACAGGGCGCACAACGCGCCGGCCCCCATGCTCACCCCGAGGGCCTGCGTCGCCCCGACGTGGTTGGCCACCGCCCTCAGGTCAGCCTCTAGCGCCGAGTAGGTCAACGGCGTCGCCGCGGGAGCAGAGGCGCCGTAACCTCGGAAGTGGAAGAACGTGCGGCTGCCCATGACGCCGGACCCGAATGGACGAGTGCTCTGGATAGACCCGCTGACCCCATGCGCAAAGACAGTTGCGGGCAGGCCAGAGCCGGTGGTGATGAGCTCGATAGCGCCGTTCGGACCCTCCAGCAGCGACGTTCCCCGCGCGGCTGGACCGGCCGTCACCAGGGGCCGTAAGGACCGTTGTTCGAGGACCCTCGTCCGATCACCCTGCGCAGCGCGGGGCGCACGTCAGCGACGTAGACGCCCGCGCCGACCACGGCAACGATCCATTGGATGGAGAATGGGGCCGGAAACAGGAACAAGCTCAGGAGGACACAGACCCCGAGTATCGCCAGCCAGAAGTTCTTGGTCCTCTTGCCGGCCGCGGTGAACGCGTCCGGACGGTGGCGCAGGGCATCCACGAGGCCGAAGACCGCCAGAATCACGGCGGCGCCCCCAAACACGAGCGCGATGATGATGTTCAGGCTGCCGAAGATGGTGGACATGTTCTCAGGATACTGGGCCGGGCCCCGCGCGACATCGAAAGTCAGCAGCGGGCGGGTCCACATCCCGCCGACGTCCTCAGATGACGACGGCGTCGACCGACCCGACCTGTTCACCATGGCCGAGCACCGGGGCGTTGGCCAGCTCGTCGAGAACATCGGCACTGATGCCCAGGCGCCGCAGCGCTGCCGCCATCACGACGGGCCGGGCCCGTTGGCCGCCGTCGGCGATCTTGAGCGCAACGGCGCGCCCGTCGGTGAGGCCAACGGCGTACACGCCCTCGGCGCCATCCTTGGCGATCAGGCCCGGGACACCCCGGATCAGGGCTGTGACGTCCCGTCCGGTTCCGCCAAGCCACTGCGGATAGGCCCGTATAGCGGCCGCCAGCCTGGCTCCGAGAGTCCCGTCAGCGGCTGCGGCAATGTGGGAGAAGGCTCTCGCCAGGCCGGTCAGGGACACGGCATGGACAGGGGCGCCACAGCCATCAATCCCTATAGCCGCGGCTGGTTCGCCGCTCAGGTCGGCAAGGGTCGCGGCGATCAGCTGCTGCAACGGGTGTTGCGGCTCGCGGTAGGTCGCAATGTCCCACCCAGCCACCACGCACGTGGCGAGCATGGCCGCGTGCTTGCCGGAGCAGTTCTGCACAAGTGAAGTGGCCTTACCGCCCGCGGCGATCCAGGCGTCGTGCTCGGGCTCGCCGTAGGGAAGGCCTGGCGTGTTCTGGAGGTCTCGCTCGCTGAGCCCGGCGCCGGCCAGGATCCGCCGGACGCCCTCGAGGTGGAACGCCGCTCCCGAGTGGCTCCCGGTCGCGAGGGCGAGCAGCTCGCCGTCAAGGTCGAGGCCGGCGCGGAGCATCGCCAACGCCTGGACGGGCTTGCTGGACGATCGCGGAAAAATGGGACCGGTGACGTCACCGATCGCCAGCGACGTCGAGCCGTTGGCGTCCAGCGCCACCACGCTTCCGTGATGCACCGACTCGACGAATCCGGAGCGGACCACGTGGGCCACCACGGGCGTGTCATACAGGGAAACTCGCTGCTCACTCACGGCGGCGAGCCTAACGCCCTGCGACGACGACAAAGTCACGGCCGGTGTCGAGTGAACGACACCGGCCGCGCCTTCATCGCTCAGCTGCCGAACCGGACAGCTGAGGTCTTGGTCAGTCGCCGATCTTGGATGCGGCGGCTTTGGCTGCAGTGGTCGCGGCGGTCGCTGTCTTGCTGGCGCTCGTGACGGTGGCCTTGGTCGCGCGCTTGGCCGCAGCCGTGCTCTTCCTGGCGGTGGGCTTGGTCGAAAGGCGAGTGGCAGGACCGGACTTGCGAACGACTCGCTTGGCGGCCTTGGCCTCGCCGCGAACGACCTTGCGGACGGTCGTGACAGCGCCCTTGCCGAGGGACACGGTCGAGCCGGCCTGGGCGAGCAGGTCTTTGGTGGCCTTCTGGCTGCGCAGGCGCGTGACCAGCTTCTCGCCGCGGACGGCAAGCTCGGTGTACGTCGTGTGCGCCTTGCCGGCAGCCTCAAGGGTCTGGTTCAGGGCAAGCGCGGGGATCTGCTGCGCCTGCTCGGCGACCTTCTCGGCGCGCTCGGCGACCTGATGGGCCTGCTCGGCGACCTTCTCGGCGCGCTTGGCGGCCATGTCCTGCAGGGCGCTGACGTGGAAGTCCGCACGGGCGGCAACGGCGCGCGTGCGGGCGTGACGCACTTTCTCAACCGCGAGGTCGGTGACCCCGACGGCGGCGTAGACGGGAGTTGTGTCGGTAACGGTCTTGCGGATGTCGCTGACGAGTGTCATGACTGGTTCTCCTTGGTGTTGGGCTGTGGGGTTGTCTTGGGCTGTGGGGTGGTGGGTTTCTTGGCGGGAATGGACGGTTTGGTCGGATTAGGCTGCGGCGTCTGGCTGCTCGTGGGCCGGCCCGGTGATGGGCGGGACGCTCTGGGCCGCGGGGCGCGTGGAGCCTTCTCGGGCGCCGGCTCAGCCAGGAAGGACTCGTAGATGTCCAGCAGGATTGCCCGCTGTCGATCGTTCAGTCTGGGCTCGGCCAGGATCGCGGCGGTGACATCGACCTCGGGGGCTGCTCCGAGATCGGTGCGCTCCTCGAGGATCCCGGCGCGGACATAGAGGGACTCGGCCGAGATGCGCAGTGCCTTGGCGAGCGCCTGCAGGATCTCGGCGCTCGGCTTCTTCAGCCCGCGTTCGATCTGGGACAGGTAGGGGTTGCTGATCCCCGCCACCGCTGACAGTTGCCGCAACGTCAGCTGGGCCGAGGTGCGCTGCTCGAGCAGATACTCCCCGAGATCGTGCACGGAGATCGGTGTGAACTTGGGCATGACCCCATTATGCTTGCTCTAGTTAGCAAATTGCAAACCGAGCAAGCATGAGCCTGGTCACACCTACCCCTCGGCCGGCATGGCGGACGGGGGTCGGTCGGGTCAGTAGTCGCGACGAGGCTTGGTGCCCAACAGGGCGCGAGCCTGGTCGGTGGTCAACGGCGGCCGCTGCATCAGCCGGGCCAGATCCGAGGCCCGTGAGACCAGCTCGTCGTTGCGCTGGACCGGCTGCCCCTTGGCGTAGATCAGGTTGTCCTCCATGCCGACCCGCAGGTGCCCGCCGCACGCGATCGCCACCGCGGCGATCGGAAGGTGGCTACGGCCGATACCGGTTGCCGACCAGGAGGTCACCTCAGGGGGCAGGGCCTGTATGCCGGCCAGCAGGGCAGCCGGCGTGCCCGGCATACCGCCTGGTACGCCGGTGACGAAGTCGACGTGCACCTTGCCGCCGAAGGGCAAGCCATACGTGTCGATGAGGCGTCGCAGCGCTGCAACGTGCCCGAGGTCGAAGAGCTCGAACTCAGGGACGATCTCGCGTTCCTGGGCCAGCTGGTAGAGCTGGGCCATGAACGGGAAGGGGTTGAGGAAGACGTCATCGCCGAAGTTGGTGGTGCCACAGGTCAGGCTGCACGAGTCGGGCTCGGCATCAAGAACTGTGAGGCGCCTCTCAAGGGGATCGTGGACGCTGCCACCGGTGGAGAGCTGGACGACCAGCGACGTCTGCTCGCGTACAGCCGCCACGGCCTCGCGCAGAAGCACCGCGTCAAGGCTGGGCCTGTGGTCGTCGTCGCGGAGATGAATATGGATCAGCGAGGCGCCGGCGGCCTCACAGGCAATGGCGGTGGCGACCAGCTCGGCCAGGGTTGTCGGCAGCTGAGGGTAGTCAGCCTTGGCAGTCTCTGCTCCCGTGGGCGCGACAGTGATGAGAGTGCCTGCGGCAGGGACCAGCGCTTGGGCAGGCCGGGAATCGTCATTGCTCATGTGCGACATCCTGTCAGCAGCGCCGCCTGATGGACGACGGACCCCAGCCCTCTAGAGCCCCTCTGTCAACATGCCCTTCGGGCCTTCTATGAGTCGGTGTAGGCGCTCATCGCAGCGTTGATGTTCTTACCGGTGCGGGTGGTTCTGGTCAGCTCCAGCCCCAGCGCGCCACGGAGCTTGGTGCCTTCGTCCGATCGAGCACGAATCGCGGTCATGATGCGGTCTGCGACCTCGTGCACGTGGGGCGCGAGCTCGGAATGCAGCCCGTCGTAGGACTTCGTCGCATCCAGCATCACCTCGGCCAGGATCTCTACAGGGTCTGGTGGGATCGTCATCATTGGTGTCTCCTGCGTCGGGATGGATAGCGAGCTCTGATCGGCCGCCCGGCCCCGTTGACACGCAGCGTGAAGCGCTCCGGCCAATGGGCGATGTGCGGCGTTTCGTCCGGCTATCACTGTACTTGCCGTGCCGGGCAACGATGACGTGGCTAGTCTTTGACCATTGCTAACATTACTTACTGAAAGTATCGTTAACGGCATGACACTGAGCGGTAGACCGCTGCTGGACACCCGGCCCGACAGCCAGCTCTTCGTCGATCGCGTCGAGGAGATGAGTCGGGTTCGCGCCGCACTGAACCACAGTCTCAACTGCCTCGTGGTTGGCGAACGCGGGAGTGGGAAGACCTCCCTAGTGCGCGCGCTCATGTTCCAGTCCCGCCAGGATGGCGATCAAAAGGACCGGCGTCCACCGGAGCTTGTGTACGTCCATGGGGCAGGAGCCGTCGGCGCGGCGGGCTTGCTCGCCCGAGCCGCTGACGCGATTGCCCGGCACCAGGGTGACGTGCCTCCTTCGACGTCGCCGGCCCTCGATGGGGGGGCCGGCGATGCCACCGAGCTGCTTGCCGAGCTCGGCGACCGAGCCGCGCAGAGGGGGCGCATCGTGATAGCGCTGGACGATGCCCCCACCGGCGCGGGCAACGCCTTGTTCGGGGCCCTGCGAGATGAGCTGTGGTCGATCGACCTGAGGTGGCTGGTGACGGTCCCGACATCTGACAAGGGAGTCCTGCTGCGACCTCCGGCAGATGCCTTCTTCGAGTCCCAGGTCGAGCTCGAGCCGCTGGCCGTGAGCGGCTCCATCGAGATCCTGCGGCGTCGGATGCGCGAGGTGCCTGAGCCGTTGCTGGCTGAGGCGGCGCGGATCGGCGCTGGCAACCCGCGCCGCCTGCTGGACGTCGCCCGGGAGCTCGGTGGTGACTACTCGAAGTGGTCGGCGTTCTCGTTGGCGGCTTCCCAGCGCGAGAAGGCGCTGGCCTCGTTGGGCAGGTCGGCGCAGATGCTTGCCCAGGAGCTGGAAGAGCTGGGTGGCGCCAGTGCTTCCGATGAGCAGCTGCTCAGCCGGATGGGCTGGACCCGGCCCAGAGTCGTCCAGGTTCTCGCAGAGATGGAGCAGGTCGGCCTCGTCACGACGAGCCGCCAGAAGTCCGGACAGGGCAGACCCAGGAAGATCTACAAGGTCGTATCGCCGGCCCAGTTCGTCCAACAGCGGCTCACCGCCCGGACTCGGGCCACCGACCAGACCCAAGCGAAAACCCAGGACCAGCCCCAGGCTAAGGAGCCGCCGGCATGAGCCGCGAGTCGCTGGCAAGGCTGCCGCTGGGTGCTTTCAGCAGCAGTCCTCGCCCTGCCAGGCCTCGATGCCCTCGTAGATCGCCCAGCCCGCGAGCAGCAGGCCGATGGCGGGGTCGAGCCAGAACCAACCCAGGGCCGCTGTGACGGCCAGCCCGATCAGCACCGCCCCTGCCTGTGCCGCGCACATAAGGTTCTGCATGCCTTCACCGGCAGTAGCTTCAGATCCAAGGCGTGCGCCGAGCCGTTGCTTGGCCCGTCCTAGCAACGGCATGACGACCAGGCTGGCCGCGGTCACGATCAGGCCCAAGACCGTGGGGGCCACCTCATGGGCACCGCCCAGGTCGCGCACGGACTCCACCACCAGGTAGGGGGCGAGCAGGAAGAACGAGACGGCCACAGCTCGCTGGGCCCGCCGCTCGGCGCCCTCGGAGAGGGTTCTGCCGCCGGTGAACCGCCAGATGACGATGATCGCCGCCAGGCCCTCGATGACCGAGCCCAGCGCCCAACCGATCAGCGCGATGGAGTTTGCGGCGACACCGGCAGCCAGACCAACGACGCCCTCAGCGGTCATCCAACCCAGGGAGAACCACGAAAGCGCGCGCGCCTGTCGAGCCGCACGAAGCCACCCGGCGTCATGTTCAATTCGTTCAGGTCGGTCAGGGGCGACACAACAGTCATCCACCAGCTTGCCGGTGGCCGTCATCGGGGTTGGGGTGAACCGGTCGCGGGCAGGCGGCGTGGTCATCGGCGGCTTGGACACTCCTGCATCTCAGCTCGTGCGAATGGATTTGGCAGTCTATCCTCACGGACCCGAGGCGAGCTCAGGGTCCTGACAGGGCACCCGTCATACCGGCTTCGGCTGGCCACCCGCCGAGCTCGGCTTCCTGCGACCTGTGCCTCATCCGAACGGCCATGTTTGTAGGTGAACGGCCATGATTGCGACCAACCGTGCTGCAGGACCGCCGACAGATGACATCCTTCGAAACGGTGATGACATGAACGATCCAAGCCCAGCACTCCAGCGCCTCGGTGCGGCCCTCGACTCGGGGAACCGCGATGCCGTCATGGCCTGTTTCTCCCCCGATGCCAGCGTGGACGTCCTGACGGGGCACAAGCGCATGGCATTCACGGGCAAGACCCTCGCCGAGGCCGTTGACAAGCTGTTGGCGGGATTCGACAAGATCACGCTGACCCCGAACACGCGGCAGGTGGTGGGGCCACAGCTCGTGGTGGAGGCCGTGCTCTCCGGCAGCCACACCGGTAGCTTTGCCGGAGCCGAGCCCACACAGGGCCAGGTCCACGTCATCGTCAAGCTCACCGCCACAGCCGGCCCAGACGCCAACCTCACCTCCCTGCGGGTTGATTCAGACACCCGAGCCCTCTTTGCCCAGATCGCCGACAGCGGCGACATCATCGGGGTGGGCGGCAGGTTGCTCGCTGGTGCACGCGAGCGCCACAGCGGCGTTCGCGTCATCGACGCGCCCCGACCACCGGCCGGATCGGAGGCACCCGCCCCGACTGTGACCACCCCGCCAAGCCCGAAGAAGTCGCCCGGACGATGGGCTGGCCTCACGCCAGGGCCCGGGCCCGCTGAAGGGCCCTCCCCAGGCCCCGGCAAGCCCGGGGCCAAGAAGTCGCGCATCAAGTGGGCGGTCCTCACAGCTATCCCGATACTGCTGCTGATCGTCTTCCTGGCCTGGCGAAGCGGGTCCTCCGGGCCGTCCCTGGCGGCCGAACACCCCGTGCCTTCGCCGACCTCCACCACCACGTCAACAACGGCCCCGACGCCAACGCCGACCGCCTCCGCGGCGCTGCCGGTCATCGCCACCGCGGCACCCAAGTCCGTGCCCCACGTCCAGGCGGGCCAACAGCTGGTGCTCAGGTCCGACGTCCTGTTCGGTCTGAACTCGGCAGCTCTAACTCCGTCAGCCACGACTGCGGTGACCACCCTTGCCACGCAGATCAGCAGCTCCCATGTGACGGGCACCATCCAGATCAACGGGTACACCGACGACCTTGGAAGCGCGGCCAGAAACCTGGCCCTGTCCCAGGCCCGAGCTCTGGCCGTGGCCCAAGTCCTCCAGACCGGCCTGGCCGGACAGTCGGTCACGCTCGCCCCGCAGGGATTCGGGCAGGCCAGCCCTGTCGCGCCGAACACCACAGATGCCAACCGCGCGCGCAACCGGCGGGTCACGATCGTCCTGCCCACCCCACGCTAACCCTGGCGGCTTTCACGGCGTAGACCTCCGGTCCCGCGGCCGGATCCTCGGCATTCACCAATTGGCGACGAGTCCGGAGCATGACGTAACGTCTGGATCATGAGCCCCGCTGACAGGTTCAAGCCCAAGACCGGGTTCGACAGGGTCTTCGAGGTCGGCATCCTGCTCAAGGGTCTCGACGGGTTGCTCGAGATCGCCGGCGGCATCCTCCTGCTCTTCATCAAGCCCGAGCTCGTGAACCACCTGGCTGCGACGCTCACCCAGCACGAGCTCGCTGAGGACCCACGCGACTTCCTCGCGACCCACATCCTGCACAGCACCCAGAACCTGGCCGCCGGGTCGTTCATCTTTGCAGCCCTCTACCTGCTGTCGCACGGCATCGTGAAGATCATCCTGGTGTGGGAGATACTGCACGACCGGCTGTGGGCCTATGCCGGCCTGATCTATCTCACGATCGGATTCATGATCTATCAGGTCTACCGATTCAGCTACTCACACTCGATCGGCCTCGTTCTGCTGACCGTGTTCGATGCTGTCATCGTCTACCTGACTGTTGTGGAGTATCGCAAGCGCAGACACCAAGCCGCATCCTGACCCGAGCTCAGGCCCCGCGCAGGACGATCTCCTCCTGACTGGCGCTGAGCCCGGCCACCAGGCACACGGCATCCAGCGGTGTGTTGCGTTTGATGACGGCCAGGGCGATCGGACCGAGCTCGTGGTGAAGAGCCACCGTGGTCAGGCGGCCGACGACCCGACCGTTGACCTCAATCTCTGCATCCCGCTCGGGAAGGACGTGGCCGGACCCGTCCAGATGCAGGAACACCAGCCGGCGCGGTGGCCGCCCGAGGTTGTGCACTCGAGCCACCGTCTCCTGCCCTCGATAACAGCCCTTGTGCAGATGAACGGCCGTGCGAAGCCAGTCCACCTCGTGAGGGATCGTGCGCTGGTCCGTCTCGAAGCCCAGCCGCGGCCGCCAGGCAGCGACACGGAGGGCCTCGGCGGCCCACATCCCCGCCATCGGCCGATCCCCGACCGTCTCGTCCACCAGGTTGCGCGGGATGATCAGCTCGCGCCAGGGGCGGTCACTCCCTGGGTGCTCGGCCGGGTCGACGACCGCGCTGTAGGCCGCAGTGTCACCGACCATCTGGGGCCAGGGGTCGCTCCAGGCGAGGGGCTCTGCCGCCGTGGTCTCGGCGCGCACCGGCTCACCGATCACGCCATAGTCCCCGCTGACGTCGGCCACCTCGACGCGCAGCATGAAGCGCATCGAGTCCAGCCAGGTGGCGAGCGCGTCGGTCGTGCCCGGCTCGACGGTGATCCACGTGGTCTGGCCGTCGTCCACGAGGTGCAGGTCGTGCTCGATGTGACCCTTGGGGCTGAGGACCAGCGTCTCGACCGACCTGTGTGGCGCCAGCCCGGTGAGCATCTGGGTGGTGACCGAGTGCAGCCACGAGATACGGTCCGGCCCGGTAACAGTCAGGACCCCGCGGTTGGACAGGTCAACCGCGGCCAGGCCTTCCACCAGGAGCCTCTGTTCACGCAGGGGGTCGCCGTAATGTGCGGCGACACCGGCATCAAGGCCTTCGCCGGCCACGGCGCCGGGACGGGTCAATAGCGGGCTGGGCGGTGCGACGGCGGATGTCACCGGGCTTGCCGCTCCGATCGCCGGGACGAACATTCTGCGCACCATCCGTGGATCGCCATGTGTTTCACATCAGCGACAAAGCCGTGGCGGGACAAAAGATTCCCGACGTACTGGTCGGCAACGGCAACCTCGCCCTCGATGACCACGCCGCAGGAGATGCAGACCAGGTGAACGTGGTGCGCGTGGTCGGCGAGGTGATAGGTCGGTGAGCGGTGGTCCAGGTGGGTGTGCGAGACCACACCCACCTGCTCGAGCGCCTCGAGGTTGCGATAGATCGTCGACAGGGACAGTGCCGGCCCGCCGTCCTTGTCGACGGCAGCGGCGAGGCCGTCCGGCGTGGCGTGGCCGAGCGCGCTGACGGCTTGGATGATTCGTTGACGTTGGGGAGTCAGCCGCATACCTCTTGCCCTCAGGGATTCACCAAGGTCCCTCATATCTGCGAGCCTACTCATGCATCTGCCGGAGTTCGGGGGGTGCATTTGCAGGTGCCCCCGTAGAGGACCCAAACCTAGCGTGGCAGGCATGATCGACGACCTCATCACGTCAAGGTCGACAGGCCGCGCGACCCGCAAGAGGCGCCGCGTCCGTCGGGTCATCGTGAGCCTGGTTTCGCTCCTTCTGCTGCTCACGGTCGGCGCGGGTGCGGCATACGTGGGGTTCCTCAACCACATGATCACCACCAACATCAGGCACGCGGCGCTGTTACCGGCCCGCAGCGCGGGCGCGTCCGCACCCGTCAGGCAGTCGGCAGCCAAGGATGCCCAGAATATTCTCGTGATCGGTTCGGACAGCCGCGGGCCCGTGGCCAACGGAAGATCCGACGTCATCGTCCTGGTGCATATCAGCAGTGACCGCAAGAAGGTCTACCTTGTGCACTTCCCGCGCGACCTGTACGTCGAGGTGCCAGGGCACGGCAAGGACAAGATCAATGCGGCCTTCGCGTATGGCGGGGCGCCGCTGCTCGTCAGCACCCTGCAGCATCTGGTCGACGTCCCGTTCGACCACGTGGCCGTGATCGGCTTCCAGGGGTTCCAGGAAATGACCGATGCGGTCGGAGGGGTGAACGTCTTCGCCGAGGAAGCCAGCGGAGGGCCCGGCTACAACACCATCAACGTGGGCTTGAACCACCTCAACGGCAAGACGGCACTGGAGTTCGTCCGCGAGCGAATGCAGCTCAGCCAGGGCGACATCTCCCGGGGACGTCGACAGGAGGCGTTCATCAAGGCGCTGATGCTCCAGTCGCTCAGCAGGCAGACCTTGATCAACCCCCTGCGCTTCGCGCGGCTCGTGGACGCGAGCACCCGGTACCTCACTGTGGACAACGCGTTCTCAGTGGCAGATATGCGCGCTCAGGCACTGGCGATGAGGAATGTGCGCAGCAGCGACATCAAGCTCATCACCGCCCCCTTCAGCGGCTTCGGGAAAAGCCCTGCGGGCGCCTCGATCGACATCGTGGACCAGACCCGGATGGCACAGCTGTCGATCGCGCTCAGCAGCGACACCATGAGCCAGATCTCTCTCGGCCCTCAGATCCCCTGAGCTGAACGCCCTTTGCGACCCACTGAGGCGTCGCCTGATCGCGATCGGCTCAACCCACGCGCTTGAGCTTGGCCGACAGGTGGCTCTGCAAGCCATGGCCAACCGCAGCCATGTCCATGGCGAAGAGAAGCTGGGAGTCAACCAGTCCATACATCCGGGTCCCCGCGTTGTACTCCTTTGCCGCAGGGCTGCGAAGCACGCCGTCCGTTCGCAGGTGGACGGCTGGTCGCCCGGGGTCACGGCGGCCGACATACATCTCGATGATGCCCGTGGGATGGGTCAGCAGCAGCTCGATCTCGCCGTCCTCGAGGACCCGCCAGAAGCCGAGCTCGGTGGCCAACGGACGCACCCGGGCCCCGGCCTCATCCAGTAGCCAGGTGCGACTGTGCCATTCAAGGAAGGGGCGACCGTCGTGGGAGCAGACAATCTCCTGGCCGAAGTTGGCCGACTCGATGGTGGGGTAGCCGACGACACCGGCACCCTCCCATCGTCCGACGAGCCAGGCGAGGGGCGCGAGGGCCGGAGGCAGGTTCACGTCGAGTTCGAAGGCCATATCGTCGCCAATCGTAGCCTTACCCCATGCTATCGAACTCGCGTCAGCTGATCATCAAGCTCACCACGGGGATCGAGTCCCCCGAAAGGCTTTCCCAGGCGTTCACCGTTGCCGCCACCGGGGTGGCCAGCGGCGCGCAGGTCAGCCTCTGGCTCACCGGTGAGTCCACATGGCTGGCCGTCCCCGGCCGGGCCGAAGAGCTCTCACTGCCCCATTCAGCCAACCTGGCCGACCTTCGCGACGCCGTGATCGGGGGCGGCGCCGTGACGGTGTGCAGCCAGTGCGCGGCTCGCCGTGACCTCAGCGAAGCAGACCTGCTTGCCGGGGTGCTGATCCGAGGTGCTGCCGCCTTCGTCGAGGAGGTCCTGGCCGACGGCGCACAGGCCCTCGTCTACTGACCGGTCAGGAGACGAACAACCGGCCCACGACGTAGACCACCACGCCAACCGTCAGCACCGACGCGCTGGCACTGACCAGCTGTGATCGCGGCGAGCTGATCGCCGGCACCATGGCCAGCACGCGACGGATGGCGTGACTGACCCCAGCTGCGAGCAGTCCCAGAAGGGCCGCCGTCCCCCAGGCCACGTCACCCGAAGTCAGGGCAATCACGATCGCCGCAACTCCTCCGGCCAGCATCGCCAGCGGCATCAGCCAGACGTGCAGGCGAGGCATGTCTCCCACCAGGTCGGTCAGTGCCGACACCGCTATGCCACCAGCAGCAAGGGCGATGACCCAGGCACCGTTCGGAGTGCGCGGAAGGACGACGAAGCAGGCGCCGGACACGACGATCGAGATCGCAGTGATGTTCGAGGCGATGGACTCGACCAGCCGCGGACGACCGTCTCTGCGGGCCAGCTGGTGGAGGAACGCGACGATGATCGCGCCGGCCAGGGCGGCTGGCATCCACACCAGGAAAGGGTCATCGCGCGTGGCCAGAGCGGTCCCGATCGCTGCCAAAGACCCCACGGCCAGCACGAATGCCGTGCCGCGCGGGCTGGGCAGCCCAAGGAGGCCCGACCACCCCCACGACATGACGCCTGCAGCGAGGGCCATCGCGACGGCAACGAACAACGGCCCGGCAAACGCAGAGATGGTCAGCAGTGCGGCCAGCGCAACCACGGCGACCGTCACGAGCGGCTGCTTGTGCATCTCGGGAACGGGGACCAGGACCGGTCCGGCAGCCGCCTCGGCAGCACGCAGCTGCGCCCGCGTTACCGCGGGTGGGTCCGGCATGGGATCAGTCACGAGCGGCATTCTCCCATCACCGGCGGGCAAGAGGTCCAGTCACCTCGGGTGTGACCGCCTCGGCTGGCGGCGCTCGCACCCGGCCGGCTCTCCGTCATACCAGCCTCTCGGTGGGTGTGTGAGGGGTCTCATGAGGCGGATTGACGTCCCGGACGCAGCAGGACTGACCTATTCTGCGAACGTGGCCCATCTGCTGTTGCTGACCAACGCCCTGGCGCCCAGCACCGAGGTGCTGCCGGCACTGGCATTGCTCAGCCACCAAGTGCGCATCATTCCGGCCGAACCCGCAGCACTGATCGACCAGCCAGCCGCCGACGCCATCCTCGTGGACGCCCGTCGTGAGCTCGCTTCGGCCAGGTCCCTGTGCCGGATGCTGCGTGCCACCGGCGTCTCGGTCCCGCTGCTGGCCATTCTGACCGAAGGCGGCCTCGCCGGACTGACCGCCGAGTGGGGGATCGACGACGTGCTGCTCGAGACTGCCGGGCCGGCCGAGGTCGAGGCCCGCATCCGCCTGTCCATCGGCTCACTTGCCCTGTCCGCCGGCGACGACCCGGTCAGCGCCCAGATCACCGCCGGCAACCTGGTCATCGACGAGAACACCTACTCAGCCCGGATCGACGGACGGGTGCTCGACCTGACCTACAAGGAGTTCGAGCTGATCAAGCACCTCGCCCAGCACCCAGGTCGGGTCTTCACCCGGGCGCAGCTGCTGCAGGAGGTCTGGGGCTATGACTACTTCGGCGGGACCCGCACGGTTGACGTCCACGTTCGGAGGCTCCGAGCAAAGCTGGGGCTTGAGTACGAGGTGCTGATCGGAACTGTGCGCAACGTCGGCTATCGCTTCGTACCCGAGTCCTCCCAGAACGAAAGCGAGTCGCTCACCGACGCCTGACCATGGGGGCGAAGGTAGTCCAGTTGCCGCTTGGGGAACCGACCCGAGCGTGATGGAATGCCGCAATGCACCTGGAGAGCGTGGGGCGACTCGACGCAGCACAGATAGCCGCGGTCATGGCCCTTGAGAGGCGGGCCCAGGCCGTCGACCACGTGGCGCCGTTGTCCGAGCAGGTACTGCTGGCGGCTCGGGACAGCGCCGGGCCGGGGACCGAGGCCGGGACAGGTGATGCGCACTTCCTGGCGTATGACGGCACCCACCTCGCGGGGTATGCCCACCTCGAGCGGGGGACAGCGGGAGGACCCGCGGTCGCTGAGAGCGGGTCGAGCGCCGACGGACAGGTTGCCGAAGGCGCAACCGCTGAGGTTGTCGTGGACCCGGCGGACCGACGGCATGGTGTCGGGACCGCGCTGATCCGTGCTATCCAGGATGCACTGGGGCCGCAGGCCGACAGCCTGCGGATCTGGGCCCACGGCCATCTCGACGGCGCACGTGCCCTCGCAGGCCGCGGGGGCTACTCCATCGTGCGTGAGCTTTGGTCCATGCGTCGGCCTCTGCTACCCGACGACGGCTCGCTGCCCGCAGTCACGCTCCCGGACGGCTTCGCGGCACGACACTTCGTCGTCGGTCAGGATGAGGGAGCCTGGTTGAGGGTGAACGCTCGCGCCTTCGCCGGCCACGCCGAACAGGGTCGCCTGACCCGTCATGATCTCGACCTAAGAGTTGCCGAACCGTGGTTTGACGCAACGGGATTCATCCTCGTCGAGGACACGCGAGGCGCCACCCCGGTGCTTGCCGCATCGCACTGGACCAAGATCGTCGCCTCCGCCAGACCACGGATGAGGCCCACGCAGGGGGAGGTCTACGTGGTCGGGGTCGACCCGGAATACCAGGGGCTCGGGCTGGGCCGGGCAATCACGGTCCTGGGGCTCGAGCACCTGCGCGAGCACGGTGTGACCGAGGCCATGCTCTATGTGGACGCCGACAACACAGCCGCCATCGCCACATACTCCCGGCTGGGCTTCACGCGATTCGCGGTGGATGTCATGTATGCGCCCGCCATTCAGCCTCGAGTGCCACGATAGGGACATGAGCGCGCCAACTGCCCGGGCCTCGAACGGCCGCTTCATGCGACTGGTTCCCTCCCCGGGCGTCCCGGTCGACCCGGACGCACTGCCCGATGATCGCTTCCTCGAACGCGAGATCTCGTGGCTGCAGTTCAACGAACGCGTGCTGGAGCTGGCCGCCGACGACTCGGTGCCACTGCTGGAGCGGGCCCGATACCTCGCGATCTTCGCCAACAACCTCGACGAGTTCTTCATGGTCCGCGTGGCCGGCCTCATGCGCCGTATCGCGACCGGCCTGGCCGTCCGCTCCGCCTCCGGGCTTGAACCTCGCGAGGTTCTCGAACAGATCTCCCTCTTCGCTCACAAGCTGATGACGGCGCATGCCCACGTCTTCGACGACCAGGTGCGCCCGGCGCTGATCAAAGAGGGCATCACCATCGTGCGCTGGGACGAGCTCAACGACCAGGAGCAGGAGGCGCTCCACGGCATGTTCCGGGACCAGATCTTCCCGGTGCTCACCCCCCTGGCCGTCGACCCGGCTCACCCGTTCCCTTATATTTCAGGGCTCTCCCTCAACCTCGCTGTCCTGCTCGTCAACCCCAAGACCCAGGTCGAGCACTTCGCCCGCGTCAAAGTGCCGCTGCTGCTACCGCGTTTCGTGCAGGTCCAGGCCCCCACCTCGCAGCTGACTCATCTGCATAACACCAGGTTCGTTCCCCTCGAGGACATCATCTCCGCGCACCTGAACCAGCTGTTCCCGGGCATGGAGATCAATGAGCACTTCACCTTCCGGGTCACTCGCAACGAGGACCTCGAGGTCGAGGAGGACGACGCCGAGAACCTGCTGACGGCCCTGGAGAAGGAGCTCACCCGGCGCCGCTTCGGGCCGCCCGTGCGTCTCGAGATCGCCGAGGACATGGACGACCACGTGCTGGACCTGCTCGAACGCGAGCTGGGCGTACACGCCGACGAGGTCTATCGCCTGCCTGCTCCGCTGGACCTGACGGGGCTCGAGGTGCTGGCCGACCTCGAACGTTCAGAGCTGAAGTATCCGGCTTTCGTGCCCAAGACCCACCCCGACCTCGCTGCCGTCGAGAGCTCCCATGCCGCCAACGTCCTGGCCTCCATCAGAGCCAAGGACATCCTGCTTCAGCACCCCTACGACTCGTTCTCGACATCGGTGCAGGCCTTCATCGAGCAGGCCGCGGCCGATCCGCGGGTTCTCGCGATCAAGCAGACGCTCTACCGCACCAGTGGTGACAGCCCTGTCGTGGATGCGCTGGTTGATGCCGCTGAGGCGGGCAAGCAGGTGCTCGCCGTCGTCGAGATCAAGGCCCGCTTCGACGAGCAGGCGAACATCTCGTGGGCGCGCAAGCTCGAGCATGCTGGCGTTCACGTGGTCTATGGCATCGTCGGGCTCAAGACACACGCCAAGCTCGCGCTGGTCGTCCGTCAGGAGCCCGAAGGACTGCGCCGCTACTGCCACATCGGCACCGGCAACTACAACCCCAAGACCGCACGCCTCTACGAGGACGTCGGCCTGCTCACCTGCAACCCCCAGATCGGCGAGGACCTGACCAGGCTCTTCAACCAGCTCTCGGGGTGGGCGCCACGCAGCAAGTTCAAGCGCCTTCTCGTGGCACCCCGCTCCGTGCGCACCGGCCTGATCGGGCACATCGAGGACGAGATCGCCAACGTGAAGGCGGGATTGGGCGGCTACGTCGGCTTCAAGCTGAACTCGATCGTGGACGACCAGGTGATCGATGCGCTGTACCGAGCCTCCCGGGCGGGCGTCGAGGTCGACCTCTGGGTCCGGGGCATCTGTGCCTTGCGCCCCGGCATCAAGGGCCTGTCCGAGAACATCCGGGTGCGCTCAATCCTCGGCCGGTTCCTGGAGCACTCGCGCCTGTTCATCTTCGGCGGCGGTGACGGCGGCCCGTTCGTCCTTATCGGCAGCGCCGACATGATGCATCGCAACCTCGACCGCCGGGTGGAGGCCCTCGTGCGGCTTGCGGACCCGGCGCACATCGCCGACATGCAGTCCCTGATGAGTATGGGCATGAGCGACGATGTGTCCAGCTGGCACCTGGGCGGCGACGGTCAATGGACGCGGCATTGCCTTGACGAGCAGGGCAACGAGCTGATCGAGCTGCAGGCCGCGCTCATCGAGAGCAACGCGCGCCGCCGACGCAAGCCGGGTCGCCGGTGATCGCGATCCCGATGTGGGCATGGAAATCGCGGAGGGCGAGGAGACCGGGAACTCCGAAGGTCAGGAGACGGTGATCTCCGGAGGTGAGAACAACAAGATCCCGGCTGGTGGAGCCCTGCCATGGCGTCGAAGAGATGGGCAGCTCGAGGTAGCTCTGGTCCACCGCCCGCGCTACGACGACTGGTCGTGGCCCAAGGGCAAGCTCGACCCGGGCGAGGACTGGCCGGTCGCCGCAGCCCGCGAGGTCTGGGAGGAGACAGGGTTCCACGTGCGCCTTGGCCGACCCCTTCCCTCCGCGCAGTACATCGTCCAGGACCGGAGCGGCCAACCGGCCACCAAGGCGGTGCGCTACTGGGCGGCCGAGATGGTGGGCGGAGACGGGACTCTGGTCAACGAGATCGACGAGGTCGCCTGGCTCGGTGTCGCGGCGGCCACCGACCGGCTCAGCTATCCCCGGGATCTCGAACAGCTGCGCGCGCTGGTGAGAGCGGACCACGCCTGGACCCTCGCCACGTGGCCGCTGGTCTTTGTCCGCCATGCCAAATCAAGGGCCCGCTCGACGTGGAAAGGCGCTGACCCTAAGCGGCCTCTGGATTCCCCGGGCCGCGCTCGCGCAGCCGCCCTTGTCCCCATCCTGGCCGCCTTCGGGGTGACCCGAGTGGTCACGTCTCCATCCGTGCGCTGCCTGGACACCGTTCTGCCGTACGCCGTCGCCACCGGGTACGGGACGCACATCAAGGTCGGGCTCTCCGAGGAAGGTTTCGCCGAGCGACCAGGGCGCGCCACCCACCATCTGACGCGGCTGCTCGACCGCGGCGAACCGGCGGTTCTGTGCAGCCACGGACCGGTGCTGCCTGTGCTGCTCAAGCAGCTGGCCGCGATCGCGGACTCCGGCGACTCCTTCGAGAACACAGCCAAGGTCACCCTGTCCGAGGCCACCCGGAGCGGTATGGGCAAGGGCGAGGTGCTGGTGGCCCACGTCGTGGGGACCGGGCCCAAGGCCCGCGTCGTCGACATCGAGAGCTACCCGGCGCCCTGCCCTGCTGGGCCAGGGCGTCCGAATGACGTATGACGTTCATCTGCCGTTAACCCGCCGCGGGCCACGCGGTCACCCAGCCTCCCTAGCGTTGCCGGCGACGGGCACCAGCGCCCGCTGGCACTGAACCCTGCTGCGGAAAGGCTCCATACCGTGAAGATCCAGACTCGTGGGCGTATGACCAGTGTCACGGGCATCGCCCTGGTGAGCGCCCTTGCCCTGTCTGCCTGCGGCTCGGACAACAACGCGACCGCCAACGCCGCCGCGGGCGGGGGTGCGACCACCGCTGCCTCAGACTGCGCGACCGGCACGCTGAGCGCCGAGGGCTCCTCGGCCCAGAAGAACGCCATCGAGCAGGCGATCACCGACTTCCAGGCGGCATGTCCCGGCGCGACCCTCAACTACAACCCGACCGGGTCGGGCGCGGGCATCAAGCAGTTCATCGCCGGACAGGTGAACTTCGCTGGCTCTGACTCGGCACTGAGCGACACGGCCAAGGCGGGCGCCACCACCATCGAACAGGTCGAAGCCGACAAGACCTGCGGCTCCGCAGCCTGGAACCTGCCCATGGTGACCGGACCCATCGCCGTGGCGTACAACGTCAAAGGCGTCAACAAGCTGATCCTGACCCCCTCCGTGACAGCCAAGATCTTCAACGGCGCCATCACCACGTGGAACGATCCGGCGATCGCCGCGATCAACCCAGGCGTCACCCTTCCGGCCGAGCCCATCAAGGTCTACTTCCGCTCCGACGAGTCTGGCACGACTGACAACTTCACCAAGTACCTCAAAGGCTCCGCTGCGAGTGACTGGCCTCAGGAGACCGGCAAGAAGTGGACCGGCAAGGGTGAAGGCAAGCAGGCAAATGCCGGTGTCGCCAATGCGGTCAAGTCCACAGAGGGCGGCGTCACCTATTCCGAGTGGTCATACGCGAAAGACAACAAGCTCGGAATTGCCCTGATAGACAACGGTGTCGGCCCTGTGGAGCTGACCGGTGCGTCTGTTGGCACGGCGGTCGGCGCGGCGAAGATCGTTGGCGTGGGAAACAACCTGAAGCTGAAGCTCGACTACACCACCAAGGCGGCCGGGGCCTACCCGATCCTCCTGGTGACCTACGAGATCGTCTGCTCGAAGGCCAAGGACCCGACAAAGGTCCCGTTGGTCAAGGCGTTCCTGAAGTCCTTTGCCTCGCCAGCCGAGCAGACCAAGCTCCAGGAGATCGGATACGCTCCGCTTCCTGCCAGCGTCCAGGCCAAGGTCGCGGCCGCAATCGCTGCGCTCTCCTGACCCTGCAACAGATGGGTTCGAACTGACGTGCCGATCCTGACCGGAGCCTCTGCCGTCGACGAGCTCCCCGACCCGCAAGGCCGCGGCCCCGTTGTGGGGGACGACTCCCTTTCGGGTCGGGGTCGGCTCGGCGACCGTCTCTTCGGCGGCACGGCCACGGGCGCCGGGCTGTTGGTCATCGCGATGGTGACCCTGATCGCCGTCTTCCTGATGTCCCAGGCGCTGCCCGCACTGGCGAAGAACAAGGTCAACTTCCTGACGTCCACGCAGTGGAATGTTGACGGCACCCCTCTGCAGTTCGGGATTGCCAACTTGCTGTGGGTGACGGTGCTCTCATCGGTGATCGCCATGGTCATCGCTGTCCCACTGGGGGTGGGCGTGGCCCTGTTCATCACGCAGTATGCGCCGGGCTGGCTGAGCCGGCCGGCGGCGACGCTGGTGGACCTGCTCGCCGCCGTGCCCTCGATCGTGTACGGCTTGTGGGGGCTGCAGGTCCTCGGCCCGCACATGCACGGCATACAGACAGCCCTGCTGAGTCTGTTCGGGTGGATACCCCTGTTCAAGGAAACGGGGGTCGAGGCTGGCAGCACCATCCTCACCGTGGCCGTCGTGCTCTCGATCATGGTGCTGCCCATCGTCACGGCGTTGTCGCGTGAGGTGTTCGCGCGGACGCCCATGTCGCACAAGGACGCGGCGCTCGCTCTGGGAGCCACCCGTTGGGAGATGATCCGCACCGCAGTCCTGCCGTTCGGCAAACCCGGTGTCATCAGCGCGTCGATGCTGGGCCTGGGCCGGGCGCTCGGCGAGACGGTGGCCGTCATGATCATCCTGTCGTCGCTGGCCGACGGCTCGATCTGGTCTTGGTCGATGTTCAACGGGGGCGAGACCTTCGCCTCCAAGATCGCCAACAACGCAGCCGAGTTCGACTCCCCGCAGAAGGCCGGTGCCTTTCTGGCCGCCGGCCTCGTGCTCTTCCTGCTGACGTTCATCGTCAACGCGATCGCACGCGTCGTGATTGAGCGCAGGAAGGCCTTCAGCGAATGAGCGCCCTGGACATGGCGTCAGCCTCGAACCTGGAGCCAGTGCGGGTCTTGGCTCCCGGATCCGGATTCGGCCACCGGTCCCGCAGCCGGGCCCTGCGCAACGAGCTGGCTCGGGTGGTGATGTGGGCCGCGTTTGCGGTGGTGATGGTGCCTCTCGCCTGGATTTTGTGGAGCGTGCTCAGCAAGGGCGGCCAGATGCTTCTCGACAGCCAGTGGTGGACCAACTCCCAGCGGGGCATCACCAACCGGAGCGTCGGCGGGGGCGCGGTCCATGCCATCCAGGGCACCCTCATACAGGGGCTGATCACGGCAATGATCGCCGTGCCGATCGCGGTGATGACGGCGATCTACCTCGTCGAGTTCGGCCGGGGACGGCTGGCAAGGGCGGTCAGCTTCACGGTCGACATCCTCACCGGCATCCCCTCGATCGTCGCTGCACTGTTCATCTACGCAGTCTGGGTCACCGCGTTCGGCTTCCAGCGCGTTGGCTTCGCGGTATGCCTGGCCCTGATGCTTCTGATGATCCCGGTCGTCGTGCGATCGACCGAGGAGATGCTCAAGCTCGTGCCCAACGAGCTGCGTGAGGCCGCCTACGCACTCGGGGTGCCCAAGTGGAAGACGATCGCGCGGATCGTCCTGCCGACGGCCTTCTCCGGCATCATCACCGGGGTTCTGCTCGGCCTGGCCCGGGTCATGGGAGAGACGGCCCCGCTGCTGATCCTAGGCCCGTACACCAAGAACATCGCGACCAACCTGTTCGGCGGCCTCATGCCGACCCTGCCGACGATGATCAACCAGGACCGCACAGAGGTGCTGCAGCCCGCGGTCGACCGGGTCTGGGGTGCGGCGGCAACCCTGATCCTGCTGATCCTGCTGCTCAACATCGCCGGCCGCCTGATTGGCCACTTCGGACGGGCCAAAGGCTGACCGACACCCGATCTGGACGCGGGGTAACCGTCGTCAGGCGGGCTTACATACACTTTCCTCAGCCCCACACACGGAGGACCACAACACCTCATGGCCAAACGCATCGACGTCAAGGACCTCAACGCCTACTACGGCACCTTCAAAGCGGTCGAAGACGTTTCGATGACGGTTGAGCCGCGTTCGGTGACGGCGTTCATCGGCCCATCCGGCTGCGGCAAGTCGACGCTCCTTCGGACGCTGAACCGCATGCACGAGGTCATCCCGGGCGGAAGGGTCGAGGGGTCCGTGCGCCTTGACGATGTTGATCTGTATGCCACGGGCGTCGACCCGGTGGCAGTGCGGCGCACCGTGGGCATGGTGTTTCAGCGCCCGAACCCCTTTCCCACCATGTCGATCGCAGACAACGTGGCAGCTGGGTTGCGACTGAACGGCATGAAGAACAAGAAGGAGCTGGCCGAGAAGGTTGAGGCCTCGCTGCGAGGCGCGAACCTCTGGAAGGAGGTCAAGGACCGGCTGAACAAGCCCGGTGCCGGGCTCTCCGGTGGGCAGCAACAGCGACTGTGCATCGCCAGGGCCATCGCGGTCGAGCCACAGGTGCTTCTGATGGACGAGCCCTGTTCGGCGCTGGACCCGATCTCGACGCTTGCCATCGAGGACCTGATCTCCGACCTGAAGAGCACGTACACGGTGGTGATCGTGACCCACAACATGCAACAGGCGGCTCGGGTGTCGGACCGGACGGCGTTCTTCAACCTCACGGCCACGGGCGAGCCCGGGCGTTTGATCGAGATGGACGACACCCAGAAGATCTTCAGCAACCCGACGCAGCGCGCCACCGAGGACTACATCTCCGGCCGCTTCGGCTGAGCCGCCGCTTCGTCACGGCCTGACGGGCTGTCTTCTCGCGGGTCAGTGGAAGGGGATCGTCACCGTGTAGGCCAGTGCCGCCACCAGCGCCGCGCCAGGGAACGTCAGCACCCAGCCCGTGACGATGTTCTTGGCCACGCCCCACCTCACAGCAGACAGACGTTTGGTGGCACCGACACCCATGATCGTCGAGGTGATCGTGTGCGTGGTCGAGATCGGCGCGCCGAAGACCAGTCCCGCGACGTAGAGGATGGAGGCCGCCGAGGCTTCCGAAGCGAAGCCCTGGGGTGGGTCCAGGTGAATGATCCTGCGGCCCAGCGTCCGCATGATCCGCCACCCACCGGAGTACGTTCCCAGGCTGATGACCAGCGCCGTCGAGATCTTGACCCATACGGGGATCGACGAGCCGTCCTGGTAACCGCCCAGAGTCAGGGCCAGCACCACAATGCCCATCGTCTTGCCGGCGTCCTGAAGGCCGTGACCCAGCGCCATCGCTGCCGCCGACACGGTCTGGGCGTGTCGAAAGCCGCGGCCCGTACGCCCGGGGTGCTGGCGACGGAACAGCCACAGGATTGCGGTCATGATGAGGTAGCCGAGGATGAGCCCGATCACGGGCGAGAGCACCATCGGGATGATGATCTTTTCGAACACGCCGTTCCAGAGAACCGGTGCACCAGCCATGAGCTCCGCACCGACCATTCCACCAAACAGGGCATGTGACGATGACGACGGCAGGCCCCGCCACCAAGTCAGGAGGTTCCATGCGATCGCGCCGACCAGGGCCGAAGCAACAATGAGCAGACCAATGGCCCCGGTCGGCGGCGCGATGATGCCCTTGCCCACCGTGGCGGCGACCTTGGTGCCGATGAAGGCCCCGAGCATGTTGAAGACTGCAGCCATGCCGAGCGCGATCCGTGGCGTCAGGGCACGGGTCGAGATCGATGTTGCTATCGCGTTGGCCGCGTCGTGAAAACCGTTGGTGTAGTTGAATCCCATCGCCAACGCAATGACGACCGCGACAGGCAGCCAGTCCACGAGGGGTCAGGACTCCTTGACGGCGATGCTCTCGACCTGGTTCGCCACGGTCTCGAACGCATCCGCCGCAGCCTCGAGGTGGTCGATGACCTCCTTGAGCTTGAGCACCGTGATCGCGTCAGCGCCGTTGTTGAACAGCTCGGCCAGCAGCTCTCGGTAGAGGTGGTCGGCCTGGTTCTCGAGGCGGTTGATCTCGATCCAGTACTCCGAAAGGTTGCGCATCGAGCGTAGCCGCGGCATCGCATCTGCGGTCAGCTCGGACATCCGGACCAGCACCTCGACTTGGGCCGAGATCCCGTCCGGCAGGTCACCGATCCGGTACAGGACGATCAGGTCGGCCGCGGCTTCCATCAGGTCCATGCAGTCGTCGAGGTTGGAGGCCAGGCGGTAGATGTCCTCGCGGTCGAAGGGCGTGATGAACGATGAGTTCACCATCCGCATGATCGCGTGCGTGGACTCGTCGGCGGCGTGCTCGAGATCCGTCATCGCGGCGGCGAAGGACTCTCGCTCGGAACGCTCCGCACCCAACAGCTTGGTCAGCTCCCGGGCACCATCCACGAGGTGGGTAGCCGACTGTGCGAACAGGTCATAGAACGAGGAGTTGTGTGGCGTGACGCGAAAACCCACGGGGACACTCCGTCTATCAGGGGGGATGGCGTAACCGATGCTAGGGCCCCCGAGGTCCGGCGCCGCCACCGGTCGGTCATCCCCCGATAAATGCGGCTCTTGTGACGCATCCGTGGGTCGGTTTTAGGTTGCTGATAAGGAACACGCCGTTCCCGCATAGGTTTTGGGCTGTCTAAAGGTCCAGAACCAGTGAGCGGAGAACGGCGTGCTTGATGTAAGCCTATGGCGGGCGCTG
>JBBRZV010000018.1:0-52018 GCA_038236365.1 Actinomycetales bacterium | reverse complement strand
GACGACTGGGACGAGCGCATCGTCAACCACCTCGTCACCACGGTCAAGAACACCAGCGGCACCGACCTGGCCAACGACAAGATCGCCATGCAGCGTCTGCGCGATGCTGCTGAGCAGGCCAAGAAGGAGCTCTCCACCGCGACGAGCACCAACATCAGCCTGCAGTATCTCTCGATGTCCGAGAACGGCCCGATCCACCTCGACGAGACCCTGACCCGCGCGCAGTTCGAGCAGCTCACCGCCGACCTGCTCGAGCGCGTCAAGGCTCCGTTCCGCCAGGTCATCAAGGATGCCGGCATCAAACTCACTGAGATCGATCACGTTGTGCTTGTTGGTGGTTCGACCCGTATGCCGGCCGTCTACGATGTCGTCACCGCGCTCACCGGCGGCAAGACCCCCAACAAGGGCGTCAACCCCGATGAGGTCGTCGCGGTCGGCGCGAGCCTGCAGGCAGGTGTTCTCAAGGGCGAGCGCAAGGACGTGCTGCTGATCGACGTCACTCCGCTGTCGCTGGGAATCGAGACCAAGGGTGGCCTGATGACCAGGCTCATCGAGCGCAACACTGCAATCCCCACCAAGCGTTCCGAGGTGTTCACCACTGCCGACGACAACCAGCCGTCGGTTCTCATCCAGGTCTTCCAGGGTGAGCGCGAGATCGCCCAGCACAACAAGGGTCTGGGCACCTTCGAGCTCACCGGGATCGCGCCGGCCCCTCGTGGCGTCCCGCAGGTCGAGGTCACGTTCGACATCGACGCCAACGGCATCGTCCACGTCTCCGCCAAGGACCGTGGCACCGGCAAGGAGCAGTCCATGACGATCTCCGGTGGCTCCGCGCTGCCCAAGGACGAGATCGAGCGCATGGTCCGTGAGGCCGAGGAGCACGCCGAGGAGGACAAGGTCAGGCGTGAGGAGACCGAGGCCCGCAACACCGCGGAGCAGCTGGTCTACTCCACCGAGAAGTTCCTGGCCGACAGCGCCGACAAGATCCCGGCCGATGGCCGAGGCGAGGTCGACGCCGCCCTGGCCGATCTGAAGGCCGCGCTCAAGGACGGCTCAGGCGTTTCGGCGCCAGACATCACGGTCAAGGCCACCAAGCTCTCCGAGGAGTCCCAGAAGCTCGGGACGGCGATGTATGCCGCCGCCTCCGCTGCCGAGAGCAGTGAGGGCACAACGTCTGATGCGGGTCCTTCTTCAGAGGGCACACCAGGCGCGGCGGACGATGACGTCGTCGATGCCGAGGTCGTGGACGACGCAGAGGATGCCTCTGCGGCACCCGGTGACAAGAAGTGACCGACGCCAACCCGCTCGACCCGGAGCGCGTGGGCTCGGACCCTGCTTACCCAGAGGAGTTCGAGCCCACGGGCCCCAAGGTGACCGACAAGAGACGCCTCGATCCGTCGACCGGCGCGGTGCGTCATCCGGCCACAGGCATGAGCGACTTTGCGGATCTCGAGCCAGGAGAGGCGGATCCAGGCTTGGAGAACGAAGTGGCAATCGACGATGTCCACCCGGACACGACACTCGCGGCTGACCTGACCCGCGACCTTCAGAGGCTGCAGGCCGAGTACGTCAACTACAAAAAGCGTGTCGATCGTGATCGAGTGCTGCATCGCGACATGGCGGTAGGCAGCGTGATCGAGGCGCTGCTGCCGGTGCTGGATGACATTCACCTGGCGCGCCAGCACGGCGACCTGGAGGTTGGACCCTTCGCGGCCATCGCCGAGAAGCTCGAGGGCACCTTGACCAAGTTCGGCGTTGAGCGGTTCGGTCAACCGGGGGACGCGTTCGACCCGGCGTTCCACGAGGCGCTCATGCATACCGAGGCCGAGCTGGCCGAGGGCACCGAGGTGACGACGGTTGTGCAGGTGCTGCAGCCTGGTTACAAGATGGGTGAGCGTCTGATTCGACCGGCTCGTGTGGCCGTAGCCGACCCGAAGTAATCCGCAAACCTAGGGATCGTGCACGCGAATCCACCACAAACCTAGGGACCGTGCACAACAGAGTCCCTAGGTTTGACCGGAACCCGGCAACACGCTCCCTAGGTTTGACTGCAGGCAGACAACACCGTCCCTAGGTTTGATGAAAGAGAGAGGGAGGAGACGTCGATGGCCAGCCAGGACTGGTTCGAGAAGGACTTCTACGCGATCCTCGGCGTCCCCGCGGACGCCGACGCAGCCGCGATCAAGAAGGCGTACCGCAAGCTCGCCCGCAAGCTGCACCCCGACCAGAACCCTGGGTCCAAATCGGCTGAGAAGCGTTTCAAGGAGATAGGCGAGGCGTACGCCGTCCTGTCCAGCCCTGAGGAGCGCAAGCAGTACGACGCCATCCGCTCAATGAGCCACGGGGGTGCCCGGTTCAGCTCCGGCGGCCCCGGTGGTGGCGGTGCGGGGTTCGACGACGTCTTCAGCAACCTGTTCGGTGGTGGCGGCGGAGGTGGCCGAGGTGGCAACGTCCGGTTCAACACCGGCCGTGGGGACGGGGGCCAGCCGAATCTCGAGGACCTGCTCGGAGGCATGTTCGGCCAGGGCGGCGGGGGCTATGGTGCCCCGACCGGACCCCGTCGAGGCGCCGACGTCCAGGCTCGCACCACGTTGTCGTTCCGAGATGCGGTCGAAGGGTCAACCGTCACCTTGAGCACGGCCGACGGTTCGCGGATCACCGTGCGAATCCCTATTGGTGTCAAGGATGGTCAGACCATCCGGCTTCGCGGCAAGGGCAACGCTGGCGACCAGGGCGCACCGGCTGGAGACCTCATGCTCACGGTCCAGGTTGACCAGCATCCCGTTTTCGGTCGTGACGGCAACAACCTGACCGTCGATCTGCCTGTGACTTTTGCCGAAGCCGCTTTGGGGGCAACGGTTTCCGTGCCTACCCTGTCTGGTGACCCGGTCAAGGTCCGGATCGCAGCCGGGACCCCGAACGGCCGGGTTCTGCGCGTCAAGGGCCGAGGCATCGCGACCAAGGACCATGCAGGCGACCTGCTCGCCAAGGTGAGCGTGGCCGTGCCGAAGCGGTTGTCCGATAAGGCGCGCGAGGCGCTCGAGGTGCTGCGTGACGAGCAAGAAGGCACCGATCCGCGCGCGGACGTGTTTGCCAGGGCCCGGCAGGCCTGAGCATGAACGCCCTTCGAGGCTCCGGCGGGTTCTCCTCTGACGACGAGACGCCGGTCTTCGTCATCTCTGTCGCGGCACAGCTGGCTGGCATGCACGCCCAGACCCTGCGGCAGTACGACCGGATGGGTCTGGTGTCTCCGGTTCGCACCCGCGGCGGTGGCCGCCGGTACTCGGTGCGCGACGTCACGCTCCTTAGAGAGGTGCAGCGCCTGTCGCAGGACGAAGGCGTCAGTCTGGCCGGCATCCAGCGCATCCTGGATCTCGAGAACCAGGTTCAGGCACTTCGCGCACGAGTGACCGAGCTCGGAGCTGAGCTCGAGGATCTGAAGTCAGTCTTTGGTGCCGGCTCAAGGGTCTTTGCGGCGGGCCTCGCCGGCGAGGTCGTGGCAGTACGCGCGGGTCAGCGACCCACCCGAAGCATCAACCCGTCCCAGGCCGTTGTGGTCTGGCGCCCTCGCCGCTGAGACCGTCGCCCGCGCTGACCTTAGGTTCTCATTCTGGCCCGACCTCGACCTCGACCATCGATTCGTTGGGTTCTGACCGCTGGCTGTCAGGTCGGAGGCGGAGTAAGAATAGAGAGATCTGCCTTGGCAAAGTCGTTGCCAACGCACAAAATTGGATAGCCCGTAACCTTCGCCAGGGCATAGGTGAAGCAGTCTCCAAAGTTCAGGGATGCTGGGTGGCGTCCCTTTCCGAACTTTCGCCAGGCTCGCAGCCCAAGATCGAACTGCGCCTCGTCGAACGACGTGAGCTCGATCTGCAGCGATCGAAGGGCATCCAGGGCGGTCACGGCCCTTGTCCGCGACTCCAACACCAACCCAAGTTCCAGCGCGGCCCCGGTGCTCATGAGCCTGCGGTCACTTGCTTGAATCTGACGGCTGAGCCAGTCGGCGCCGGACTCGGCGCGGACGATGGCCATCACCGCCGAGGTGTCTACAACGATGGACGTCATCGAGGCAGGCCATGCTCGTCATACCCGATGACCTCGTTGTCAGATCGAGGGTCGTGCACCAAGCCCGTGTTGTAGTCGGCTGCGAGCAGTCGCGCCGCCGTCATGATGTCTGGTCCGGGGAGACTTCGGACCCGAGCCAGCCGCTCCCGCAGAGCGACAGTCACTGCCTCCGTGATCGACTCGTGAGTTGCGGCCGCCAGCTCGCGGGCAAGCCGGTCCGCCTCCTGGGTCTTGATGCTCAGTGCCATAAGAAGAGTCTAGATCAGGCAGGTGGATTCTAGAAAGACACGTCGAGTGCCCCTTCGAAGGCCTTGAGCGTCCTGGAGCTGAACAGCACGAAGCGCACGAGGTCCAGCTCAGTCAGGTGCCATGACCCGCGAACTGCGGCGACCGCGATACGGGCAACGTCGGCGGTGTCCCAGCCGTAGACCCCGGCGCTGATCGCGGGAAAAGCCACCGACCGGGCGCCGACGCGCACCGCCTCCCTGAGTGACTCCTCGAAGCAGGACTCGAGCTGGGCTGGATCCGTCTGTCCCACATGACGATTCGGTCCGACGGTGTGGATCACCCACCGCGCTGGCAGGTCCCCGGCACCGGTGGCCACGGCCTCTCCGACGGGAAGGCCGCGAGGGTATGCCGTCCGCCGCAGCTCGCGACACTCGGCCAGCAGAGCAGGACCTGCGGCCAGGTGAATCGCCCCGTCGACCCCTCCACCGCCCAGCAAAGAACCGTTGGCAGCGTTGACGATCGCGTCAACAACCTGCTCGGTGATGTCGCCCTCGACAGCCTCGATCCAAGCCCCGTCTTCGGTCATGCCCCCGACCGTAGACTCACTGGCCGGCACCGCCTGATACGGGCCGACGGCAGAATCTTTGTGGTGCCTTACTTCAGGGTCACCGGATCCAGCAGGAGCGACTTGCCACCGCCAGGCACATTCGGGTCGGCGGCGAACAAGAGCCCGTCGGCGGTGATCCGAGGCTGGTGCTGAAGATCCGCCGTGGGGGAACGGCTGTCCAGCCGCCAGCTGCCGGGCCGACCGGCAAGAACCGGCGGCTCGCCGACGTTGCTGCGCACGTCCGCAGGAACCGAGAACACCGTCACGTTGAGCGAGCCCGTGGACCGGTCGACGCGGCACACCATCGAGTAGGGGAGCCCGCCGTCGCCCTGCCGACCGCAGTAGACCGCCTGTGGGGTCACCAACAGCCACTGTGGCGGGACGCCCCGGAACGGGTAGACGCTCAGGATCCGGCCCCGGTCCGACGTCATCAGCAGCAGCTCGCCATATTCGGTCAGCTGCGGATGCGCGGCGAGATCAACCCCTTGAAAGCCGTAAGGGTAGGACACCAGCCACAGCCCTTCGGGCGTGGACGCCTGGGTGGTCGCAACGGGCCACTGCGCTGGGTTGGGCTGCCGCACCCGGACCCCGATCGGCAGCGCGGCGATGGCCGGGTCGATGCCGTAGACACGGGCGTCCGCGGCAGACTGGCCGGGCGGATGGGAAGCCGTCGGGCTCGAGGTCGGGCTGGCCGTTGGGGTGGGTGTTGCGCTTGGCGCCGGGGTGTTTGCGCCCCTCCCAGCCGGCTGCTGCACGGCCAGGTTCGTTGAATGTGTGGTGACCAGTACGCCGACCACCACCACCACCGCCGCCGCGGTCGCCGCGCAGAGGGCCGCAAGACGACGTCGGCGCGAGGCAAGAACGCGTCGTCGACCGCCGGTCACCAGGGCTTCGACGTCTGGGTATGCCGTGTCGTCGGCCTCCTCGTGGAACGCGCCGCGCAGGTCGTCCGGCGGTCGCTTCTCTGGCGGTCGCTTCATCGGAGCATCCCCAAGCGACGTGTCCGTCATACCTCTCAGACCCCCTGTCACCCGCAAATGGTCGCCGCGCACTGGAACTTCCCGGGCATCTTCGCAGTCTGAGGGGTTTGACGCCAGAACTGTGGGATCTCACCCGGCTACGTCGCGGGCCCATAGATGTACAAGGTGCTGAAGGGACGGTCGAGCAGAAGTAAGGCGCACCAGGCGCTCTCATTGGTGACGTTGAGCGGAATACTCAGGTCCATGGACCTGAACCTGACCACCAAGGCGCAAGAAGCCCTGTCCGCGGCGGTCCGTGACGCAGCGGCAGCGGGCCACCCCCATGTGGAGCCGGCGCACATCCTGCTCGCGCTGTCCCGACAGACCGACACGAGCACGGGCCCGCTGCTCGAAGCCACTGGTTCCTCGGCGGCCGCTGCTGCCCAGGCGGCGAGCGGCATTCTCGCCCGTGTGCCCAAGGTCAGCGGCTCCTCGGTCAGCCCTCCGGGCCTGTCGCGCGCGAGCCTGGCCGTGCTCGACCAGGCCACCAAGATCATGGAGTCGATGGGCGACACCTACGTGTCGACCGACCACCTGCTGCTGGCACTGGCCCGCACCGGTGACTTCGGTATCGACGGCCAGGCCGTTGCCAGCGAGATCCCCACGCTGCGCGGCGGCGCCAAGGTCACGACCGCGGATCCTGAGGCGACCTTCGACGCGCTCACCAAATACGGCACCGATCTGACCGAGGCCGCCCGCGAAGGCAAGCTCGACCCGGTCATCGGCCGCGACACCGAGATCCGGCGGGTCGTGCAGGTGCTGTCGCGTCGGACCAAGAACAACCCGGTCCTGATCGGTGACCCGGGTGTCGGCAAGACGGCCGTGGTCGAGGGCCTGGCCCAGCGGATCGTCAACGACGACGTCCCTGAGTCCTTGAAGGGCAAGCGCCTGATCAGCCTCGACCTTGCCGCCATGGTGGCCGGCGCGAAGTATCGCGGTGAGTTCGAGGAGCGCCTCAAGGCCGTGCTGGAGGAGATCCGCTCGGCCGGGGGCCAGGTCATCACCTTCATCGACGAGCTGCACACCGTTGTCGGCGCCGGTGCGGCCGAAGGCAGCATGGACGCGGGAAACATGCTCAAGCCCCTCCTCGCTCGAGGTGAGCTGCGGATGGTCGGGGCCACCACGCTGGACGAGTACCGCAAGCACATCGAGAAGGATGCTGCCCTCGAGCGCCGCTTCCAGCAGGTGTTCGTCGGTGAGCCCAGTGTCGAGGACACAATCGCCATCCTGCGGGGGCTCAAGGAGCGCTACGAGGCTCACCACAAGGTCACCATTGCCGACAGCGCTCTCGTGGCAGCCGCATCCCTGTCCGATCGCTACATCAGCGGACGCCAGCTTCCGGACAAGGCCATCGACCTCATCGACGAGGCCGCATCCCGTCTGAGGATGGAGATCGACTCCTCACCGATCGAGATCGACCAGCTTCGTCGCGACGTTGACCGCCTCAAGATGGAGGAGCTCGCGCTGGAGCACGAGACGGACGAAGCATCCAGGGAACGGCTCGACCGGCTCCGTCGTGACCTCGCCAACCACTCCGAGCAGCTAGCGGCACTGACCGCCCGGTGGGAGCAGGAGAAGGCCGGACTCAACCGGGTCGGGGATCTCAAGGCGGAGATCGACGTGCTGCGCGGCCAGGCTGAGCGGATGCAGCGAGACGGTGACCTGGCAGGCGCATCCAAGCTGCTCTACGGCCAGATCCCCTCTCTCGAAAAGGATCTGGCGCAGGCACAGGCGGCGGAGGCGACATCCTCAACCGCTGGCGGAGATGCGCCGATGGTCAAGGAGGAGGTCGGCCCCGACGACATCGCCGACGTCATCAGCGCCTGGACCGGTATCCCGGCCGGTCGTCTGCTGGAGGGTGAGACCGACAAGCTGCTTCGGATGGAGGACTTCATCGGCCAGCGCCTGATCGGCCAGCTCCCCGCTGTGCGCTCGGTTGCGGATGCCGTCCGGCGGACGCGCGCCGGCATTGCTGACCCCGACCGGCCCACCGGCTCGTTCCTCTTCCTCGGACCCACCGGCGTCGGAAAGACCGAGCTGGCAAAGGCGCTCGCCGACTTCCTGTTCGACGACGAGCGCGCGATCGTGCGGATCGACATGAGCGAGTACTCCGAGCGGCACTCGGTCGCCCGCCTGATCGGTGCACCTCCGGGGTATGTCGGATACGAGGAGGGCGGCCAGCTCACCGAGGCGGTACGCCGGCGCCCGTACTCCGTCGTGCTGCTCGACGAGGTCGAGAAGGCTCATGAGCAGACCTTCGACGTTCTGCTCCAGCTGCTCGACGACGGGCGCCTCACCGATGGCCAAGGCCGGACGGTCGACTTCCGCAATGTCATCCTGATCATGACCTCGAACCTCGGCTCGCATTTCCTGATCGACCCGACGATGGCCGACAACGCCAAGCACGAGTCCGTCATGGCGGCGGTTCGCGAGACCTTCAAGCCTGAGTTCCTCAACCGTCTGGACGAAGTCGTCATCTTCGACCCGCTGTCCACCGACGAGCTCGCCGGCATCGTCGACCTTCAGGTTGCGGGCCTTGCGAAGCGGCTCGAGAGTCGCCGGATCTCCCTCGAGGTCACGCCTGCGGCGCGTGAGTGGCTGGCAGTGACAGGCTACGACCCGGCATACGGGGCAAGGCCTTTGAGACGTCTGGTGCAGCACGAGATCGGAGACTCTCTGGCGAGGGCGCTTCTGGCCGGCCAGGTTTGTGACGGCGGCACGGTGGTGGTCGACCAAGACACCAACGAGGACCACCTGGTCCTACGCTGATCCGAGATCGGCCGTCCTGAACGGGTAGCGTGAAATCATGCGACTGCGACGAAGTAGAGCGAGAGCCGTGGCGCTCGCCGTGGCAATGGTGGCTGTGCTTGGTGCCTGCAGCAACTCCGCGGACAGCTCGCCAAAGAAGACCACCGCTGCGCAAGAGCTGGCGGTGGCCAAGACCAAAGTCGACGCCGCGACCTCGATGCACCTGACCCTGCGCTCGAGCGGCATCCCGGCCTCCGTCAACGGGGCACTGGGCGCCGACGGCTCCGGTACCCATGCCCCGGCGTTCAAGGGAACCCTGAATGCGCGCATCAGTGGCTTCGAGGCCAAGATCGACGTAGTGGCGATCGACAAGCTGCTCTACGTGAAGCTGCCGTTCACCACCGACTTCGCCCAGGTTGACCCCAAGACGTACAACGCGCCCGACCCTGCGCAGCTGTTCGCCACCGAGGGGGGCATCACCTCGTTGATGACCGCCACGGTCAACCCGGTCGAAGGCAAGAAGATCCGCGTAGGGCCTGACGTCCTGCAGACGATCACCGGCACGCTGCCCGGCGCCAGCGTGGCCAAGCTGCTCAATATCGGGGATGCCACGAAGACCTTCGACGTCACCTACGGGCTCACCGACCCGGGCGGCGAGCTGCGCACCGTGGCGATGACCGGCCCGTTCTACCCGGGAGCCACCTCGACGTACACCCTCACGCTGGACAAGTACGGCGCCCCTGTTGCGATCAGCAAACCCTAAGGCGCTCCTGGCGACCGCCTCGGTCGCGGTGGCGCTCGCGGCGGCGGACACCTATGTCGTCGTGCTGGCTCTTCCGGACATGATGGCCGGCGTCGGCCTCGGCATCGACAAGCTGCAACAGGCGACGCCGATCATCTCGGGCTTCCTGCTCGGTTACGTCGCAGTGCTGCCGCTCATGGGGCGGCTCTCGGATCTCGTATCGCGCCAACAGGTTCTGCTCTTCTGTCTTCTTGCCTTCGTCCTCGGCTCGGCTATCACCGCTGTCTCTGTGGAGCTGCCCGTGCTCGTGGGCGGGAGGGTCCTGCAGGGCATCGGTGGCGGTGGCCTGGTGCCGGCAACGCTGGCACTGGTAGCCGACCTCTGGCCACCCGAGCGACGCGGAACCCCCCTTGGGGTGGTCGGCGCCGTGCAGGAGCTCGGCAGTGTTCTCGGTCCGTTGCTCGGTGCTGCAGTGCTCGCAGTGGCCGACTGGCGCGCAATCTTCTGGCTCAACGTCGTCCTCGGCATCGTGCTCGCCGCGGTCCTGGTGCTGACCGGCGATCGTCATGATCAGCCTCGGATGCCTGTTCTGCCAACCGTTCTGGGACTGATGGCGCTTGCCACCGGTCTGCTCACGCTGGTCGCTCCGAGCTCATTGGCCGATGACGTGACGCTCGGTATCCCGTTCATCCCGTTCGCGGGGAGCGGTCGCCTCGCGACCCCCCTGGGCGTGACCACACTGGTCCTTGTCCTGGCCACGTTTGCGGCCGCCCGGGGGTCGTTCGTCCCCTTGCTGCGGCGGGTCGACATGGTCGGGGCCCTCTGTGTTGCCGTGGCCCTGGGCTCGCTGGTCCTCACCTTCGCCTCGGCTGATCCCGAACGCGAGGTCGTGGGTCCCTGGGGTCTGGCTCTGGTGCCCCTCGGGCTCGTGGCGGTCCTGGGTTACCTCTGGAGACATCACACCGCTGAGACTCCCCTGGTTCCCCGGGGCCTGATGACCGCTGGGGGCAGGGGGGGACGTTCCAGAGTCGTCCCGGCGCTGCTCATCAGCGTCCTGGTCGGGGTCGCTCTTGTAGCCATCGTGGTCGACGTGCCGGTCCTGGCCCGGTTGACGGTGACCGGGTCCCAGACCACAGCGGCACTGGTGCTCGTCCGATTCCTGGTCGCCGTTCCACTCGGTGCCTTCTTCGGTGGCTGGTCGCTGCGCTGGCTGGGTGAGGCACCCGTCGCCGCGTCTGGTCTGGCTCTCGCCGGGATAGCGCTGCTCGTGATGTCGGGGTGGGGCCCCGCCTCACTTCAGTCCTGGCCAGCGACCACCACCGTTCTGGTTGCCGCAGGGCTGGGGCTTGGTCTTGCGCTGGCGCCAGTCAACGCCGCAGCACTGGCGTCGGCGCCAGCCGATGGGCACGGTGTCGTCAGCTCGCTGGTGGTCCTTGGCCGCATGGTCGGGATGGTCGTCGGGCTCGCCCTGCTCACCGGTATCGGGCTGCATCGGTACTACGGCGCGGTCGCTGCCCTGCCCAACCAGCAGGACGTCAACGCACTGGCCGCCGCTGGCATCGTGCAGGTGCAGACCGTCTTCCTGGGTGGCGCCGTCGCGGCATTCGTGGCCGCACTGATCGCCCTTGCTCTCAGCGGTCCCAGATCTCGTGGAAATGGTGGACCGGCCCATGGCCCTGGCCGATCTCGAGCCGATCAGCCCCAGCCAACGCTCCAGTAAGCCAGGCCTTGGCGTCCAGTGCTGCCTCGAGCCACGAGTCTCGATGGGGGCGCAGCGCCACCAGCCGCGCTCACGGTGCTCATGCCTCAGAGGTCCGAGAGCTCGACGACGACGGGCGCGTGGTCGCTGGCGCCCTTTCCCTTGCGCTCCTCGCGGTCGATCGAAGCGCCCTGCACGCGGGAGCTGAAGGCGTGCGAGCCCATCACGAAGTCGATCCGCATCCCGTGCCGCTTCGGGAAGCTGAGCTGGGTGTAGTCCCAGTAGGTGTAGACGCCGGGACCCGGTGTGTAGGCCCGCGTGACATCGCTGTAGCCGGCGTCAACGATCGCCTGGAAGGCCGCGCGCTCGGGGGGCGAGACGTGGGTGCTCGCGGCGAATACCGCCATGTCCCAGACGTCTTCGTCCCGTGGGGCGATGTTCCAGTCACCCACCAGGGCGATCTGGGCCGAGGGATTCGCAGCCAGCCAGCCACGGCCGGCCTGGCGGAGGCGCTCGAGCCAGTCCAGCTTGTAGGCGAGGTGCGGGTCACCCAGTGCCCGACCGTTGGGGATGTAGAGGGACCACACCCGCACGCCGCCGCAGGTGGCACCGAGTGCGCGCGCTTCGGAAACCATCGGGTCGCCAAACGAGGGCATGCCCGGGAAGCCGACCTCGACGTCCGTAAGGCCGACCCGCGAGAGGATCGCGACGCCGTTCCACTGGTTGAGGCCCTGGTGGGCAACCTCGTAGCCGAGGGCCGTCAGCCGATCCATCGGGAACTGGTCCTCCCTGGCTTTGGTCTCCTGGATCGCGAGCACGTCGCAGTCGCTGCGTTGGAGCCAGGCCTCGACGCGGTCGATGCGTGAGCGGATGGAGTTGACGTTCCAGGTAGCAATGCGCACAGGACAACCTTAGGAGGGCCGCATAGGCTGCGGCTCATGAGCACTGCGCTGGTCACCGGGGCAACCGCCGGAATCGGACACGCCTTCTGCCGCGAGCTGGCCGAGCGGGGCCATGATCTGGTCATCGTGGCACGAGACCGGGCCAGGCTGGAGAACGTGTCGGACGAGCTGCGCGCCAAACACTCGATCAACGTCCAGATCATGGCGGCAGATCTGTCCAAGCGGCCTTCGCTGAATCGCGTCGCCAAACGCCTGGCCGATCGTGATCACCCCGTCGACCTGCTGGTCAACAACGCCGGGTTCGGGATGCGCAAGAGCTTTCTCAAGGGCGATCTGGCCGACGAGGTGGCCATGCTCGACGTCCTCTGCCGGGCGGTTCTTGTTCTTTCTCACGCCGGCGCGCTGTCCATGAAGGACCGTGGTCGCGGGGCCATCATCAACGTGTCCTCGATCGCCGGGTTCTTCCCCACGGGGACGTATTCCGCGGCCAAGGCGTGGGTCACCTCCTTCACCGAGACCCTCGCCCACGAGCTGGCAGGCACCGGCGTCTCGGCGACTGCGCTCTGCCCCGGCTTTGTCCACACCGAGATGCACGAGCGCGCCAACGTCGACATGTCCAGGGTGCCCAGTCTGATGTGGCTCGAGGCCGACCGGCTGGTCCGTGACTGCCTGGATGACGTCCGTGCCGGCAAGGTCATCTCCATTCCGGGGGCCAGGTACAAAGCGATCGCCGGTGTCGCCCAGATCGCCCCGCGACCTCTCGTTCGCGCCTTGTCCGGCCGCGCCTCTTCAATCCGTCGCCACAAGAGCTGAACGCGCGAAGATAGGCTCAGGCCTCGTGACCGACACCAACGCTGACGCCCGTGCGACCACCGTGTCTCCACGCGAGCATCTGCTCCAGCTGATCAGGGCCAAGGCCATCGTGCATGGCAAGGTCACCTTGTCCTCGGGACGCGAAGCCGACTACTACGTCGACCTGCGCCGCATCACCCTCCACGGGGAGGCCGCCCCTTTGGTCGGACAGGTGATGAACGAGCTGACCAAGGGCCTCGACTTCGAGGCCGTCGGCGGTCTCACTCTGGGCGCTGACCCCGTGGCGACCGCGATGCTGCACGCCTCGGCAGCGGCCGGCCGGCAACTCGACGCCTTCGTCGTGCGCAAGTCCGGCAAGGCCCACGGCCTTCAGCAGCGCATCGAAGGGCCCTCGATCAAGGGACGTCGGGTGCTCATTGTCGAGGACACCACAACCACCGGAGCCTCGCCGATGGATGCCGTGGCGGCAGCCCGCGAGGAGGGCGCCGAGGTGGTCGCCGTGGCCACGATCGCCGACCGCGCGACCGGTGCGAGGGAGAAGCTGGAGGCGTTGGGCCTGACCTACGTCACGGCATACAGCCTGGCGGATCTCGGCCTGGGCTGAGCGCATCCGGCTACGATCGATACCACCGTCTACGCCGGGGAGAACGCGTGTTCAAGATCATCATCATCGTCGTCATCGTGCTGCTCGCCCTGTGGGCAGTTGGCATGTACAACGGCCTCATCAAGCTGCGCAACCTCGTCCAGGAGGCATGGCGCCAGATCGACGTCGAGCTCAAGCGTCGCCATGACCTGATCCCGAACCTCGTCGAGACGGTGAAGGGATATGCCGCCCACGAGAAGGGGACGTTCGAGGGCGTCATGCAGGCCCGGTCCGCTGCCATGTCCGGTGGTCAGGGCCCGGCCGCAGCCGCTCAGAGCGAGGGCATGCTGAGCCAGGCGCTGGGCAGGTTGTTCGCCGTCGCCGAGGCCTACCCGGACCTCAAGGCCAACTCCAGCTTCCTTGCGCTGCAACAGGAGCTGACCTCGACCGAGGACCGTATCGCGTCCGGCCGCCGGTACTACAACGCCAACGTCCGTGAGCTGAACACCAAGGTCGAGACCGTCCCGAGCAACTTCGTCGCCGGCATGTTCAACATCGGCCGCGAGGAGTACTTCGAGATCGAGGCTGGGGAAGGCGAAGTGCCGGGGGTCAGCTTCGGTGGTACCGGAGCCGGGCCAGCCATCACGAGGTCGCCAACGACGCCTCAGGACACGATCCCGCCTGCGCCGCCGAACACCTGAGCCGGCACGCGCTGCCCTGCGAGGCGTCGACCGTGCCGCGCCGGTTGGCAAGAGACTGCTCTCGGCGACCTAGAGGGCAGTCTTGGCCTGGTGGCGGTGGCGAACGTACTCGACACCAACGGGGACGAAGGAGACTGCAACGATCAGGATGAGCATGACGTCGATGTGCGTGCGGACGAATGCGATCTGACCCAGGAAGTAGCCCATCAGCGTCACGCCTGTGGCCCACAGGAAGGCGCCGACGAAGCTGTAGGTGAAGAAGCGGCGGCGGTCCATCCTGCTGACGCCGGCAACGGCCGTGATGAACGTGCGGACCACGGGCACGAAACGGGCCAGGACGATTGCCTTGTTGCCGTGCTTCTCGAAGAAGGCATGCGCCTTGTCGAAGTACTCGGGCTTGAGCAGGCGTCCTCCCCGGGAGTACAGCGGAGTGCCCACCGCCCGCCCGATCTCGTAGCCCACAACGTTGCCGAGGAACGCGGCGGCGGTCAGGATGACGCAGGCCACGACGATGTTGACGTGCAGGTTGATCCCGAGGGGGTGGCTCTGGATCGCCAGGCCAATCGTGAACAGCAACGAGTCGCCTGGCATGAAGAAGATGAACAGCCCGCACTCGACGAAGATGACGACGAGGCTGAACCAGAAGGCCGATGGACCCAACTGCCTGATCAGCTCTTCGGCATTGAGCCAGCTGGGTCCCAGAGTGTGCATCACAGCAGAGAGGGTATGCCGTCGCGCTGGTCGGGACCTAGTTCGCCGCATACTGGGTCAGGATCGGATGGAGCGATGTTGACAGACAGAGGGTTGCCCGAGATTGGGGTCGGACCTTGGGTGGGTCCTTGGCCGGGTGAGCCAGAGCTGTCCTTTTATGACGAGTCGTTGCTCGCCGCGGGAGACCGGCGCAACGTCGTGGACAAGTACCGCTACTGGCGCCACGAGGCCATCGTTCGCGATCTGGACTCCCAGCGGCACGACTTCCACGTGGGTGTCGAGAACTGGGGTCACGACTTCAACATCGGGTCGGTGATCCGCACCGCAAACGCCTTCAACGCCAAGGCTTTTCATATCGTTGGAAAGCGCAGGTGGAACCGCCGTGGGGCCATGGTGACCGATCGCTACCAGCACGAGTACCACCACCCGAGCGTCGACGACCTGGTCGCCTGGGCCGCGGCCGCACCAGCGGGCGACGAGGCACACGGAATACCGATCATCGGCATCGACAACCTGCCCGGCTCGCGGCCGATCGAGACCTACGACCTGCCGCGGCACTGCCTCCTGCTCTTCGGCCAGGAGGGTCCGGGGCTCTCGGCGCAGGCACGGGAGGCGTCGGTGGCGATCCTGGACATCGCCCAGTTCGGGTCAACCCGGTCGATCAACGCGGGGGCAGCCGCAGCGATTGCGATGCACGCCTGGGTACGCCAACACGTGTTCGCCCAGAGGTCGGTGGGTGAACGCTCGACCTGATGGCGCTGGCGCCGTCTCGCTCCTCTCGCCGAGGCGTGGCAGGATCGGTGGCAGCAAGCAGGCCCACTGTCCTGCGGCTGACCGACCGAGCCCCAGTTTCTTGAAGGAGTCACCAATGCCCATCGCTACCCCCGAGGTCTACGCCGACATGCTGGACCGTGCGAAGGCAGGTTCCTTCGCGTATCCGGCGATCAACGTCACCTCCTCGCAAACGCTGAACGCCGCGATCCGCGGGTTCGCCGAGGCCGGCAGCGACGGTATCGTCCAGGTCTCGACCGGCGGGGCGGACTACCTGTCCGGTTCCACGATCAAGAACATGGTCTCTGGTTCAATCGCCCTTGCTGCGTACGCGAACGAGGTTGCCAAGAACTTCGACGTCAACATCGCGCTGCACACCGACCACTGCCCCAAGGACAAGCTGGACGGCTTCGTCCGCCCGCTGATCGCGGCGTCCCTCGAGCGGGTCAAGGCCGGCGGCCTGCCCTGGTTCCAGTCGCACATGTGGGACGGCTCCGTTATCCCGGTGCCGGAGAACCTCACGATCGCCCGCGAGCTGCTCGACCTGTGCAAGGCCGCGCACATCATCCTCGAGATCGAGGTTGGCGCCGTCGGTGGCGAGGAGGACGGCGTCACGGGTGCGATCGACGAGAAGCTCTACTCGACCCCCGAGGATGCGCTCGCGACCGTCGAGGCACTGGGGCTAGGCGAGTTCGGCCGGTACATGACCGCGCTGACCTTCGGCAACGTGCACGGCGCGTACAAGCCGGGTAACGTCAAGCTGCGTCCCGAGATCCTCAAGAACGCCCAGGAAGCCGTCATCAAGTCAATGGGCCTGGCCGCGGATGCCAAGCCGTTCGACCTCGTCTTCCACGGTGGCTCGGGCTCGCTTCCCCAGGAGATCTCGGACGCGGTCGACTACGGCGTGGTCAAGATGAACGTCGACACCGACACCCAGTACGCCTTCACGCGTCCGGTTGCCGGCTACATGATGAGCCAATACGACGGTGTCCTGAAGATCGACGGCGAGGTCGGCAACAAGAAGAAGTACGACCCGCGCGCCTGGGGCAAGGAAGCAGAGGCCAACATGGCGGCGAGAGTCGTCGAGGCCTGCCAGAACCTGCGCAGCGCAGGAACCCACGCGTGATGAGCGCCCTCGGATGAGGAACCTCAGTTGAGCAACCTGCTGGGTATCCCCGAGACCCGTCTGCCCGCTGACCCCGCAGCCGCGGGCCTCGCGGAAGGCAAGGAACCGCGGGCCGTCGCGGCGGCGCACCCGTCGTCGCCGCTGGCCTGGGCCACCCTGGCCGAGGACGCGCTCGCCCACGGACACACCATCGAGGGCTACGCATTCGCGCGTACCGGCTACCACCGGTCGCTCGACGCACTTCGCCGCGGCGGCTGGAAGGGCCAGGGCCCGGTGCCGTGGTCGCATGAGCCGAACCAGGGGTTCCTTCGATCCCTGGCCGCGCTGAGCCGTGCCGCCGGCGAGATCGGCGAGACCGACGAGCAGGTGCGGTGCGCCACGTTCCTGCGCGACTCCTCACCAGAGGGTGCCGACGCTCTGGGTCTCTGACCGCTGTTCTGCTCATGCCGGCAGGGGCGCCCGGGGAGGCTCGAGGCGGCCGGAGCCCCACGTCGGGTTAACGACTTTGGCGACGCCTATGACTCAGTGAGGCGCCCCTTCGGGTGTGCCGCTAACCTTTGCTCGGTTCATTTTCAACAGAACAGGAGGCTCCCATGCCGGCGATTGTGCTGGTGGGTGCCCAGTGGGGCGACGAAGGCAAGGGGAAAGCGACCGATCTGCTGGGGAGCAGGATCGACTATGTCGTGAAGTTCAACGGCGGCAACAACGCCGGCCACACGATCGTGATCGACGGTGAGAAGTACGCCCTCCACCTGCTGCCGAGTGGCATCCTCACCCCCGGCTGCACCCCCGTCATCGGCAACGGCGTCGTCATCGACCTGTCCGTGCTGTTCCAGGAGATCGACGACCTCAACGCGCGGGGCATCGACACCTCCAGGCTCGTCGTCAGCGCCAACGCCCATCTGATCGCGCCGTACAACCGGGTGCTCGACAGGGTGACCGAACGATTCCTGGGATCGCGCAAGATCGGCACCACCGGGCGCGGTATCGGGCCGACCTACGCCGACAAGATGTCGCGGGTCGGAATCCGGGTGCAGGACCTGTTCGATGTGTCCATCTTGCGGCAGAAGGTCGAGGCCGCCCTCGAGGTCAAGAACCAGATGCTGGTGAAGATCTACAACCGACGCGCCATCGAGGTCGACGAGGTGCTCGAGGAGTTCGGGAAGTATGCCGACCGCATGCGTCCCATGGTTGTCGATGCCGGGCTGCTCCTCTCGAACGCACTCGACCAGGGCAAGACTGTCGTCTTCGAGGCGGGCCAGGCCACCCTGCTCGACGTTGACCACGGCACCTACCCGTTCGTCACGTCCTCCACCGCCACCTCGGCGGGCGCCTGCACAGGGACGGGCATACCGCCCACGCGCATCGACCGTGTGATCGCGATCCTCAAGGCCTACACCACCAGGGTCGGCGAAGGTCCCTTCCCGACCGAGCTGCTTGACGAGGCCGGCGAGTTTCTTCGAAAGACCGGGGCCGAGTACGGCACCACGACCGGACGTCCACGTCGCTGCGGCTGGATGGACGCGGTGGTCGGGCGCTACGCCACGCGCATCAACGGCGTCACCGACTTCGTGGTCACCAAGCTCGACATCCTGACCGGCCTTGAGCAGCTGCCGATCTGTGTGGCCTATGACGTGGCGGGTGTGAGGCATGACGAGATGCCCATGAGCCAGACCGACTTCCATCACGCGACGCCGATCTACGAGTACCACCCAGGCTGGGTGGAGGACATCTCGAGCTGCCGCGCGTTCGACGACCTGCCGCCCAACGCGCGCGCCTACATCCTGCGGGTTGAGGAGCTCATCGGCGCACGGGTGTCGACGATCGGAGTCGGCCCCGGCCGCGATGCCGTTATCGAGCGTTACTCGATGCTGGGCTGACCTCGACGATGGTCATCCGGTGCGCCGCACGGGTGAGCGCGACGTAGAGGACGTGGATGCCACCTGGTGACTCTGCGGTGATCTCGGCGGGGTCCACGATGACCGTGGCGTCGTACTCAAGACCCTTGGTCGACATCGGGCCCACGACGCTGACCCGGTCTGCCGCGTCGCCGACGAGTGAGCGAACTGATGCGGCCCACCGGGCGGGGGAGATGACGGCCACGGATCCCTCGACCTCGGACAGGAGTGTCTCCACCGCGTCAGCGGCGGCGGCGGGGATCCCTTCAGGCGCAACCGTGATGGTGATCGGGAGAACACCCGTCTCGCGCACTGCCAGTGGTAGGTCCGCGTCGGGCACCTCGTCCCGGATGACCTCGGCGGCGTAGTCGAAGATCTCGCGTGCATTGCGGTAGTTGGTGTCCATGTGGAACAGCGAGCGCACGTGGCTTCCGAATGCCTGCTCACGGGCCTGGTACGCCTCCGCCGCATCGGGCCAGGAGGCCTGGGCCGCGTCGCCGACAACGGTCCAGGACGCCCAGCGACCGCGTCGACCGAGCATCCGCCACTGCATCGGTGAGATGTCCTGGGCCTCGTCGATCAAGACGTGCGCGTACTCTTGCGGTCCATCGAGCCGACCCTTCATCAGCCGCTCGAGCATGGTCCGTGGAGTGACCTCGTACGCCGCCCGGGCTGCCTGCCAGGCCTCGTCGTCCCGGGTCGAGACCTCGGGAAGGTCGTGCGGGGTGTCGTCGTCTAGCTCTTCGATCTCGTAGAAACCGCGCTCCTCCTTCTCGGGCTCGCGCACTGGACCGAGCCGCGAGGCCATGTCGTCGATGAGGGCGACGTCGGCGACTGACCAGGTCCCTGTCTCTATGGCCACAGCAAAGGAGTCGCTGAGCAACGTGGCTTCGCTGTCGCTGAGCACCCCTGCTGAGTAACGCTTTGTCCGTGCCGGGTCGGCCAGCCACAGCAGCACCTCGCGCGCATCCAGCGGGCGCCACCACTGGCGCACGAACGCCTCGACGTCCATGTGGTCGAGGAACTTCTCGATGAAGACCGAGCGCTCGCCGCCGATGTTGGCTTCCCAGGCGGCCTCGGCGAGGGCCTGCGTGGCGGTCTCGACGGCAAGGTTGCGCTGGTGGACACGCAGCACCTGGGTGCGCACGCGGTCGAGCTCGGCGGAGTCGAGCCGGACCGCCCGCCCCGCGATGAAGGCGCGTAGCTGGGTTGGTGCATCCGGGATGACGTCCCTGGCGACCCGCGCAAGGATCCGCCGAATCCTCATCGAGCCCTTGATTGCGGCCACAGCCGGGGTGTCGAGGCGCTCGGTGGTGACCCCGTCGAGAACGTCGCCGAGGGACCTCAGGGTGACCGTCTCCTCACCGAGGGAGGGCAGAACCCGCTCGATGTATGCCGTATAGGCCGCGGAAGGTCCCACCACCAGGATGCCGCCGGACTCGTAACGGCGGCGATCGGAGTACAGCAGGTAGGCGGCGCGGTGCAGTGCCACCACGGTCTTGCCGGTGCCAGGCCCCCCCGTTATCTCGGTGACTCCGCGGGCAGGTGCCCGGATCGCCTCATCCTGATGGCGCTGGATCGTGGCCACGATGTCGCGCATCCGGGCGCCTCGTGAGCGGGTCAGTGCCGCCATGAGTGCGCCGTCTCCAACCACCACGAGGTCGTCCGGTGCCTCCGGGACCATGAGATCGTCCTCGATGCCAACGACATCAGCACCCTTGCAGCGCAACACTCTTCGGCGCAGGACGCCCATCGGCTCGACCGGCGTGGAGCGATAGAAGGGTGCGGCGGCGGGTGCGCGCCAGTCGATAACGAGGGGTTCGTACTCGTCGTCGCGGATCCCCAGCCGGCCGATGTACCGGACCACGCGTTCGGGACCATGCGAGGTCTCGTCATCCAGATCCAGCCGTCCGAAGACGAGGCCTTCGTACTGCGTCTCCAGGGTCGCGCGTCGCTTGTTGGCGTTGAACACCAGGGCGTCGCGCTCGAACAGCCCGGTGATCTCTTCGTCTCGAATGTCGCCGGTGCGGTCGGTTCGGCCGCGGGCAAGCCCCTCTGCCTCCACCAGCAGGGCTCGCTCGGTAGCCTTGGTGAGCTCGGCGTAGACCAGGTCGACATGGGCCTGCTCGAGTGCGATCTGGGCTGCGAGGGCGTCAGGGGTCAACTGAGTGCCACGGTGAGGGGAAGCGTCGATCGGCTGATCCGAAGGGGTCACTGCACCGCCTGAGTGAGGGTGGGAACGCTGGCTTCCGAAGAAGGGCCGAGAACGCGGGTCCCCCATGCGGACGTACGAGTCTAGTCTGTGCTCCGCCCCGCCTGCCCACCCGCCATCTCGCGGGGATGGGAGGGAGCGGTCGGATCCAGCCGCTGCGGCCAGTCCCGTACCCATGCTGGAGGCGAGTCCCGAGCCCGGTGTCGGTGGCGGCCATGACGTCGTCATGACATTTTGGCGATTACCGGACGTTGGGGGCTTTACGTCGGTCGCTGAGTTTGCAAGAGTGGTCATAGCCGGACTGACCGGCCGGGCACGAAGAGTCGCAGGTTCCCCCACCAGCGACCACGTGCTTGGTCGCGACGCCCCCGGGAGTTGCACCCCCTGCCTCCCGGGGACGTCGCGACACCTTTGTGTGCGACACCTTTGTGTGGGACACCTCTGTGCGCTGCGCGACTCTGCGCTCTTGACCCACGGCTGCTGCCCCTAGCCGCGTCCGCGTATACGCTTACCGCCCGTGAAGGTTCTCGTCATTGGCAGCGGGGCTCGTGAGCACGCCATCGTCCGGGCTCTGACGCTCGACTCATCCGTCGACGCCGTGATCGCTGCCCCTGGCAACCCGGGTATCGACGCCATCGCCTTATGCCGTGATCTGCCCCATGGGGTCACTGACGTAGAGGGGGTCGCCGCACTGGCCGCGGCACTGGGCGTGGATCTGGTCGTCATCGGTCCCGAGGCCCCGCTTGTGGCTGGCGTGGCCGACGCGGTGCGCAAGCGTGGCATCGCCTGCTTCGGCCCCTCGGCGCAGGCGGCTCGGCTGGAGGGGAGCAAGGCTTTCGCCAAAGAGGTCATGGCCGAGGCGGGTGTGCCCACCGCCCTGGCCCACGTCTGCACCACCGTCGATGAGGTGGTCGGAGCCCTTGATGCTCTAGGGGCGCCCTACGTGGTCAAGGACGACGGCCTGGCCGCGGGTAAGGGTGTGGTGGTGACGGACAACCGTGCCCAGGCCCTGGCGCACGCGGTTCAGTGCCTGGCCAAACCGGGTGGTCGCATTGTCGTCGAGGAGTTTCTTGACGGGCCCGAGGTCTCGTTGTTCTGCATCACGGATGGAACCACCGTGGTCCCCCTGGCGCCCGCTCAGGACTTCAAGAGGGCCGAAGACGGTGACGAAGGCCCCAACACCGGTGGCATGGGCGCCTATTCACCGCTGGACTGGGTTCCGGCCTCCCTCGTGCAGGACATTGTCGACCGCGTCGCCCAGCCAACGGTGGACGAGATGCGCCGCCGCGGGACGCCCTTTGTCGGAGTGCTCTACGTCGGCCTTGCCCTGACCTCGCGTGGCCCAAGGGTGATCGAGTTCAACGCCCGGTTCGGTGATCCTGAGACGCAGGTCGTCTTGGCTCGCCTGGTCACGCCCCTCGGCGGGCTGCTCCACTCCGCCGCCATCGGCAAGCTCGACGAGATCGCCCCTCTGCATTGGCGCCCGGAGCATGCTGTGGCCGTCGTCATTGCCTCCAAGGGCTATCCACAGTCGTCACGGTCGGGTGATGTCGTCGAGGGCCTGTCCGAGGTGGGGGACAACGCCTATGTCCTTCATGCGGCCACGGCTTTGGGCAAGGACGGCGCCATCGTGTCCGCAGGCGGGCGTGTCCTTTCCGTCGTCGCGACCGGAAGCGATCTTGCCCAGGCGCGCGACCGCGCATACGACCTCGTTGACCGGATCAGGCTCAAGGGATCACAGCACCGCACCGACATCGCGCTGGCAGCCCAGCGCGGCGAGATCTCGGTCCATGGCTGAGTCCGTCCAACGAGATCCAACCCCGAGGAGACTGTCGCCCCATGCCATCTGACCTCACGAAGAGCTCACCGCAGTTCGCCCTGCCCGGATACGCGCACGTGTACTCGGGCAAGGTTCGAGAGCTCTATGCACCCATCGACGAGTCGACCGGGGTGGCCCGCCAGGACCAGCTCCTGCTCGTGGCCACCGATCGCATCTCGGCGTACGACTACATCCTGGACAGCGAGATCCCGGACAAGGGGAAGGTTCTGACCCAGCTCTCGCTCTGGTGGTTCGAGCAGCTGACCGACATCATCCCCAACCAGGTGATCTCCACGCAGGTGCCCGATGCCGTAGCCGGGCGTGCGGTCCTCGTGCAACGGCTCGAGATGGTGCCGGTCGAGTGCATCGGTCGGGCCTACCTGACCGGTAGCGGGCTCAGCGAGTACAACCTCACGTCCTCGGTGTGCGGCGTGCCCCTGCCCTCCGGACTGCAGGACGGCTCGTTGCTGCCCTCGCCGATCTTCACGCCGTCGACCAAGGCGCCGATCGGCGAGCACGACCAGCCGATGACCTTCGCCGAGGTCGAAGCCCAGATCGGTATGGCGCTCGCGGCCAGAGTGCGTGACCTCACCATTGCGATCCTGGGTCGTGGCAACGAGATTGCCGCGGATCGCGGCATCCTGCTGGCCGATACCAAGGTGGAGTTCGGGCTCGACCCGTCCCGCCCAGATGCCGAGGGAAACCCCGCGGTCGTGCTCGCTGACGAGGTGCTCACGCCGGACTCGTCGCGGTTCTGGCCGGCTGCCTCCTGGCACCCCGGTCGGCCCCAGGCCTCCTATGACAAGCAGTTCGTGCGCGACTGGCTCACCTCGAGCGCCAGCGGATGGGACCGGTCCTCCGGCACGACGCCTCCGGCGTTGCCGGACGACATCGTCGAAGCCACGCGGTCGAAGTACATCGAGGCCTTCGAGTCGTTGACCGGCCGGACCTTCACCTGACCCGGCCTATAAACTCTGGCTGACCAAGCCCCGTATCTGAGGAGAACCTCGCATGGGAAACGTCGTCGTCGACGTCATGCTCAAGTCCGAGATTCTCGACCCCCAGGGACAGGCTGTCGCCGGTGCCCTGCCGCGGTTGGGATTCAACCAGTTCACCGATGTCCGCCAGGGCAAACGTTTCGTTCTGTCCGTCGAGGGTGAGGTCACCGACGCGGTGCTGGCCGCCGCGCGTGAGGCCGCAGAGACGATGCTGTCCAACCCTGTCATCGAGGACGTGGTCAGCGTTCGGGTGGAGCTGCAGGCATGAGGATCGGTGTCGTGACCTTCCCGGGCTCGCTGGATGACCACGACGCCAAACGCGCTGTCCGCGTCGCGGGTGGCGTCCCTGTCTCGCTATGGCATGGTGACGACTCGCTGCGCGATGTCGATGCGGTCGTGCTGCCAGGCGGCTTCTCCTACGGCGACTACCTGCGGGCCGGGGCCATTGCACGTTTCGCCCCCGTCATGTCGGCGTTGATCCCGGCCGCGCGGGGCGGGTTGCCGGTTCTGGGCATCTGCAACGGTTTCCAGATCCTGTGCGAGTCTCACCTGCTGCCAGGCGCCATGATCCAGAACGACCACCGCACCTTCATCTGCCGCAGCCAGCGCCTGCGCGTTGAGAACGCCACCACCGCCTGGACCTCGGACTACCAGCCCGGTGAAGAGATCACCATCCCCCTGAAGAACCAGGACGGCCAGTACGTCGCAGACAGCTCGACGCTCGACGAGCTCGAAGGCGAGGGCCGGGTCACGTTCCGGTATGTCGTCGTCGATGCAGAGGACTCGGCACGTCGCACCTACGACCGCTTTGCCGGCCGTAACCCCAACGGCTCCTACCGCGACATCGCCGGCATCACCAACGAACGCGGAAACGTGGTCGGCCTGATGCCTCATCCAGAGCACGCCATCGAGCAGGGTTACGGACCCTCACTGGACGGCCTGAAGTTCTTCACGTCGGTCCTGAAGTCAGTGGTGAACGCATGACTGCCGCTGCGAGGGTGAAGATCGACACGGTCGGGGATGCCTCGACCACTCCGGACACCGAGCAGCCCTGGGCCGAGCTCGGGCTCAAGGCTGACGAGTACGACCGCGTCAGGGAGATCCTCGATCGCCGGCCCACGATTGCCGAGCTGGCCATGTACTCCGTGATGTGGTCCGAGCACTGTTCCTACAAGTCCTCGAAGATCCACCTCGCCCAGTTCAGTGACAACACCACTGACGAGATGAACGCCAAGCTCCTGGTCGGCATCGGCGAGAACGCCGGCGTGGTCGACATCGGGGACGGCTGGGCTGTGACCTTCAAGGTCGAGAGCCACAACCACCCGTCGTACGTCGAGCCCTACCAAGGCGCCGCGACCGGCGTCGGCGGCATCGTCCGGGACATCATGTCCATGGGTGCGCGCCCGATTGCCGTCATGGACTCGCTGCGGTTCGGTGCCATTGACCACCCCGACACGCATCGGGTCCTCCCGGGGATCGTGGCCGGCGTCGGCGGCTACGGAAACTGCCTCGGGCTGCCCAACATCGGTGGCGAGGTCGTCTTCGACCCCTGTTACCAGGGCAACCCCCTGGTCAACGCTCTTTCAGTCGGCAAGATGAGGATCGAGGACATCCACCTCGCGAAGGCCTCGGGCGTCGGCAACAAGGTCGTGCTGTTCGGGGCCAAGACCGGCGGAGATGGCATCGGAGGGGTTTCGGTGCTTGCCTCCGAGACGTTCGACGCCGATGGCCCGGCAAAGCGTCCGGCGGTTCAGGTCGGCGACCCGTTCGCCGAGAAGGTGCTGATCGAGTGCTGCCTCGATCTGTATGCCGCGCACGTCGTGGACGGTATCCAGGATCTCGGCGGAGCCGGACTGTCTTGTGCGACAAGCGAGCTCGCGTCCAACGGCGACGGCGGTATGCGCGTGTGGCTCGATCGGGTCCCGTTGCGCGACGCCTCGCTGCGCGTCGAGGAGATCCTCATGTCGGAGTCCCAGGAGCGGATGATGGCGGTGGTCGAGCCAGCCAAGCTGGCCGAGTTCATGGCGATCACCAGACGCTGGGACGTCGAGGCAACCGTTGTCGGCGAGGTGACCGAAGGCAAGCATCTCGAGGTCTTCTGGGGCGACGAGCTGATCATCGACGTGCCGCCGCGGTCAGTGGCCCACGACGGGCCCGTCTACAACCGCCCCATGCGCCGGCCGGCATACCTCGACGCACTGCAGGCGTCCGTGCCGGACGATCTGGCTCGCCCGGGCGACGGGGCGGGTTTCAAGGCAGCCCTGCTGGCCCTTATGGCCTCGCCGAACCTGTGCGACAAGTCCTGGATCACCGGCCAGTACGACCGATACGTCATGGGCAACACCGCGCTCGCGATGCCGGATGACTCCGGCGTGGTGCGCGTCGATGAGGAGACTGGTCGTGGTGTCGCGATCTCGACCGACTGTAACAGCCGCTTTGCCAAGCTGGATCCCTTTGCCGGCGCTCAGCTGGCGCTCGCCGAGGCCTACCGCAACGTCGCGACCGCCGGCGCTGTCCCCCTGGCGATCTCCGACTGCCTGAACTTCGGTTCGCCCGAGGACCCAGCTGTCATGTGGCAGTTCGCCGAGGCGGTGCGCGGTATCTCTCAGGGTTGCAAGACTCTCGGGATCCCGGTCACCGGCGGCAACGTCTCGCTGTACAACCAGACCGGCGACGTGGCGATCCATCCGACCCCCCTGGTTGCCGTCCTTGGCGTGATGGACGACGTGGCAAGGCGGACGCCCTCGGGCTGGAAGACGCCCGGTCAGGCCATCTACCTCCTGGGCAGCACGGCCGACGAGTTCGGTGGCTCTGCCTGGACCGACGTCGCGCACGGCCACCTCGGCGGCCTGCCACCGCGGGTCGACCTTGAGGGCGAGCGTCAGCTCGGCGAGATCCTCGTGGCCGCCTCCCGGGACGGCCTGGTCGAGGCCGCACACGACCTCTCCGAGGGTGGCCTCGCTGTGGCCCTGGCCGAGGCGGCCCTGCGCAATGGTGTCGGCGCCCGCATCTGGCTGGAAGACGTCTGCGAGCGCGACGGCGTCGACGCCTTCACGCTGCTGTTCAGCGAGTCGACCGGCCGGGCGGTCGTTGCCGTGCCGCCCGCCGAAGAGGATCGGTTCATCGCCGTATGCTCGGCGAAAGGCTTCGCTCAGGCCCGCATCGGTGTGGTTGACGACGTGGCCGGGGCGTTGGACGTGCGGGGTCAGTTCACCCTTCCCCTGGACGAGCTGCGAACGGCCCACACCTCGACGTTGCCGGCCATCTTCGCCGCCACCTGAGTGCGCCAGCACGGCTCGATGACCGGTGTTTCGGTTGCGGTGGACCGGAAATGAAACGGCTGTCCTGGTGCTGATGGCTACCCTCTGGGCCATGACCGTCGACGTCGCGAGACTTCAGATCGACGTTGAACGCGCGCGTCACTCGGGCTACGTCGTGCGCGAGATGCGACCTGAGGACGTCGAGGACATCGCTCGGGTTCATGCGCAGGTATGGCGTGAAACCTACGGCGACCTGGTGCCAGAAGAGCTTCTCGCAGCCATGGAGTCCGCGGCCTCGACTGACCGCTGGCGAGCGCTCATCGCCCAGGACCCCGGCGGCATACGGCGGCTTGTGGGGCTATCTCCCGGGCGGGAAATTGTGGCCGTGGCAACATCCGGCCCGAGCCGTGACGAGGACCCACCGACAGAGCTCGAGCTGCGTGCGATCAATGTGCTGGCAGAGCACCATGGCACGGGAGTTGGCGACCTGTTGATGGAAAGTCTGATCGGAAGGCAAGCGGCGTCCCTGTGGGTGCTAAAGGACAACGCTCGGGCGCGGGCGTTCTACTGGCGATATGGGTTCCGACCCGACGGCGCATCGAAGGTCCACGCACCGACGTCATCCGTTGAGGTGCGCTTGACCCGGGACCGTCGGATCTGAGGTCGCTCAGTGCCCGGGCCTCAACCCATCGGCCTCACGTCAGAACCGGCTTGAGCGCGTCGAGCAAGCTGGGCGAACCCGGTAGCACCTCCAGGTCGTACCGAACGCGGACCGCGGGCTTGCGGATATCGATAACCCGGCTGAGGTCGATGGGCGTGCCGATCACGACGACGTCCACGTCCGCCGCGTCGATGATCTCCTCCATCTCGGCGAGCTGGCCTTCTGAGTAGCCCATGGCCGGCAGCACCGGCCCGACGTCGTACTTGCGGAACGTCTCTGCGATAGTGCCAATCGCCCAGGGACGGGGGTCGACGATCTCGGCCGCTGCATATGCCCGGGCCGCGACGACCCCAGCGCCGAACTTCATCCCGCCGTGGGTCAGGGTCGGACCGTCCTCGATCACCAGGACCCGCTTTCCTTTGATGGCATCGGGATGGTCCATGGTGACGCGGCTGTTGGCTTTGATGACCGTCGCCTCAGGGTTCACCTGGTCGATCGAGTCCATCAGTGCCTTGAGCTGCTCGGCCGAGGCTGAGTCCATCTTGTTGATCACGATCACGTCCGCCATCCGGAGGTTGACCTCGCCCGGGTAGTAGCTCGTCTCGTGACCGGCTCGCAGGGGGTCGGCCACCACAACGTGGATGTCCGGCTGGTAGAAGGGCAGGTCGTTGTTCCCGCCATCCCAGAGCAGCACGTCACACTCCGCCTGTGCCTGCTCGAGGATCTGGCCGTAGTCGACGCCCGCGTAGATGATCGTCCCGGCCATGATGTGCGGCTCGTACTCCTCGCGCTCCTCGATCGTTGTCTTGTGCCGGTCGAGGTCTTCGAGGGTCGCGTACCGCTGCACGCGCTGCGCCTCGAGGTTGCCGTACGGCATCGGGTGCCGGACCGCCGCGACGCGCTTGCCGGCGGCCTTCAGCGTCTCGGCGATCGCGCGCGTCGTCTGGGTCTTGCCCGAACCCGTGCGGACGGCGCAGACGGCGACCACGGGGACGGTCGACGGCAGCATCGTCTCGCGCGGCCCGAGCAGTAAGAAGTTCGCGCCCGCGGCCAGCACCTGGCTTGCCTTGTGCATCACATAGGCGTGGCTGACGTCGGAGTAGCTGAAGATAACGTCGTCGATCTTCTGCTCCTTGATCAGCTGGTTGAGCATGCTCTCGTCATGAATCGGGATGCCCCGCGGATAGCGCTCGCCGGCGAGGCTGGCCGGGTAGGTCCGGTCGTCGATGAACGGGATCTGAGTCGCTGTGAAGGCAATGACCTCGACCTCCGGATTGTCCCGATAGGCGACGTTGAAGTTGTGGAAGTCGCGCCCTGCGGCGCCCATGATGAGCAGTCGACGCTGCATCTCTGGATCCTCTCGGAGGTCTGATGCCAGGAACGTACGGCCTGGCCACCTGAACCTATCTGCCCAACCGGTGCGGCGTCTCGAAATGGATCACGTCGAGGACGAGCGGGCCCAACGCGGACGCAGGTCAGCGGACACGCCATCCCTTGACCGGCGGAGGGGCCGGGGACTGAGCGCTGTCTGACCCGGTGAATGCGGACGATCCGGCGAACGCCCGCGCGAGCTGTATGCCGTCACGCATCCCTGTCGGGAACGGGGACCTGGCGACCTGTCGCCGAAGGGCTGGGATGTCCAGCGGCCTGCTTGAAGCAACGGCTACGGTGTTGCCAAAGCGTTTGCCCTTGAGCACGTCGTGAGTGCCGATCAGCGCGACATGCCCGAAGACGGGCACCAGTCCGGCGTACACCCGCCGCACGTAAGCCATCCCGGGTTCATCGGCGAGGTTGAGAAGCATCGTCCCGCCCGGCCGCAGGACCCGCGCGACATCGGTGAGGAACTCGAGGGTGCCGAGCTCACTCGGAACCCGGCCGGCGGCATACGCATCGAGGACCACAACGTCGGCGCTCACATCGGCGAGCTGGCCGATCCCCGTGCGGCCGTCAACCGGACGCACGCGGATCCGGTGCGACCGCGGCAGCGGCAGCTTGCGACGCACCAGCTCGGTCAGGGGGGCGTTTGGCTCGAGCACGATCTGCGTTGACCCCGGACGCTCGGCATTGACGTATCGCGCCAAGGTCAGCCCTGCGCCACCAATATGGGTGACGGCGAGTGGACCGGCCGGCAACGTGTCGATCACCGCGGCGAAGTGTGCGACGTACTCGAAGCCGAGATTGCGCGGATCGGCCAGGTCGACATGAGACTGAGGGTTGCCGTCCATCATCACGGTCACCCCGCCGCGGCCATCCTCATCGGGCACGAGCTCGATCGGGCCGAGCTGGTTCCCTGGCACGCCGGACTGCCCAGGCACCGACACGGGGCCGCTCAGGGTCGCAGCATCGTCTTGATGGCGCGGCGCTCGTCCATTGCGGCATAGCCCTCGGCCACCTGGCTCAGTGGTAGCTCGAGGTCGAAGACAAGGCCTGGGTCGATCCGGCCGGACAGCACGTCGTCGCGCAGAGCCGGGAGGTACTGCCGGACAGGTGCTACGCCGCCGGCAACGCCGATGTTGCGGGAGAACATGGTGCGCACCGGCAGCTCGACCCCGTGAGGCACCCCCACGTAGCCCACCGTCGCCCCCGGGCGGGCAATGGCCAGAGCAGTATTCATCGACTGACCGGTGCCGACACACTCCAGCACCGCGTCTGCGCCAACACCATCGGTGAGCTCGATGACCGCGGCCTCACCGGCCTCGCCACGCTCGGCGATGATGTCGGTGGCACCGAACGAACGGGCGATCTGCTGCCGGGTCTCGTGACGGGACATTGCCACCACCCGCCGGGCGCCCATCTGTGCGGCGGCAAGAACACCTGACAGTCCAACTGCCCCATCGCCGACCACCACGACCGTGTCGCCCTCCTGCACGTCAGCGGCGATGGCCGCGTGCCAGCCGGTGCCCATCACGTCGGAGAGCGCCAGCAGCGAAGGAATCATTGCTGCGTCAGGGGTTTCGCGTGTTGAGACGAGAGTGCCGTCGGCCAGGGGGACCCGGACGTACTCGCCCTGGCAGCCGTCAACCAACAGCCCGTCGCGGTCCGGCCCACCCCAGAATCCGCCCGTCGAACAAGCCGACTGAATCCCGACCTGGCAATGAGGGCACGTGTTGTCGGAGTACATGAAAGGTGCAATGACAAAGTCGCCTTTGCGGAGCGACCGGACCTCCGATCCGACCTCTTCGACGGTGCCAACGAACTCGTGGCCGATCCGGAACGGCTTCTCGACCTGGTTGTCCCCCCGGTAGAACCAGAGGTCGGAACCGCAGACGCAGGCGGCGACAACTTTCACGATCACGTCAGTGGGCTTGTGGATGCTCGGGTCCGGCTGGTCCTCGAGTCGGACGTCGCGGGCACCATAGATTGTTGTCGCCTTCATGGGTCAACCCTAGGCCGGGCCAAGATCAGGCGGAGATGCCACCATGAGGTCATGCCCTCCCGTCGCCGTACTCCGATCACCCAAGGTCTGAAGGCGCTTCGGGTATGGCGTGCGGACCCTTCCGCTGCCTCGCCTGCGACAGTTGCGAGCGCCGTTCGCTTCACCCTGGAGGAGCTCGCGGCGCGTGCACCCGGGGGAACGCTGGAGGTGCGCGTCCCGCCATACGGTGCCGTGCAATGTGTGGAGGGGCCGCGACACACCCGTGGCACCCCGCCGAACGTGATCGAGACGGATGCGCGGACTTGGCTGAACCTTGTGACGGGACGGGAGGATTGGGCCGGCGCGCTCGAGGGTGGCGCAGTGCACGCGAGCGGACTGCGGGCGACCTTGGTCGACTATCTGCCCCTTGTGCCCGACTAGGCTCGGGGAATGCGATTCGGTCTGACCATCCTGCCCGAGCACCGCTGGGCCGAGGCCGCTCCGATGTGGCGTCAGGCCGAGGCGTTCGGCTTCGACCACGCGTGGACCTACGACCATCTGGTCTGGGGCGGGCTGCCCGACTCCCCGTGGTATGGCACAACGCCCACGCTGACGGCGGCGGCAATGGTCACCTCGACGATCCGGCTGGGCACGTTCGTCACCTCGCCGAACTATCGCCACCCGGTGACCTTCATGCGTGACCTGCTGGCGCTGGACGACATCTCCCGCGGGCGTTTGATCTGTGGGATCGGCGTCGGTGGCGATATCGACAGCTCGATCCTCGGTGGTCAAGTGCTCACGCCCGGTCAACGCGTCGACCGGCTGCACGAGTTCACCGACCTGCTCGACCGCCTGCTCACCACAGACCATGTCACGTATGCCGGCACGTACTTCTCGGCAGATGACGCTCGCACCCTGCCCGGTCCGGTGCAACAGCCGCGGATACCGTTCGTCGTGGCTGCCAACGGTCCTCGTTCGCTGCGCATCGCGGCCGAGTTCGGCGAAGGCTGGGTCACGACCGGTCCGAGAGTCGAGTCGATGGACGAGTGGTGGGCTGCCCTCGCGGCGTTGTGCGAGAGGCTTGAACAAGCCCTGGCCAACGCGGGCCGGGACCTGGCGACGTTCGACCGATACCTGAACCTGGACTCCTCACCCCACTTCGCGCTGTCGAGCGTTGGAACCTTCGAAGACATGGTGGGCCGGGCCGGGGAGCTCGGTTTCACCGACGTCATCATCCACTGGCCCCGACCTGACGGGCCGTATGCCGGTGACGTGCGTGTGCTCGAGACCGTCGCCTCCGAGGTCCTCCCCAGGTTCAGCTAGTTCGAAGCAAGCCTAGGTGATTCCCAGGTCGTTGCCGTCAGGCGAAGCTGATCAGCGCGAGCGGAGGCAGGGTCGGTGTGTCTGATCCGCCAGCCGGCTCGAGAGTGATGCCAACACCTGCCGCTGTAGTCGCATCGCCATTGAGCAGAATGGTGTTCGACGGCCCGGACGGCATCAGACCGGCCTTGACCATCACCGAGCCCTGCTGGAGCCAGAGCTCGTATACCTTTCCCGATGGCGTAGCGGGCAGGTTGGCGGTGATGATGACGGCCTTCTTCAGGTGGTTCGAGCGCACGACGGTCGCGGTGGCGCTGCCAACCTTCGTCTCGAACTTCTGGGCGTCCTTGGCCTGCAGCACCTGCTGCGTTGCGGTCAGCTGCACAGAGCTCGTGTCGGGGGACCACGGGTGCCACACCAGACCGCCGGTGGCCAGGACTGCAGCAGCGGCAACGCCGGCCAGCCACTGCCGAAGCGGTACCCGACGGGCCCGATCGGCACGCCTGGACTCCAAGCTGGCGGGTGGGGCAGATGGGTCGCCGGAGGTACGCGATGCGGACGGTGCGGGAACGGGGGCGGCTGGCGGTTGTGCGGAGTCTTCGTGCTCTGGGGTCACATGGGGAGGCAACGGGCGTACCGAGCTGATGTCGCGCAGTACCGATGCTCGAAGCGACGGCGGGGGAGCCGCCATGGTTATCGAGGTCAGCTCGCTGACGGTGGCACGCAGGCTGGCGACCTCGTCACGGCACTGGGAGCAGTGGGCCATATGGGCCTCGAACCGGGCGCGTTCGACGTCGTCGACGGCGTCGACGGCATAGGCCCCCGACAGACCGTGGATGTCGTCGTCAGTCATGACTCAAGTCCTAGCGTGTCGCGCAGTCTGATCAGTCCATCTCGGATGCGAGTCTTGGCCGTGCCCAGCGGAAGGTCCAGCATCGCTGCCACCTCTCGATGGGTGTAGCCACCGAAGTAGGCGAGCTCGATGGCGCCACGTTGGGCTCCGGTCAGGGTGTCAAGGGCCCGGCGAACGCGCTGTGCGTCCAGGTTGCTGTGGGCCTGCTCGACAGTCTGGTCGAACAGGGCGCCCTGGTCACGGGCCTCGTACGCCGTGTCCCTGCGCCGTGCCGCTTCTGCTGAACGCACCCGATCCACCGCCTTCCGGTGTCCGATCGTCATCAGCCAGCTCAGTGCGCTGCCGCGACCGGGGTCGAACCTGGAGCTGTTGCGCCAGATGTCGAGATAGGCGTCTTGGGTGACCTCCTCGGCCTGGGCCCGATCCCGCACGATGCGAAGAACCAGACCGAACAGCCGGGCTGCCGTCGCGTCATACAGCCTCGCGAACGCAGCCTCCTCCCCGAGGGAGCACGCCTTCAGGAGCTCACCCAGCTCCGAGTTGGCCGAAGGCGCGGTGGTCCCCGAGGTAGAGGCGAGCTCGCCCTCGGGGACCAGAGTCATGTGAACCATGATGCGCTATCGGTCGGTGTCGGAGCCAGGTCCCGGGTGTCAGGACGGGAGCAGGACGCCGTCGACGATGTAGACCGTCGCATTCGCAGTCGGCACGTTGCCGCAGATGATGTTGCTGCCGTTGACCTTGTAGGAGTCACCCGAGCCGGTGATTTTGAGGGTGCCGCCCTCCAGGGTCTTGTGGTCACCATCGAGCATTGCGGGGGTGATCTTGCCCTTGACCACGTGGTTGGTCAGGATCTTCGTGAGCAGGCCCTTGGGGTCGGCCAATGCGGCTTTGAGTGCTGCCGGCGGCAGCTTGGCGAACGCGGAGTCGACCGGCGCAAAGACGGTGATGTCCGGCGTGGTGTTCAGCGTGTCGCCCAGACCAGCGGCGCCCACGGCAGTGACCAGGGTCTTCAGCAGCGGGTTGTTGCTGGCGGCGGTGGCAACCGGGTCGGTGGCCATGCCGTTGAAGCTGCCCTTGCCGTCCTTCGGCACAGCTGCGCAGCCCGAGCCGAAGACAGCGGCTGCCGGGTCGGCTTGTGCAGCAGCGCTGGAGGTCGGGGCCGCCATGCTCTTTGATGCGGCGGGTGCGCTGGATGCTGTAGTGCTGGAGCTGCCACAGGCGGCGAGACCCAGCGGGACTGCGAGGGCGATTGCGGCGACGATGCCGCGGTGACGGAAGTTCATGGTGTCTCCTTGTTGATTGGATCTTCGTGGGTGTGGTCTTGTACTGGACATTCGGAGCATCCGCTGGAGCGGATTGCCTTGTGCCGCGACCTCTTTCAAAGCGTCTTCATGCGACGAACACGACAACCTCCTGGAGGCCGGTCGAGCCGTTGGGGAACGGCTTGGCGCGTCGGGAGAGCTGCAGGGCCCCCGTATGGTCGGTGGCACGCACCTTCAAGGTGTGCCGGCCAGAGGTGGCGTTCCAGGGCAGGTACCACTGGCGCCAGTAGTCGAGGCCGACATCCGGTCCGAGCGTGGCCCTTTGCCATGGGCCCCCGTCGATGCTCACCGCGACCGAGGCGATGCCGATGTGCTGAGCCCACGCGACACCGCCGATTGCGGTCGGGCCCGCCTTGATCGTCGACAGCGGCCGGGGGGTGTCCACGCGTGAGGACACCTTGATCGGCGCGTCGGTGGCCCAGTCGCGTGCGGTCCAGTAGGCCACGTCTTTGGCATAGGTCGTTGCGGTCAGCTTGCTCAGCCACTTGGTCGCGCTGACGAAGCCGTAGAGGCCTGGGGTGACGATCCGGGCGGGGAACCCGTGGATGGCTGGCAGCGGTTGGCCATTCATGCCAACGGCAATCATGGCGTCGCGGCCGTCGCGGACGACCTCCATGGGCGTGCCGATCTTGAACCCGTCCACCGCAGTGCTGAGCAGCTGGTCGGCCCCGGTTCGCACACCGACCCGGTCGAGCAGGTCGGCCAGGCGAACCCCCTGCCAGCGAGCTCCGCCGACGTAGCCCCCGCCGACCTCGTTGCTGACGCAGGTGAGCGTGATGTCCCGCTCGATCATCGGCATCGCCATCAGCTGCCGGTAGGAGATCGTCATCGGCTTGTCGACCATGCCGTCGATCTGGAGCTGCCAGCGGTCGGCATCGACGCGGGGGATGGTCAAGTTGGTGTCCACCCGATAGAACGCGCCGTTGCTGGTCCGCAGAGGGGTGATGCCCGGCACCTGGCTCTCGACCCCCTTGGGGAAGGAGACAGCGCCTTCGGCCGGGGTCGGGAGCTTGCCCTGCGGGCCGGAGCCCGCCGACGAGAGCCTTTGTCCGAAGGCCGCGGCGCCGGCTGCCCCTGCCGTGACCGCGGCGGCGTCGATCAGGAACTGCCTGCGCCCATCGTGTGAGGTCGGGTATGCCGTCGCCGGCAACTCTCGGCCTGGCTCACCGGCCATCGCAGGCTGGCGTGTGAGGGCGCGATGCAGGCCCAGGAGGATCGCGAGGCCGACGACGGCAGAGACGACGCCCGGAATGGCGTCCGCGGGGGTCGCCACGGGTCGAAGGGCGGCTGCCGCCGTGGCCAGACCGGTCAGGACGAGGATGAACCCGACGCCGACCCACACCCTGCGCCTGGACAGCGCACCGGCGATCCCTGCGGCGACGAGGGTGACGAGCGTGACACTGGCCAACAAGATCGGCTTGTCCGCCGTACCGAACTGGGCGACCGCAAATTCCTTGACCGGCGTCGGGGTGGCGTCGATGACTACCGACCCGACGGCGAGCACCGGTGACGCGGCAGGGTTGGTCAGTCCGGCGACCAGGTGGGCGGCCGCGATACCGCCGATGGCTGCCAGCATGCCCGTCGCAACGTGGCCCCACAGTGGGGAGCCCCCTGTGCGTTTGGAAAGCTTTGGCAGTCGTGCGGTGAGTAGGCCCATGAACGGTATTCGGGACGATCGCGTCTGCGGATGGGTTGTCGCACAAGTCCTGCGCCGGCGGCAAGGCCCTAGATTTGGCTACTCCGCGCGTGCAAACTCCCTAGGTTTGGTGCTCCGGTGAGCGCAAACTCCCTAGGTTTGGTGCTCCGGTGAGCGCAAACTCCCTAGGTTTGGTGCGTGGAATATCGTGGTGTCGTGAGCCAGCAGCCCCGCAAGATCCGCAGGAGACCGAACTTCGCGGCGTTCCTGACCACCGGTGGCCTGATCGGTCTTTTCGTCGGGTTCTTGGTGAGTGTCCTCGGCCCGGCCGCGATCAGTTACGACGCATCGGCCGCTGTTGGCTTCATCGGCCTCATCTTCGCCGGACTTGGCGTCCTGGCCGGGGCCGTGATCGCCCTCCTGCTCGACACGCGGTCCTGAACCAGGCCGACCCCAGTCCTGTGGGAGACTTGCCCACGTGGCACGCGGCGATGGGCGACTGACCCACGACCTTCTACCCGGCGAGAAAGCTCCGCAGGATGCCTGTGGGGTTTTTGGAGTCTGGGCTCCCGGCGAGGAGGTCGCCAAGCTGACCTACTTCGGGCTCTACGCGCTGCAGCACCGCGGCCAGGAGTCGGCCGGTATCGCGGCCAGCGACGGTCACCGGCTGCTGGTCTACAAGGACATGGGCCTGGTCTCGCAGGTCTTCGACGAGGCCAGCCTTGGCTCGCTGAAGGGCCATCTGGCCATCGGCCACTGCCGCTACTCCACGACCGGCGGCAGCACCTGGGAGAACGCCCAGCCGACCCTGGGCGGCACCGACGACAGCACCGTGGCCCTGGCCCACAATGGCAACCTCACCAACTCCGGCGAGCTGCGCGACCTGCTCCACGAGCGTTACGGCGACTCCTTCGCCCGCGACCTTGGCGGCGAGCTGTCACGGGGCAACACCACCGACACCGCCCTGGTCACGGCCTTGCTCGCCGGTGACCCAGATCGCAGCCTGGAGACCACCGCCCTTGACGTGCTGGCAAGGCTCAAGGGCGCCTTCTGCTTCGTGTTCATGGACGAGCAGTCGCTGTATGCCGCCCGCGACCCGCAGGGCATCCGGCCCCTGGTCCTGGGTCGCCTGGAGCGCGGCTGGGTGGTGGCAAGTGAGGCCGCGGCGCTCGCGACCGTGGGCGCAAGCCTGATCCGGGAGGTCGAGCCGGGCGAGCTCATCGTCATCGACGAGCAGGGTCTGCGTTCCCACCGTTTCGCCGAGGCCGACCCCAAGGGCTGCGTCTTCGAGTACGTCTATCTGGCCCGTCCCGACGCGACCATCGCTGGCCGGTCGGTGTACGAGGCCCGGGTCGAGATGGGGCGACGTCTGGCCAGGGAGCACCCGGTCGAGGCCGACCTGGTCATCCCGGTGCCCGAGTCCGGAACCCCGGCGGCAATCGGGTACGCCGAGGCCAGCGGCATCCCCTACGGGCAGGGCTTCGTCAAGAACGCCTATGTCGGGCGGACCTTCATCCAGCCGAGCCAGACGCTCCGCCAGCTCGGCATCCGCCTGAAGCTGAACGCCCTCGAGCCCGTCATCCGGGGCAAGCGACTGGTCGTCGTCGACGACTCCATCGTGCGCGGCAACACCCAACGCGCCCAGATCCGGATGCTGCGGGAGGCCGGAGCCGCCGAGATCCATGTGCGCATCTCCAGCCCGCCCGTACGCTGGCCCTGCTTTTACGGCATCGACTTCGCGACCCGCGCCGAGCTGATCGCCACCGGCCTGAAGGTCGAGGAGATCCGGGCCAGCATCGGGGCCGACACCCTGGGCTACATCAGTGAGGACTCCATGGTGGAGGCGACCGGCCAACCGCGCGAGCGCCTGTGCACGGCCTGCTTCACCGGTGACTACCCGATCGAGCTGCCCGAGTCGAGCCTGTTGGGCAAGCACTTCCTCGAGGTGCTGCCGGGCCTGGAGAGCCGTAACCCCGGGCGTCACGACGCTGAGGGTGTCGGCACGGGCATGTCCGGCGGCGCCGATGACGCTCTCACACGTCCCTGACTCGCAAACCTAGGGACGGTGCACCCGAGATGATGCCAAACCTAGGGACCGTGCACTCATAGTGGTCGCAAACCTAGGGATCGTGCCGACCCGGCCACCCGTCATACCGTCACGACCCGGAGACTGAACCATGCCCTCTGAACACCAATCCATCACCTATGCCGGCGCCGGTGTGGACGTCGAGGCCGGTGACCGCGCGGTCGAGCTGATGAAGGCCTCGATCCGGCGGGCGCAGCGTCCTGAGGTTCTGGGCGGGCTGGGTGGCTTCGCCGGAATGTTCGACGCCACCGTACTGGCCCGGATGACGCATCCGGTCCTGGCAACGAGCACCGACGGCGTGGGGACCAAGGTTGCCATCGCCCAGGCCATGGACAAGCACGACACCATCGGTCTCGACCTGGTCGCCATGGTGGTCGACGACATCGTGGTGTGCGGCGCCGAGCCGCTGTTCATGACCGACTACATCGCCACCGGCAAGGTGCTGCCCGAACGGATCGCAGCCATCGTGTCCGGTATCGCGGCCGGTTGCGAGCAGGCGGGCGCAGCCCTGATCGGCGGGGAGACGGCCGAGCACCCAGGCCTGATGGAGCCCGACGAGTACGACTGCGCGGGCGCAGCAACAGGCGTGGTGGAGTATGCCGACATCCTGGGTCCCCATCGCGTGGTCGCCGGGGATGCAGTGGTGGCATTGGCCTCGTCGGGGCTGCATTCCAACGGTTACTCGTTGGTACGCAGGGTCTTTGCCTCCGCCGGGTGGGCGCTTGACCGGCAAGTGGCCGAGTTCGGGCGGACACTGGGAGAGGAGCTGCTCGAGCCCACGCGGGTCTATGCCCGGGACCTGCTGGCTCTGACCCGCACCAGCGGCATCGACGTCCATGCCCTGAGCCACGTGACGGGGGGAGGCTTGGCAGCGAACCTCGCCCGCGTGCTGCCGCCGGATGCCTTCGCCCTGGTCGACCGCTCAACCTGGTCCCCGCCCGCGGTCTTCGAGGTGGTGCGCGAACTCGGTCACGTGCCGATGGCCGACCTCGAACGAACGCTCAACATGGGCATAGGCTTCGTGGCGGTCCTACCGGCCGATCAGGTGGACGTCGCTACTGCCACCTTGAGGGCCAAGGGCATCGAGTCCTGGCTGCTTGGCCAGGTCACTGGCCTGGCCAAGACACCGATACGGGAGGGTGCCCCGGTTGTCCGGGGCGCCAAGGGTGTTGATGGTGGATCGGTGCAGGTCGTGGGCACTCACCGGCACTGACGATCGCCCCTTGCCCAAGGATCGGCGCGGGGTGGGGCCCAGGGGATCAGGCTTGGTTAGCTCTCGCCCGAGGCCCAGGCGTCATGGTCGTCGTCATCCTCGGCTGACGCAGGGGTGTCAGCGACACGCTCCGGCCGGCTGTCGAATCTCGACGGTCCGTGCAGCTCTCGTTCTAGAGCATGCAAATCAGTGCTCGGGCTGTAGTACTTCAGCTCACGAGCAACTTTGGTCTGCTTGGCTTTGGACCGGCCGCGCCCCATGGCATCGACCCCCTCGCGCGTCTGCCGGGGCGGCATCGCTTGGACCCGATTCAGGAGTGAATCAGAGTCTTCACGGAGCGGTCCCGGGAATCTCGTATTTCGTAGGACCAACGCTACACGGTGAAAGCAAGTTCCGGAGGACCGGGGGCCAAGCTTTCCGGATCAGTGCGCAGGGAGCCAGATCCGGTTGCTTCCGACCTGTGCCATCCGCTGCTCGGCAAGGCGGTCCGCAGCCACCGCTGGCGAGATTCCCTGGTCCGCCGCGACCCTCAGCACCGAGGCGGTCGCGTCAAAGATGCCCTTCGTGCGTTGCCTGGCTCGGGCGAAGTCGAACCCGTGGAGCTCGTCGCTGACCTGGATCACGCCGCCGGCATTGACCAGAAAGTCCGGCGCGTACGTGATGCCCCGAGCCATCAGGGCCTCAGCGGTACCGCCGGCGCCTTCGACCGCGAGCTGGTTGTTGGCGGCCCCACACACCACCTTGGCGCTGAGCGCTTCGACGGTCGCGTCATCGAGCGCGCCCCCGAGTGCGCACGGGGCGTAGATATCCAGCTCAGAGCCCGCCAGAGTCCATGCATCCGATGCGACCTCGATCTCGGGGTGGGCCACCACGAGCGCCTCGATCGACGCGCTGTTGACATCGGTGACCACTACGCGGGCTCCGTCGTCCAGTGCCAGTCCGCTCAGGAGGCTGCCCACCTTGCCGACCCCCGCAATACCAACGGTCCTGCCGGCCAGGCTGGGCGTGCCCCAGACGTGAGCTGCACTGGCGCGCATCCCCTGGAAGACGCCGTATGCCGTAAGGACGGAGGAGTCTCCGGCACCGCCGTTCGCCTCGGTGCGGCCAGTCGCGTAGCGGGTCTCCTTGGCAACCACGTCCATGTCGGCGACGTAGGTGCCGACGTCGGCGGCGGTGACGTATCGGCCGCCCAGGCTCTCGACAAACCGGCCGTAGGCGCGGAGCAGCGCCTCGTTCTTGTCCGTTGTCGGGTCGCCGATGATCACGGCCTTACCGCCCCCGTGGTCGAGGCCAGCCACCGCGTTCTTGTAGGCCATGGCACGGGAGAGCCGGAGCGCGTCCTGCAGGGCGACCTCCTCCGACTCATAGGGGTAGAAGCGCGTTCCACCCAGCGCCGGCCCCAATGCTGTGGAGTAGATGGCGATGATCGCCCGCAGACCGGTCTCCTTGTCGTGGCAGAACGTGACCTGCTCGTGGCCCAGCGGTGAGACGGGCAGTGCCTGCGGTGACATTCAGGAAGGCGATGTCGAGGCGGACGACGATGAGACGGACACGATGGCGGCTCCCTGGGTCGAACCCTTGCGCGGACGTCGCGCAGTTTTCAGCCTATGCCGGGCGGGCCGCCATGAGGGTGCGGCCCTGCCCATGTGGCATAGCCCAAAGTGACTAGTCATTTCGGATATCTGGATATGGCCCGTCTGTGGTGTTCCATATTTCGATCAGATAGCCCAAAATGGACATTTCCAGATCTCTGCACCTTCGGAGGAATCATGACCAGCCGCCCCGTTGAAGCTGAGGCCCTGTTGACCCCGGCCGAGGTAGCTTCACTGTTCCGTGTCGACCCCAAGACCGTCACCCGATGGGCCAAGGCCGGGAAGCTCACCTCCCTGCGCACCCTCGGTGGACACCGCCGCTACATCGAGTCCGAGGTGCGCAACCTCCTCGGAGGGGCCAGCATCGCATCCTGACGTGGCACGACGAGGTTACCTGCCTCGTCGCACACCAGGGGGGAGAACACAAAGGGCCATCTCGCCAAAAGCGAGTCGGCACAGCGTCGTTCGTAGCGGTCGGGGTGCGCGTGGACACATTGTCGCGCCCTGGTTTCCACATGTCGTGACATGTCACCATGGCGCCTTGCCCGAGGCACGATTGCCATCCTGCAGTCAGTCCTCGTGAAGAGGCTTGGCGTCCATGAGTGGTGACCGAGACCCTGGACGGGCCCACCATGCCTGCGGTCATCCGGTAATTTCGACTGAGGATCAGATACCTGGGTCCTGTCCGCGGCAACAAGGGCAGCCGGCCAATGCTGACTCCCGGGGAGGACCTGTTGCCGGTACATTGCACCTGCCGATCCGGCTGCAACAATGCTTCCAGGGAGCAGAGTGAGAATGGTTGATACCGCGAAGCGCCGAGGTGGGCTAGGCGTGGGTCCGTCACAGCTGGTGACGTTGCTGACACTGGTCCGGGCCTACGTGGCCTTGACCAAGCCCCGGATCATCGAGCTTCTCCTGGTCACGACTGTGCCGGCCATGATGTTGGCGGCGCGCGGGCTGCCCTCAATCGGTCTGGTGGCTGCAACCCTGGTTGGCGGGACGCTGGCAGCGGGGAGCGCGAATGCACTGAACTGCTACTACGACCGTGATATCGATGCCCTCATGGTGCGGACGAAGGATCGCCCACTCAACCATTCCGCGGTCAGTCCTCAGAGCGCGCTCGTCTTCGGTTTTGCCCTCGGCGCGCTGTCCTTGACGGTCCTGTGGCTGACAACCAATGCCCTTAGCGCTGGCCTCGCAGCGGCCGCGATCGCCTTCTACGTGCTGGTCTACACACGGCTGCTCAAGCGCCGCACCTCCCAGAACATCGTGTGGGGAGGCGCAGCAGGATGTATGCCGGTGCTGATCGGCTGGACTGCGGTGACCGGCAGCCTGGCGTGGGCGCCAGTGGTTCTGTTCCTCATTGTCTTCTTGTGGACGCCGCCCCACTTCTGGGCCCTGGCGATGCAGTTCAAGGCGGACTACGTTGCCGCCCGCGTCCCGATGCTTCCTGTCGTGGCGACAGAGGAGGTCGTCGCGTCCAGGATCGTTGCGTACTCCTGGGCCATGGTCGCAACCTCGTTGTTGCTGTGGCCGGTCGCCCACTCAGGTCCGCTGTTCGATAAGTCTTGGCTGGGCTATGCCGTCGCCGCGTCCGCGATGGGAGCGTTGTTCCTGCGAGAGGCCTATGCACTCAAGCGCAGAGTCCGAGAAGGGCGCCCGGCTCAGTCCGGGCGGCTGTTCCATCTGTCGATCACCTATCTGAGCGTTCTCTTCCTCCTGGTGGCGCTCGTGAATCTCGTTCCATACCAATGGCGCTGAGGGTTCAACTGCTCTCTGGGCTGTACTCCGTGTCGAGCGTTGACCCGGCGCAGGAGTCCCTTCCGTATTGAGCCATCTCGCGGGCACGCGGGAGCCCCAAGGGCAGGACGTCCAGGAGCAGGTCGAAGGCGCTGGGCACAAAGGCGATGGGAAGCGTGCGAGCCGTGAGCACCTTCTCGAACCAGCGGATGTAGTCGACGACCAGTTCTCGATCCTCAACCAGCGTGGCCGCCGCGACGATCTGCAGAGTGAAAGCCAGGTCGTCACGCGTGGCTCGCATTGCAGCGTCACTCTTGCGAATCCGCGGCCACAGGAGAAAGGCAGCCTGGGTCGCCTGCTCAACCAGCGTCTCGTGGTCACGACGAAGAAGACGCACCTCGGTGACCGCATCCTCTGTACCGGCCGCCTCGCGCGGGGCCGGTGCCGGCTCGTGGACGGCGGACAACATGAGGTCGGCCCCTACGGAGAAATCGGGTGCCCAACAGTCCGCACCCAGGGCGAGTCCCCATCGACCGTCAGGTCCGAACCCGCGCCCCCCGCACACCACAGTCATGCCCAGAGCCCGCAAGGCACTGATCGACCGCCATGCTCCGACCAGGGACATCGACATCGAACACGTGATGGCCACCGCAGCAGGCGGATCGTCACCGATGAAACCAGCGAGCTCATCGGCCGGGACCGACGGGCCGATGAAGGAGACGTCGGCGCCGCGTAGGCGAAGGACCTCCGTGGCCATCTGCGCCGGCAACATGTGCCACTCGCCTTCGCTGCAGGAGATGACGACCCGGCCGCGGATACCCTCTTCGACGGCTCCCGGTGCGCGCATCGCGCTGCTGATCACCGCGAGCAGCGCGGACTCGGTGATTGCTGACGCGCGGTGCTCAGCCGCGACGCTCCAGCGCGCCTCCTGCCAGCCCTGACCCACTTCGGCCTGGGCGCGCGCCAAGAGGTCTGTCACGACACGCTCCGCACTGATCCCCTGCTGGAGTAGTGACACGGCGACGTCGATTGCCTGCCGGCGCTCGCCTGCGTGCAATGCGGCGAGGTAGAGGCCGAGGGGGTTCTCGACGTCCGTGTGGTCCGGAAGAGACGTCGACGTACTCATGCCTCTGTCTTCTCGGTGGGCGCGCTGTCGAGTGTCGGGTTCTGCTGGCACTCCACCCGATCGCGTCCCGCGGACTTGGCGGCGTACATCAAGGCGTCGGCGGACTTCAACGCTGTCTGGCCCGCGGGCTCGCGATCACCGTGGGGCACGGTCACGGCGGCGATCCCCGCACTGAAGGTGATCGGCAGCATGGATGTCGTCTGCCACGATGCGCGTAACCGGATCAGGACGTCGTACGCACCCTCAATGGTCGTGGCCGGAAACACCACCACGAACTCCTCGCCACCGAATCGACCCACCATGTCCCGATCGCGGACGCCTGAGCGTAGGTGCGCAGCGAAGGACGCAAGGACGGCGTCACCAGCGTCGTGGCCGAGTGTGTCATTGACGTTCTTGAAATGGTCGAGGTCGATCATTGAGACGCAGTCCCCCGGGGACGTGTGGTTGACCGCGTAGGTGAGGGACGCGCGGCTCCAGACTCCGGTCAGCGTGTCGATCGTCGCCATCTGGACGAGCCGTTCCGAGGACAGCCCGCTCTCCACGATCGCGCGGGCATCCGATACGGCTGGCACCAGATAACGGGAAAGCAGAGACCGGACTCGAGGATCGCCGGTGATGGGGAGGAGTGGCTCCCCTTCACCCAGGGAAATATCCATCGGCACCGAGTCCGGCAGGTCCGCGTCGGCAGTGGCCACGTCGGCGCCCAGAGCGCGGCACAACTTGAGCACAATGTGCTGGGCCTCGAGAGCATCGCGCGTTCGCAGGAGACCTCTGGTGGCCGTGTAGGCAGCCCGCAGCTCCGCTTCGTCGTCCGCGAGAAGGGACATGCTCACACAGTAGGACAAACACTCCCGGAAACTTCAGGAACGCCACTAATTATTGAGAGCTGCCTGAGTTCCGCCGTAACCAGCACGTATGCCGCGCTGCGGACCGATCAGCGCGTAAGCGAGGCCGCGTTCCAGCCCGCCGCCGGACCTCGTTGGCGGCCCTGCCGCACCTGACACTCGACTCCGGGCATCAGAGCCGAGATGATCCACTGGTGAAGATTGCGGGAGTCCCGAATGTCCGGCTCTCGGTGAGGTCATCGCTCTACGTCGCGGCCGTCGCATTGATCGCCGCAGTGGGGTTCACCGAGCAGTCCGCCTGGCCCATCCTGTTCGCTGCTCTGCTCACCGTCCCGACAAGCATGGTGGTGGTGCCTTGCTACTACGTCGTGTATGGCCTCCTGGCCTTGATCCCCGCAGCGAACCCATCGAGCAACTCAGGGTCTGCGACGTTCGCTCCCGATGGACGCATGCTCACAAGCGTCAGCGCAGGGATGCCCGCAGCCTGGTTCACGATCACCACCTTTATCCTCGGGATCCTCGCCCTGACCGTCGCTGCGATTGTCAACGTCCTGCTTCTGCGCGCACTGGCTGCTCGGAACCGAGGCAACCAACCGGTATAAGGCAGTCCTCGCCTGAAGGTGATTATCGATCGCGCCCTGCACATCAACCCCAGGACATCGCGCAGTCTGACGTTCCCTGGTGGGGGCGCCCACTGCTCCAGCGCCCCGGCTGGCTCCCAATCCGATCAGGAATCGAGAAGCGCCCTGGTGTGGCCGGGCCTAGCCTTCTTGCGGAAGGTCGGCATCACGCCGAGCCGATGAGAGTCGAAAGGAACCCTGAGAATGCCTGCAAGAAAAGTCGAAAGTGACTCCGACGGTTTCAGTGCCGACGAGCGGGCCGCGATGAAGGAGCGTGCCACCGAGCTGCGCGCCGAGGGCAAGAAGGGCGCCAAGAGGGCCGACGGACTGCAAGCGGTCCTCGAGAGCATCGCGAAGATGGCGCCAGAGGTTCGTGCGCCCGCCGAGCGGGTGCACGTGATGGTGACCGCGACCGCCCCCGAGCTCTCGCCCGAGACTTGGTATGGGATGCCCGCCTACGCGAACGCGGACGGCAAGGTCGTCATCTTCTTCCAGGACGCGGGCTAGTTCAACTATCGGTACTCGACGCTTGGTTTCCAGGACTCGTTGAGGGCGCTTGACCGTCAGAGTCCCCGCTAGCTCTCATAGCCTCAAGGGCGGCGCAGGCGTGGACGAACCTGGGCCGCGCCCGCGCGTGCGCGCTCGGACGCGTCATACCGGGTGAACCGCACGAGTGACCACCCAGCGGTGCGGGGAGATCAGTCGTGTACGTGCGAATCCGTGGTTCTCGAAGGCCGCCATCGAACCGGTGTGCAGGAACGACCCCGAGAGCGTGCGATCGTCGGTCTCCTCCGGGTAGCCCTCGACCGTGCCGCCTCCGTGGCCAGCGATCTCGGTCAGCGCCCCACCGAGTGCGGCGTCGGCGACGCCGCGGCCGCGTCGGCCCTTGCCGGTGAAGAAGCACGTGATGCGCCAGTCAGGGAGGGCTGTGAGGCCCTGCTCGTAGCGGCGCCTGCTCTTGATCTCGGGCAGCTCCCCCGGGGATCCGAACTGGCACCAGCCCAGGCACTGGTCGCCGTCGAGGACGAGCGCTGCGTGGGTGCGGCCCTCCCGTACGCGTTGCTCCTTCTCGGCCCGGTTCTGCGCGGGGGTGCGCCCCTTGCCTACCTTGACGTGGAAGCCCATGCACCAGCAGCCGCCCCACACGCCATTGTTCGCCTCCACCAGCCGGGCAAACGCTGGCCACGTATGCACGTCCAATGGCCGCACGGTGAGAGCACCGGTCGTTTCGCCTGTCACTCGCGGGTCGTTCACAGACACACTTTCAGTATGCCCGCCTGCAGCGAAAGTTGCCTGCCTGCACTGTAGGTCGGCGATGCACAACCATGAAGCCTTGGTCTTGATCGACGAAGATGCGCCCGTCGCCCGGTAGATGACTGGCAGGATGTTGGGCTATGGGAGTCGCAGGCGCAGGGGAGATGCAAAATCCTGGCGTCCAGCTGATCGCTTATGCGGACCGGCTAGGGGGCAGCCTTGCTGCCCTAAGCGAGGTCTTGGACGGTCCGCTGGCAGGTCTTTTCGGCGGGGTGCATATCTTGCCGTTCTTCACCCCGTTCGACGGTGCGGATGCTGGCTTCGATCCTGTGGACCACACCGAGGTCGACTCCCGGCTCGGCTCGTGGGACGACGTGCGTGCTCTGGCGCAGGAGTACGCGCTGATGGTCGACCTCATCGTCAACCACGTCTCTGCCGACTCCGCGGAGTTCCGGGACGTGCTGGCCAACGGGGACGCCTCACCGCACGCACAGATGTTCCTGACGATGAGCGATGTGTACCCCGGCGGAGCAGACGAGGCCGAGCTGGTGGGGATCTATCGCCCACGTCCGGGCCTGCCGTTCACGGCCATGACGCTGGGGCAGCGGCGGCGGTTGGTGTGGACGACCTTCACCAGCCAGCAGGTTGACCTGAACCTGACGAACCCGGCGGGCACGGCTTACCTGGACCGGGTGCTGACCACGCTCGCCGAGGGGGGCGTTTCGATGGTGCGCCTGGATGCGGTGGGTTATGCGATCAAGACGGCCGGCACATCGTCCTTCATGACGGCGCACACGTTGGCGTTCATCGACGAGCTCACCGCCAGGGCCCGCCAGCTCGGCCTGCTGGTGCTCGTGGAGATTCACACTCATTTCGAGCGACAGATCGCCATCGGGGCGGCAGTTGACCGGGTGTACGACTTCGCCCTGCCACCGCTGCTGCTGCACTCGCTGTACACCGGTGATGCCGCACCCTTGCGCCGCTGGCTGGGAGTGCGTCCGACAAACGCCGTGACCGTGCTGGACACCCACGACGGGATCGGGATGATCGACGTGGGCCCCGACCAGATGGGCGAAGGCCGCCCTGGCCTGCTCACGCCCGAGCAGGTGCACGCGCTGGTCGAGGGCATCCACGTGCACTCCGGAGGGCAGTCGCGGCAGGCAACCGGGTGGGCCGCGTCGAACGTAGATGTCTACCAGGTCAACTGCACCTACTACGACGCCCTCGGCCGCGACGACGCATCCTTCTTGCTCGCCCGCGCCATCCAGTTCTTCACCCCCGGGATTCCGCAGGTCTACTACGTCGGCCTGCTCGCAGGGGGAAACGACATGGACCTGCTCGGCCGGTCCGGGGTCGGCCGGGACATCAACCGCCACCATTACACGCGTGCCGAGATCGACCGGGACCTGACTCGTCCCGTGGTGGTCGCACTCCTCGGGCTCATTCGCCACCGCAATACCCACCCGGCGTTCGCCGGGACCTGCGCCGTGGGAGGGCAGGAGGACCGGATCAGCCTGACCTGGACCCACGGTGCGCACATCGCGTCCCTGAATGCGAGCCTCGCTAGCCGGCGCGCGACGCTGACCTGGACCGGGACCGACGGTCAGTTGCACACGTGCGACAACCTTCTGAACCTGTAGGGCCGTCTCGATTGCCGGTCCTCTACGGACGTCGTGGGTGGGCTGCGGGTGCGTCGGGAGCTGGCGCCCCTCCTCTAGTCTCGCGAACGTGCGCTCAGGGGAGATTGGGTGGCCTTGGTGACCCGGCCGGAGGGTAGAGGTAGCCGAGTCCGGCAGCGGTCAGTCCCAGTACTGAATGAAGCGACGACCGCGGCGGTGCCGAGGATGAGGGTGGGGGTGGCCCATGGTGGTGAGTAGCAGTAACTTCCCGGGTCTCTCGGCCAGGAGCCGAGCGCACGATGTTGCAGCGAACCAGCGCCTTGGCAGCGCATGAGGCTGAGCGGGAAGCGACGACGGAGGCCGCTCGTCACGCGGCACGCGCCGCGGGCCATGCGGCAGCTGCCGCCTACTCGCACCCTCTCGCGAAATCGACTCAGGTCAGGCACATCCTTGGCTCCGCAGCCCACGCAGCGCGCGCCACGGAGCTGGCCGCTGGCGGAGCCGAAAGTGTTGGAGCCGCGCAGATTGAGAACGCTCGCCAGCGAGCGACGCCTGCTCTTGTTGCGGTGCTCAGGCGCTACCCCGCAGCCCCATCGAGCGGCAACCGTGTGACCGAGCTCATGAGCGCCCTCGACACTGCGCTTCGGTCACTCTGATGCGGTCACAGGCGGATCGGCCTACTCCAAGGCGAGCACAGAGGCGTCATCGTCCTCGCTTCGCACGGCCGGAATCGCGATGGTCGCCAGCAGCCCGAGAAGGATGATGGCGGCCGCGCTGAGAGTGGTGACCCTTGCCGCGGTCACCATGGCGGACTCGGCCGCGGCCCGGATCGGCTGACCGCTGGGTAACGCTCCCAGCCCAGGAATCGCCGCGCCGGCCGAGCCCGAGACTATGGCGGTGGCCTGCTTCTCGGCCGGGGCGCTGAGCCCTGGCACGGAGCTGAGGTTGTTGGCAGTCGCGATGCCCAGGGTCGTGACGAGAAGCGTGCCCAGCACCGCGACCCCGAGTGCGGCACCCAGCTGGCGAACAGTGCTCTGCAGGCCGGAGGCCTGCCCGCTCTGGGCGACCGGGACATCGATCAGGATGACGCTGGTGAGCTGGGCGGTGGCCATGCCCACACCCGCCCCGTAGAGGAACAGCCAGCCGGCCAGAGCCCCCGCACTCGCGGTGAGGCTGATGGTGAAGCCGAGCCCGGTGATGGCGACGGCCTCCAGGAAGAGCCCGGTGCGCACCACCGTCCGGGCACCCAGGCGTTGGGTGAGCTGCGGTGTCGCCCCGGAGATGAGGAAGGTTCCGATTGCCAGGGCAAGAATCAGCCATCCGGTCTCCAGTGCCGTGTACCCGAGTGCACCTTGCAGGAACAGCGGCAGCGCGAAGAGCATCCCGAACTCGCCCAGCGCCACGATCAGCGCAGCGATGGCGCCGTACCTGAAGCTTCGGATGCCCAGAAGTGAGAGGTCGAGCAGCGCCGGTCTGCCATGGCGTGCCTTTGCCCGCTCGACAATCACGAAAGTGGTCATCAGGAGCAGGCCGAGGATGAATGAGACGAGCACTGGCGAGATCGACCAGGTCCAGCTCAAGCCGCCGATGGTGAGCGGCTCGAGGGCTGCCCACCAGCCGTAGCGTTGGCCCTCGATCAGGGCGAAGACGATGCCGCCCAGTCCGGCGATCGAGAGGGCGACCCCGAGGAAGTCCACCTGGCGCTCGGAACGCTCATCCTTTGTCTCGGGAACCCAGAGCAGCGTGCCGGCCAGGACGATCAGCACGAGCGGGATGTTGATCAGGAACGCCCAGCGCCAGGTGAAGCTGGTGGTCAGCCATCCGCCGACGACGGGCCCGACGGCCGCCATGCCACCGATGGTTGAGCCCCAGATTGCGAACGCGATCCCCCGCTCGCGCCCATGGAAGAGCGCGTTGACCGTAGAGAGTGTCGCGGGCAGGATCATCGCTCCGCCGACCCCCTGGAGAAGGCGGGCCGCGATCAACGTGGTGCCGGAGTACGAGAGGGCCGCCAGGACGCTCGCCAGGCCGAAGATGAGGATGCCGATGATGAGCAGACGGCGACGTCCGAAGATGTCGCCGACCCGGCCCACCGTGATGAGCAGCGAGGCGAAGACCAGGGCGTATACCGAGTTGATCCACTCGGCGTCGGAGGCGGTCAGGTTGATGTCGCGGATCAACACGGGGAGCACCACGTTGACGATCGTCGCGTCCATGATGATGATCGACACGGCGAGCGCGATGATCGGCATCGCTTTCCAGCGCTTGGGGTTCAGCACTGGATCGACAGTCGGGCTGGTGGGCGCCTCGGTCACGGTCTTGATCCTGATCTCTGGCTCTTCGCTGGTAAACGCTATGATGCTGACAGAACTGTCAGCATCATAAGACCACGTCGCACCTGTCGGAAACTGGGCCCTCGGTGGGCCCACCAACGGAAATGAGGGGTATGCCGAAGATCTCGGCCCCGACCGTCGCCCAGCATCGGGTGCGCCAGCGGGATGCGCTGCTTCACGCGGCGACCGAGCTGCTCGTCAGTGGAGGAGTGAGTGCGGTGACGCCCGCGGCCGTGGGCGCTGCCGCTGGGCTCGCCCGACCGAGTGTGTACCAGTACTTCTCCTCGGGCGCCGACATCCTCGCGGCCGTCATTGAAGATGTGTTTCCACGTGCGAACGAGTCGCTGCGGGCCGCCCTTGAGGGGGCCAACGGGCCGGCGGAGACCCTCGACGCCTACGTGCGCGAGACGCTGCGGCTGACGGCCGACGGCGCCCACCGTCCGGCCGCGGCGCTGGCCGCCGCCCAGCTGCCTGACGAGTGCCTGGCGCGGCTGCGCGAGCTGCACCGCGAGCAGGCCGCGCCCCTGCTGGATGCGTTGCAGATGCTCGGGGTGTCTGAGCTGCGGCTCACGGCGCAGCTGTTGGGTGGTGTCATCGAGGCCGCAATGCGCGCGATAGAACGCGGTGAGCCCCTGGCCCTGGTCACTGATCTGACCCTGGTGCTGGTGCGTGCCGCTGTTGGGGTAGTGACGACCGGGCCTCAGTGAGAACGGCACCGAGCGCGGAACGCTCGCTGGACGTGGCCTACTGCGACGACGCCCGGCGGATGAAGGCGGAAAGGTCCTTGCTCTGCTGTACCCGGCTCGGCTCGTGGACGTACATCATGTGGCCCGCCATGTAGTACGCGTGCTCGATGTTGGCCAGCAGCTCGGTGGGCACGTCGAGATGGGCGAAGGTCTCCTGCGCGGCGTAGTAGGGCGTGGCGCCGTCGAGGTAGCCGTAAGCGACATGGACCTTGAGGTGCGGGTTGGCGCGCATCGCGCGGGCCAGCTTGTCGCTGACGTCGACGGGCCGACCCTCGAACTCCTTGAACGACCACTCCTCGCTGGCCTTCATCGACAGCTGCTCGTACGGCAGGTCGTTCTCGTAGCCGAGCTCAGCGCGCACGTAGTGGTTCCACGCGGCGGCGTAGGGGCCGGCCATCGCGTCCATGCTCGGGTCGGCCTCCATCTTCTCCGCGACCCCGTTGCCGGTCGGCCCGGTGAAGCGGCTGTCGAGACGGCCAACCACCAGCCGTTCGCCACGGAGCAGCTCGACGAAGAAGTGGAGGTGTTCCACCCGCAGGTTCGAAAGGTCGACGTACTGTTCGCTGAGCCCGGTCAGCCGGGCTAGGGCCGCCACCGCCTCGGTGCGCTGTTTGGTGGTGAGCCGGTGCCCCCTGGACAGGACCCACGGATAGGTGCGCTCGGCATACTCCTCGGCCTCGGCGAGCACGCTGCTCAGTGACGCCTTCCCGCGCCTGCCGTGGAAGTGCGCGACCGCTGCGTAGGTCGGCAGGAACCCCACGTAACCGCGGTCCTCGGGCTCCGTGAGGCCGATCG
>JBBRZV010000017.1:0-52904 GCA_038236365.1 Actinomycetales bacterium | reverse complement strand
CGGTGTAGGAGGTCAGCGGCCGGAACGGGCCTTCGTCAAGCCCCATCAGCACCGCGTTCGCGATGTTGCCGACACCCGACTGCAGCGGCAGCAGGGTCTCGGGCAGCCGGCCCATCTTCACCTCGTGGGTGAGGAAGTCCAGGATATTGCCCGCAATCTGTTTCGAGTCGGCGTCCGGCGTCTTGAACGGCGAGTTGCGGTCTGGGCTGTTGGTCTCCACGATCGCGATGATCTTCTCGGGAGGACAGTGCAGGTAAGGCACCCCGATCCGGTCCGAGGGGCTGGTGATCTGCAGCGGTTTGCGGAAGGGGGGCAGCGCAGTGCCGTAGTAGATGTCGTGCATGCCCTCAAGCTCGCGGGGCTGGGCCGAGTTCACCTCAAGGATCACGTGGTCGGCCTGGTCGATCCACGTCTTGTTGTTGCCGACGGAGGATGACGGGATCAGCTCGCCGTCCTCGGTGATCCCGGACACCTCGATCACGGCGACGTCCATGTGCCCGAAGAAGCCCTCCCACACCATCTGGGCGACGTGCGAGAGGTGGATGTCCATGTAGTCCATCAGCCCGGCGTTGATCTTGGCGCGGCTCACCGGGTCGGACTGGTAGGGCATCCGCAGCTCGACGCCTTCGACGGCAGCCAACGCGCCGTCGAGCTCTGGGGCCGTCGACGCGCCGGTCCAGACGCTGACGGCAAATCGGTCGCCATGTGCCTTCGCCTCGGTCATCCGATCAACGAGGGCGGCGGGAACTGCCTTCGGATAGCCGGCGCCGGTGAACCCGCTCATCCCGACGTTCGAGCCTGCCGTGATGAACTGGGCGGCCTCCTGGGCCGTCATCACCTTGTCCGCCAAGGCCTTGTTCCGAAGTCGCGAGCTGTCTGTCATGCCTACACCTGTCTCCATCAAGGTCGGATCCCCACGGGCTGGTTCCGGACTTTGTATCACGTATGTGTTAGAAGGGCCCGATCCGGGCCAAAAGGGAGGGGGCTGGGGGCCGCCCGGGTCCGCACCACGGACGCGCGGGCGGCGGCGACCGGTGGCCCCGTAACCTGACCCTCGTGAAGACCTTCGACCAGTTGTTTGCCGAGCTGACCGACAAGGCTGCCACCCGCCCTGCGGGCTCAGGCACCGTGGTGGCGTTGGACGCCGGGGTCCACGCGATCGGCAAGAAGATCGTGGAGGAGGCTGCCGAGGTGTGGATGGCCGCCGAGTACGAAGGCAAGGCGCGCACTGCAGAGGAGATCAGCCAGCTTCTCTACCACGTGCAGGTGATGATGGTTGCTGCTGACATCTCGCTCGACGACGTCTACGCCTATCTCTGACCGAGCGCCCGTCTTCAACGCAAGGACTCATGACATGTTACGAATCGCCGTGCCCAACAAGGGCTCGTTGTCCGAGGCCGCCGCCGAGATGCTCCGTGAGGCGGGCTACCGGAGCCGCCGCGACCCCAAGGAGCTGGTGCTGACCGATGTCGACAACGACATCGAGTTCTTCTTCCTGCGCCCCCGGGACATCGCGGTCTACGTCGGCGCCGGCACCCTCGATGGTGGCATCACCGGTCGTGACCTGCTTTTGGACTCCGGTGCCGCGGCCTTCGAGTCGATACCTCTCGGTTTTGGCGCGTCGACCTTCCGCTACGCCGCAAAGCCCGGTGTGGCCACGAGCGTCAAGGACATCGACGGAAAGCGGGTCGCCACGAGCTACCCCGGGCTGGTGACCGCTCATCTGGCCGAGCATGGTGTCCGGTGCGAGGTCATCCGCCTGGACGGTGCGGTCGAGACGGCCATCACCCTTGGTGTGGCCGATGTGATCGCCGATGTGGTCGAGACCGGGACCACACTGCGCCAACAAGGACTCGAGATCTTCGGTGACCCGATCCTGCTCAGCGAAGCCGTCCTGATCCAGCGCCGGGACACCCCGGAGCAGGGAGCGCTGGACATCCTGACCCGGCGGCTCCAAGGCGTGATCACCGCTCACAGCTACGTGATGATGGACTACGACGTGTCCGTCGAGCTGGTGGAGCAGGCCTGTGCGCTGACGCCAGGGCTGGAGTCGCCGACGGTGTCACCGCTGCACGACAAGGGCTACGTCGCGGTGCGATCGATGGTCCCACGGAATCGCACGAACCAGGTGATGGACCAGCTCTACGAACTCGGCGCCCGGGCCATTCTGGTCACCGACATCGCGGCCTGCCGGCTCTGATGCCCCGCGCGCCGGGCACCGCCCCGGCCCTGCCTGACCCGTATGCCGTCTTCCGCCCCCGGCGCGGTCGTCGGGTCGCCTTGACGATGGCGGTGTTGTCCTTGCTCATCTTTGCCGGCGGAGCGATCTCGCTGCCGCGGGTGGACCCGCTCTTTGGTGGCTGGGACGTGCCCGACCGCCTGCTTCTCGTCGGCTGCGGCGTCGCCATCTCGGCGTTCCTCTGGCGCTATGCCACGATCCGGGCAGTCCCGTCCACGCAGGGCCTGGTGGTCCGGAACCTGATCACGACCCGCACCCTTGAGTGGGAACAGATCGTCGATGTGCTCTTCGGAGGTGGGGCGCCATGGGTGAGGGTTGACCTCGATGACACCGATACCGTTGCGGTGATGGCGATCCAGAAGGCGGATGGTGCCCTCGGCCGGGCAGAGGCGGCGCGTCTGTCAGCACTCGTGCAGGTCCACAGCCGCCCTCGACCCACTGGCTGAGCTCTCTGCGCCCGCGATGAGGGGCTTCTGTCGTCGTGATGTCAAGGCACCTTGCGCAGGTCTGGCCTCATCTGCTGCGCCAGGGCAATCTGGACCAGCGTCATCGCTGCCATGAGCAGCCATATCACCTGAAAGGTCCCGGTGAGATCCCTCAGGGCTCCGGTGACCGTGGGCCCGAACGACGCGATCGTATAGCTCACGAAGAACGTCATGGCGGTGAGTCGCCCGCTCCCGGCGGGGGTCTCGGCGTAGTCCACGAGCAGCACCAGCGCGAGGGAGAACGCGGCCCCCTGCCCAAGGCCGAGGACGACAACCCACACCCAGGGGGCAGCATCGGGTGCCAGAAGCAGGCCGAGCATACCCACGAGTCCCAGACCGGCGGCCGGCATCAGCAGGGCCCGGTGGTCGTGGACCCTGTCCGTGAGCACCGGCCCCAGAAGGCCCGAGACCAGCTGGGCGCCGCCGAAGACCGACAGCAGGAAGCCCGCCGTCGTCTGGTTCCAGCCCCGGGCGACGTAGGACGGAGCGATCCAGGCCAGACTCGAGTAGAACTGCCAGGACTGCACGGCGAGGTATGCCGCAATCAGCCACGCGGTGGGGTGCCGCCACGGCAGGCCATGGTTGGTGGCTTCAACCGGGGTGCCGGCCTTGTACCTCGAGATGCTCAGGGTGACCGGCGCCCAGGCCAGCGCCCCGACCACGGCGAGGACGCTCCAGGACGCCAGCGAACCCTGCCAGGATCCGAGCCGCGCTGCCAACGGCACTGACAGGGCGGAAGAGGCCGCAGCTCCGCCCATCATGGCGAGCATGTAGAGGCCTGTGATCGTCCCGGTGCGTTCTGGCGGGAAGACCCCTTTGACCAGGCGGGGGAGCAGGGTGCCGGCCACCGCGATGCCGAAGCCGGCGAAGAGTGTGCCGCCATACAGCGCCCAGAGATGATCGCCCCACCATCGCATCAGCAAGCCGGCGAACAGTGCGATCATGGCGATCTGGATCGAGGCGGCTGCGCCGAACCTCTGCCCCATTCGTTGCGCCGTCGGCGCCAGCAGTCCCATGCAGAGGACGGGCAAGGTGGTGAGCGCACCGATCCAGGCGCTGGAGAGGTCAAGGTCCGCGGCAATGGTTCTGGCCAGTGGCGGGACACTTGCGATGGCCGTCCGCATGTTCGCGGAGACAGCGACCAGTGACAGCGCCATGAGCCACAGCGGGGGCAGCCCGGCAGGGCTACGGACCCGGTGGTCGGCAGAGGTCATGGGGTCGTGTCGATGATGAGGTCTGCACGGTCCCGTGTGAGGTCGTCCGCGAAGAGGGCTTCCTCCAGGGCCGCCCAGCTCTGCCATCGAAGCAGATATGGGTCGCCGTCGCGTTCGATGCCTCTCCGGAAGCGGACCGTGCCCTCGGCCTCGAGCCAGATGAGCACCGACTCGAGCGCCGCGCCCGGCTTTGCGCCCGCGCCCACACCCTCCACCAGCAGGAGCTCCGCAGGGGGTATCACGTGCCACCCGTCGTACCGGTCGTGCGTCCAGTCCCAGCCTCTGTATGCCGCGCTCTCGCCCCGTGCCAGCGGGACCAGGACCTGGCCGTAAAGGTCGGTAACCGCCCGTCGCAGTCCGTCCCAGCCCGGATACAGGTCGTCCATGTGGAGAACGGCTGCACCCGGAAGGTGGTGGGCGAGCGCGGCGGCGAAGTTGCTCTTCCCTGACCCACTGGGTCCATCGATCGCGACGACCTTCGTGCCGCCACAGCGGGTTTGGGCCTCATCGATCGCCGGGACGGCCGCTGCGATGGCCTCTTCGGTCGTCGTGAAATGCATATCTGGACTCTAGACAGCCGGAGAGGGCAGCGGGCTGCCCGGTAGGCTCGCGTGGTGAGTGTCGCGATACGGGTCATCCCCTGCCTTGATGTGGATGCGGGCCGCGTGGTCAAGGGTGTCAACTTCGAGAACCTGCGTGACGCGGGCGATCCGGTTGAGCTGGCCAAGCGGTACGACCGTCAGGGGGCTGACGAGCTGACCTTCCTGGACGTCACCGCCAGCAGCGGCAATCGCCAGACCACCTATGACGTGGTGCGCCGGACGGCGGAGCAGGTGTTCATCCCGCTGACCGTTGGCGGGGGGGTGCGCTCGGTCGATGACGTGGACCATCTGCTGCGAGCCGGGGCCGACAAGGTGGGCGTCAACACAGCCGCCATCGCCCGTCCGGAGCTGATCGCCGACATCGCGGATCGTTTCGGCTCCCAGGTGCTCGTGCTGTCCGCCGATGTCCGGCGAAGACGCGAGTTCTCCGGCTCACCCACTGACGAGTTCGAGGTGACCACCCACGGTGGCCGAGAGGGGACTGGACTGGATGCCATCGCGTGGTGTGCCAGGGCAGTGGATCTGGGCGCGGGTGAGATCCTGCTCAACTCGATGGACGCCGACGGCACCAGGGACGGGTTCGACCTGGAGCTGATCCGATCTGTTCGACGAGAGGTGAGCGTGCCCCTGATCGCCAGCGGCGGCGCGGGGAAGGTCGCCGACTTTGCTCCAGCCGTCGCGGCCGGGGCCGACGCCGTGCTCGCTGCCAGCGTCTTCCACTTCGGCGACCTGACCATCGGCCAGGTGAAGGAAGCGCTGCGCCTTCACGGACTGCCAGTCCGCTGAGTTCTTCGCGCGCGTTCTGATCCGCGCTTTTCGATCCGCCTCCAGGTGCGATTCACCAGGGACGCAAAGGCGGGCCCGGCGAACAATCCGCCAGACCCGCCTTTGTGCCCTTACCCGAGAACTTGGTACCTACCTCGTTCCACCCACGACCATTCTGCTCGGGTCTGACGGGACCTGGGCAAAGATGATGAGTCTGTCATCAGAGCCTCATGGACTCATGACTGCGACATTAGAGCGCGGACACAGCCTCTTCTGTGCCGGATACTTCGACCCGAGCCACAGTGCGACGCCCGAATGAGTAGAGCAGCAGCTCGCCGGGGGTGCCTTTGAGCACGACGGTGCCGAGATCGGTCATGGCATGGACCTGTCGTCGGCCGTGCTCTGGCGTCACGAGCACGACGCCGACGCTGGCGCGCGCGTACTTCAGGCGCGCAGTCTTGGAGACGATGCTCCAGAGCGCCGTCTCGAGATCGGTGGGCAGCTCGCGAGCCGTCCAGCTGGAACCTCCTCGGAGCACGTCCTCGTGGTGGACGAAGAACTCGGCGATGTTGATCGCCTCGTCCACGCGCGCCAGCGATGCCGGTGACCAGGCCGGCGGGCCCGTGCGTACCAGTTGAACCAGTCGTGGCCAGTCCCAGGCGGCATAACCGTTCTGAACCTCTTCGGCGCGGCCGGCCAGACCAGGTACCCAGATTCCGGCAGCTGCGTCGGGGCGACGTTCACGCACCACGAGGTGGGCTGCGAGATCCCGCGTCAGCCATGGTGAGCACAGTGTCGGGGCGTCGGGGCCAACCCGTTCGAAGGTGTCGCAAAGCGCGCGGCGCTCAATCCTCGCGAACCGGGTCATGGCAACATCCTGACATTCTGCGACCAGCCGGCCGAGCGGGGTGCCCGGCCGGTGGGGGCTGGTGGGTCAGCAGCGTACTGCGCCACCTCTGGGGCTCAGCCGGCCTCGACGATCGAGACTCCGAGCAGCACCGCGCCCAGAGCGCACACCAGGCCCAGAGTTCCCCAGATGTTCTTGAGCATCGGATTCTTGGCGAACGTGTGGAGTGCGGCACCGATACCGGAGAGAGCCACGAGGGTGAGCTTGACCATCAGGGTGACCTGGAACGCGTGGCTCCTGGCTTCGCCATCGGCCAGCAGCCAGAAGCCGGTCAGGACGAGGACGGCAAAGGCGGGCCAGCCCACCCAGGCAAAGACTCGGGCCGCTGGGGCGATCGCGCCCGGGGCCACTTTGCGTAGCGGTCCGATGAGGGCCGCCAGGACGATCTGGCCGCCTACCCAGATGGTCGCTCCGAGCACGTGCAGGGTCAGTCGGATCACGTCGAGGTCGATTGGCAGCATCCCTAGATCCAACACGGAAGGATCTGATGGCTTCGAGGAGGGGGTGGCACGGCAGAATGTCCAGGGTGTCCCCGACCCCCCCGCCCCTTTCCGAAGAACCGTCCCTCGATGACGGTGTCGCTGTCCGCCTCAAGCGCGATGCCAGTGGCCTCGTGTGCGCGGTCGTGCAGCAGCACGACACTGCCGAGGTGCTGATGGTCGGCTGGATGGATGACGAGGCAATTCGTCGCACCTTGACCTCAGGACGGGTGACCTTCTGGTCGCGCAGCCGTGGCGAGTACTGGCGCAAGGGCGACACATCGGGCCATGTCCAGTACGTCAGGACAGTGGCGCTGGACTGCGACGGTGACACCCTGCTCGTCCGGGTCGACCAGGTCGGAGCGGCATGCCACACCGGCGCGCGCACCTGCTTCGACGACCATGATCTGGCTGCTGTGCAGGGACATCCGGATGAATGAGCCAAAGCCCGACCTCAGGTATGGCGTGACATGGCCTTCTTTGGAGACGTTTACCGAGATGGCCCGGAGTCGGCGGGTCATCCCTGTCGTGCGCCGACTGCTGGCTGATGCCGAGACCCCGGTTGGCGTCTACCGCAAGCTTGCCAAGGATGCCCCGGGCACGTTTCTGCTCGAGTCCGCCGAGCATGGGGGGGTGTGGTCGCGCTACTCCATCGTGGGCGTCGCCTCACGTGCCGTCCTGACCGAGAAGGATGGCGTGACCCACTGGATCGGTGACCCGCCCGTGGGAGTCCCCGTCGAAGGCAACCCGCTGGAGGCGTTGCGCGACACGGTTTCTGCGCTCGCGACCGACCCGATCCCGGGACTACCCCCGTTGACCGGTGGCATGGTCGGCGCCATCACGTATGACGCGGTCCGTCGCTGGGAGAAGGTTCCGGACACTGCGGCGGACGAGCTCCACCTGCCCGAGCTGGGCATGATGCTGTCCACGGACCTCGCAGTCCTGGACCACGCCGACGGCTCCCTGCTTCTGGTCGCCAACGCCGTCAACTACGACGCGACCGACGAGCGCGTCGAGGAAGCCTGGGCCGACGCGGTCGCGCGGCTGGACCGGATGACCGCGGATCTGGGTGCACCGGCTCCGAGCACCGTGGCAGTCATCGAGGCGACTGTGCCCCGGGCCTCGAGCAACCACACCCCTGAGCAGTTCCGCGCCATGGTTGAATCGGGCAAGGAGGCGATTCGTGCGGGCGAGGTCTTCCAGGTGGTCCTCTCGCAACGGTTCACTGTCGACTGCCCCGCCGACGCGCTCGACGTCTATCGCGTGCTCCGCGCGTCGAACCCCAGCCCCTACATGTATCTCCTTCGGCTCCCGGCACCGGACGGCACGGCATACGACGTTGTGGGCTCGAGCCCGGAAGCCCTGGTGAAGGTGACGGGCCGGCGGGCCATCACGCATCCGATCGCGGGCTCGCGCCCTCGTGGCGGCACCCCCGAGGCAGATGTCGCCAACGGCGAGGACCTGCTGGCCGACGCCAAGGAGCGCTCCGAGCACGTGATGCTGGTCGACCTCTCGCGAAACGACCTCCAACGGGTCTGTCATCCCGGCACGGTCGACGTGGTTGAGTTCATGACGGTTCGGCGCTACAGCCACATCATGCATCTGGAGTCCACGGTCGTCGGCGACATCAGGCCCGAGCGCAGTGCCTATGACGTGCTCGTCGCAACGTTCCCGGCCGGCACTCTGTCGGGGGCGCCAAAGCCGCGCGCCATGGCGCTGATCGACGAGCTCGAGCCGAGCCGTCGCGGCATCTATGGGGGTGTCGTCGGCTACCTGGACTTCCATGGCGACCTCGACATGGCCATTGCGATTCGCACCGCCGTGATCAAGGGCGGGCGGGCGTACGTGCAGGCCGGAGGAGGGATCGTGGCCGACTCGGTGCCCCAGCTCGAGCTCGAGGAGAGCGTGAACAAAGCCGCGGCGGCGCTCCGGGCGGTGGCCTCAGCCTCAGGGTTGCGGACGCCATGATCGAACGGCTCGCCAGCAAGAGGATCGTGCTGGTACTTCTGCTGGTGAGCGCCGTGGTCATCCTCGTGAGCGGCTCTCGCGAATGGGTCTCGGGCTCGGCCGACAACGCCGTTCTTGGTGTCGCTGCTTTGCACGGCAGGGGATCTGACGTCGCACCGGGTGTCGTGGCTGCAGCGCTGGTGGGTCTTGCCTCGGCGGTGGCCCTGGCCACATCCGGCACCGTGGTGAGGTACATCGCCGCGTGCACCGCATTGCTGGCCGCGGTCCTGTGTATCACGGTAGCCATTGGGATTCTGCTCGATCCCGGCGCTGCGCTGGGCAAAGTGGCCGCGGCCGGGACCGGTCGGAGCGGGAGCGTTGCCGCCATCGGCCGAGCCGGCATCTGGGTCTGGGTCGCTCTTGTGGCGGCGCTGGTCATGGGGGTCGGAGGGCTCGGCGCGATAGTCGGTGCACGGCGCTGGCAAGGGCTGTCCAGCAGGTATGACGCGCCGGTGTCGGGCGAAGGACCCGTGTCGTCCCCGTCAGGCGAGGGGGCTCTCGGACGCGATTCGGCCTGGGACCAGCTGGACCGGGGCGAGGACCCCACTGCCGGGAAATGAGTGGTCATTCACTCGACCCTCACAGCGTGGTTGGGCCCCCTGAGGTCGACGAGCGATGACACAATGACCGCAGGCTTCAAGGCTGTAGTGATTGACGGGCGAGGCCATCACACCGTCGCGGGATCGAGGAGAGGGAACCCATGGCAGAGCAGGGACACGGCCACAGCAGGGCAGCCTGGACTGCCGTCACGATCTTGTTGGTTGCCGCGTTCCTGATCTCACTGTCGGTGGTGGTCGTGAGCTGGGCGCTGGCCTTTGTCGGCATCGTCCTGGTCGTCGTGGGTGTGGCCGCTGGCAAGATCATGACCATGGCCGGTCTTGGCCAGGCCGGCCCGAAGAGAGCGAACGAGTCCACGACCATCGGCTGATGGCACCATGGGCCCAATTCGGCCCAGGATCGCCTCGCCGATAGCCTTGCCGCGTGCCCACTGTCCTCGACGAGATCATTGACGGCGTCCGTGAGGACCTCGCCGTCAGAGTGGCCCGCACCTCGCTCGATGAGCTGAAGTCCCTGGTGCAGCGGGTTGCTCCGGCTCGCGACGCCCTGTCGGTCCTGAGCGCCGGAGACGGCGTCAAGGTGATCGCCGAGGTCAAGCGATCGAGCCCGAGCAAGGGCGCGCTTGCCATGATCGCCGATCCGGCCGGGCTGGCTGCCGACTACGCAGCCGGTGGGGCGAGTCTCATCAGCGTCCTGACCGAGCAGCGGCGTTTCGGCGGCAGTCTCGAGGACCTGGCCGCAGTGCGGGCAGCGGTTGACGTGCCGGTGCTGCGCAAGGACTTTGTCGTCTCGGCCTACCAGCTGTGGGAGGCGCGAGCCCACGGCGCCGATGCGGTCCTGCTGATCGTCTCGGCACTGGACCAGCCCGCGCTCGTCGACATGCGCGAGATTGCCGAGTCCCTGGGGATGACCGCCCTGGTGGAGGTCCACGACGAAGCCGAGACCGATCGCGCGGTCGATGCAGGTGCGTGCGTCATCGGTGTCAACGCCCGAAATCTCAAGACACTCGAGGTCGACCGCGGGATCTTTGCCCGACTGGCCCCGCGCATCCCCGCCGGGATCGTCAAGGTCGCTGAGTCCGGCGTTCGGGGGGCCGAGGATGTCTTCACCTATGCCAGAGCCGGTGCGGACGCGGTGCTCGTAGGGGAGAGCCTGGTGACCGGTGGTCGCCCCCGTGAAGCCGTGGCCGACCTCATCGCCGCCGGGCTCAAGGGCTTGCCGCCCGAGCGGGGGATCTGATGACGCTTCAGCCTGACCCACCATCAGTGGACGCTCGGACGGGTCGCTTCGGTGCCTACGGTGGTCGCTACGTCCCGGAGGCTCTGGTGGCCGCCCTCGAGCAGCTCGACGAGGCACGGCGCAAAGCCAACAACGACCCGGCTTTCCAGGGCGAGCTCGAGCGTCTCCACCGCACCTACACCGGCCGGCCGAGCATCATCACCGAAGTGCCGAACTTCGCCGTGCATGCCGGCGGAGCCCGTGTCCTGCTCAAGCGCGAGGACCTCAACCACACGGGCTCGCACAAGCTCAACAACGTCCTTGGTCAGGCGCTGCTGACCAAACGCATGGGCAAGACGCGGATCATCGCGGAGACCGGGGCCGGCCAGCACGGCGTTGCCAGCGCGACCGCTGCGGCACTGATGGGACTCGAGTGCGTGGTCTACATGGGTCAGAAGGACATGGTGCGTCAGGCGTTGAACGTGGCCCGGATGCGGCTTCTCGGCGCGGAGGTCATCCCTGTGACCCACGGTAGCCAGACCCTGAAGGATGCGATCAACGAGGCGATGCGCGACTGGGTCACCAACGTCGAGACCACCCACTACCTCATCGGCACCGTCACCGGCCCACACCCGTTCCCCGTGATGGTTCGTGACTTCCAGCGCATCATCGGTGTCGAGGCTCGGGCCCAGGTGCTCGACCTCGTCGGCCGGTTGCCTGATGCCGTGTGCGCCTGCGTCGGCGGGGGCTCCAACGCGATGGGCATCTTTCACCGTTTCATCGACGATGCCTCCGTCCGCCTCATCGGGCTCGAGGCGGGGGGCAAGGGCGTGGACACGGACGAGCACGCGGCCCGGTTCAGCACGGGGCACCCAGGTGTCCTGCACGGCGCGTTCACTTACGTTCTTCAGGACGATGATGGGCAGACCCTGCAGTCCCATTCCATCTCCGCCGGACTGGACTATCCCAGCGTGGGGCCCGAGCACTCGTTCCTGCGAGACAGCGGCCGTGCCGAGTATCGCCCGATCTCGGACATCCAGGCCATGGAGGCCTTCTCGCTGTTGTGCCGGACCGAGGGGATCATCCCGGCGATCGAAAGCGCGCACGCGCTCGCCGGCGCGATTGACGTCGGTTGTGAACTGGGCCCAGAAGGCGTCGTCCTGGTCAACCTGTCAGGGCGCGGCGACAAGGATGTCGACACGGCCGCCCGCTGGTTCGGCCTGCTCGACGACTCGGTGGAGAACCAGTGAGGGGGGTCGGGCCCGTCCTGGCCAAGGCCAAGAGCCAAGGACGTGCGGCGCTCGTGGGCTACCTGCCGGTCGGCTACCCCGACGTCCGGGGATCAATTGACGCGATGGTTGCCATGGTCGAGGCCGGCGTGGACATCGTCGAGATCGGGGTGCCCTACACCGACCCGCTGATGGACGGCCCGGTCATCCAGCACGCAGCCGACGTCGCACTGAAGGGCGGGACCAGGCTCCGAGACATCTTCACGGCGGTTCGGGCCGTTGCCGACACCGGCGCACCAGCGTTGGTCATGACCTACTGGAACCCCGTTCTCCGATACGGGGTTGACCGGTTCGCCGACGATCTGGCGACGGCTGGCGGGGCCGGGCTGATCACCCCGGACCTCATCCCGGACGAAGGTCTCGAGTGGATCGCGGCCGCAGAGCGAGACGATCTCGACCGCGTCTTCCTGGTCGCGCCCAGCTCGACCCCCGACCGGCTTCGGAGCACAGCCTCGGCCTGCCGCGGTTTCGTCTACGCGGCTTCGACCATGGGGGTCACAGGCGAACGCGCAGCTGTCGGCGACACCGCGGAGGTGCTGGTCACCAGGACGCGTCTCATGACCGACACCCCGATCTGCGTCGGACTTGGCGTCTCAACCGGTGACCAGGCCGCACAGGTCGCGGCCTTCGCCGACGGTGTCATCGTGGGATCGGCTCTGGTGCGATGCCTCACCGACGCCGGGTCACGCCTGGATGGCCTCACGGCGATCCGCGCGCTCTCGGCTGACCTGGCGGCCGGCGTCAGACGGGAAGGCTGACCTATGAGCCTTCTCAGAGCGGGGCGGAGCATTCGCGGACGCGACCGAGGCGCTGACCTCGTCGGGCTGCTGGCCCGCCTGATCCTAGGGGTGGTCCTGGTCGTGGCCGGGGGCCTGAAAGTGACCTCGCCGGTGGTCTCCGCAAGAGCCGTCCGTGCCTTCCAGATCCTGCCGTATGACTTCGCCGGCTATGTGGGCTACGCCCTGCCCGTGGTCGAGATACTGATCGGGCTGCTCCTGGTCGTCGGCCTCTTCACTCGCATGTCCGCCGTCGTCGGTGGTCTGTTGATGCTGGCCTTCATCGTCGGCATCAGCTCTGCATGGATCCGCGGACTGAGCATCGACTGCGGCTGCTTCGGCGGTGGGGGAACCGTCGCGGCCCGTCAGACGAATTACCTGGCAGACCTGCTTCGCGACGCAGGTCTGGTCGCCTGTGCCGCGTGGCTGGTCACGCGGCCACGCACGGCATACAGCCTTGACCACCGTTTGTTCGGATAGAGAAGAGATCACCCGCATGCGTCCAGACGTCTCCAAGAAGATCGCCAAAGCCACGCCCAAGAAGGGACCGAACCCGGTCGTCATTGGCGCGGTCGTTGCCGCCGTCCTGGTCGTAGGGGTGGTGGTGGCCATCCTGATAGGGACCAGCGGCAAGACCAGTGGTGGCTCAGCCGCCGCCGCCGTGCCGGCGGGGGTCATCGGAGGCGACGGCGGCGGCATCTTCGTCAACGCCAAGACGGCCAAGAGCAACGCGCCCACCCTTGAGGTCTACGAGGACTTCCAGTGCCCCACCTGCGGCGCGCTCGAGAAGGCGATGGGCCCGACGTTCACCTCGATGGCCAACGCCGGCGAGATCAAGTTCGTGGTGCATAGCCTGTCCTTCCTTGACGACAACCTCAAGAACGACTCCTCGAAGCGGGCCTCCAACGCCGCCGCCTGTGCCTCTGACGCGGGCAAGTACCTTGCGTACCACGCATTGGTGTTCGCGGCCCAGCCGGCGCAGGAGGGTGCGGGCTACACCGACGCCCAGCTCACGCAGTTTGCCAGCGAGGCGGGGATCACCGGTGCCGCACTGACGACGTGGCAGAAGTGCACCACCTCGGGTCAGCACGCCCAGTACGTCGCCGACGTGCAGGACAGCGCGGGGCGGGCCGGGGTGAACAGCACCCCCACGGTCAAGCTGGACGGCAAGGACATCACCAACACCCTGTCCACGCCGGAGGCCCTGGTCGCTCTGGTCAAGGCCGCCACGAAGTGATCGCGTTCATCCCGAGCCCGGACCGGTCGGTCTGGTTCATCGGCTTGTTCCCCGTCAGGGCATACGCCCTGTGCATTCTCGTGGGCATCGTGGTGGCGGTCTGGATCGCGCAGCGACGACTCGTGGACCGGGGCGGCAAGCCGGGCCAGGCGCTGGACGTGGCGACGTGGGCCGTGCCGTTCGGGATCGTGGGAGGTCGGCTCTACCACGTGATATCCAGCCCGCAGGCCTACTTCGGCGTGGGCGGGCACCCCCTGAACGCGTTCAAGATCTGGGAGGGAGGCCTCGGTATCTGGGGAGCCGTGGCGCTCGGCTCCCTCGGGGCCTGGATCGGCTGTCGTCGCAGCGGGGTCAACTTCCTGGACTTCGCCGATGCGGCGGCGCCGGGCGTAGTCCTTGCTCAGGCGATCGGCCGGTGGGGCAACTACTTCAACAACGAGCTGTATGGCTCGAGGACAAACCTGCCCTGGGGTCTGCAGATCCATTGCTGGGACCAGAGCGCGGGGGGTGCGACCGCCTGTCCGGGCGGCACCACGACCATCCTTGGCACCTTCCAGCCGACGTTCCTCTATGAGTCGTTGTGGTCCGCCTTGGTTGCCCTGGCTCTTGTACTCGTCGATCGTCGGTACAACCTTGCGAGGGGCCAGGTTTTCGCGCTCTACGGGATGCTCTACACCCTGGGCCGGATCGTCATTGAGACCATGCGGACCGACACGGCCAACCACATCCTTGGGCTTCGCCTCAACGTCTGGACGTCGGCGGTTGTCTTCGCCGGCTCGGCATACGCCTACTGGCGCCTGGGTGTACGAGGAAGGGACGCTGACACGGATGTAGGTAAGATCAGCGCGGAGCCCGAAACCGCTGCTGACGACCCCGCATCGTCTCAGCATCTGGACTAACTGTCCCGCCTGTCAGGATGGCCGGCTTTCCGGTATCCTTCGTTGACCACGCTGGCCAGTGCCGTCCACGCCTGGTTCCCGGGCTGCTTCTCGAGACGTCAAGGACGGTGTCGAATCTTGTCTACGCTATTTTCCGCTCAGCCGCAGAACCAGGGTTTGTACAACTCCGCGCTCGAGCACGACGCCTGCGGTGTCGCGTTCATAGCGACCATGCGCGGCAGCGCGGGGCACGACATCATCGACCACGCACTGACCGCACTGCGCAACCTCGAGCACCGCGGTGCGACCGGCGCCGACCCGAATGTCGGTGACGGAGCCGGCATCCTCACCCAGATCCCGGACGACTTCCTCCGCGCCGTGGTCGGTTTCGAGCTGCCCCCAAAAGGCGCCTACGCCGCAGGTATCGCCTTCCTACCGGCCGACGCTCAGGAACGTGCCAGCGTCGAGACGGCGATCAGCGCCATCGCCACACAGGAGGGCCTGACGGTTCTCGGATGGCGTGACCTTCCTATCGCGGCCGACCTTGTCGGTGAGACCGCCCGGGCCTGTATGCCGTTTTTCCGTCAGCTCTTCGTGTGCGCGTCTGCCTGTCACGAGGTGGGTCTGGGACTTGAGCGGATGGCCTTCTGCCTGCGCAAGCGGGCCGAGCATGAGGCCGCGGTGTACTTCCCGTCGTTGTCGGCACGCACGATGGTCTACAAGGGCATGCTGACCACCGATCAGCTTGAGCCCTTCTTCCCCGACCTGTCCGACCAGCGGTTTGTCACCGAGCTGGCGCTGGTGCACTCACGCTTCTCCACCAACACCTTTCCCTCCTGGCCGCTGGCCCACCCCTACCGGCTGATTGCCCATAACGGCGAGATCAACACCGTCAAGGGCAACCGCAACTGGATGCAGGCTCGTGAGAGCCAGCTGGCGAGCGACGTCATCCCCGGGGACCTGGAGCGCCTCTTCCCAATCTGCACCGCGGGGGTTTCGGACTCGGCATCCTTCGACGAGGTCCTGGAGCTGTTGCACCTCGGCGGACGTTCCCTGCCTCACGCGGTCCTCATGATGATCCCCGAGGCATGGGAGAACCACGCGGAGATGGACCCCGCACGCAAGGCGTTCTATGAGTTCCACTCCTCGTTCATGGAGCCGTGGGACGGGCCGGCCTGCGTGACGTTCACGGACGGGACCGTCATCGGGGCGGTCCTGGACCGTAACGGGCTGCGTCCCGGTCGCTACTGGGTCACCGACGATGGCCTTGTTGTCCTCGCCTCCGAGACCGGGGTCCTCGACCTCGAGCCGGGCCGCGTTGTCCGCAAGGGGCGGCTGCGGCCAGGGCGTATGTTCCTCGTCGACACCGAGCACGGCCGCATCGTCAGCGACGATGAGGTCAAGTCCTCTCTCGCGGCTGAGAACCCCTACGACGACTGGCTGCACGCAGGTCTCATCAACCTTGAAGACCTTCCCGAGCGCGAGCACATCGTGCACACCGCGGCGTCGGTGGCCCGTCGTCAGCGGACGTTCGGCTATACCCAGGAAGAGCTGCGCATCCTGGTGTCCCCCATGGCAAAGACCGGGGGAGAGGCCCTGGGCTCGATGGGCACCGACACCCCCATCGCCGTGTTGTCCGAACGTCCACGCCTGATCTTCGACTACTTCACCCAGCTCTTTGCCCAGGTGACGAACCCGCCGCTGGACGCCATCCGCGAGGAGCTCGTCACCTCGCTGGGCACGGTGATCGGTCCCGAGGGGAACGCCCTCTCCGTCGGACCGGCTTCGGCCCGACAGGTCGTTCTGCCGTTCCCCGTGCTGGACAACGACGAGCTGGCCAAGATCGTCCACATCAACGCTGACGGCAACCTGCCCGGCTATGCCACCTATGTGGTCCAGGGCCTGTACGACGTCACCGGTGGGTCTGCCGCCATGAAGGCACGGCTCGAGGAGATCTTCGTTGAGGTGTCCCTGGCCATGGCCTCGGGCGCCCGCTTCGTCGTGCTGTCCGACCGTGACTCAGGGCGCGATCTCGCCCCCATCCCGACACTTCTGCTCACCTCTGCGGTGCACCACCATCTGATCCGGGAGAAGACCCGCACCCAGGTCGGGTTGATCGTCGAGGCCGGAGACGTCCGGGAAGTTCATCACGTGGCTCTCCTCATCGGCTACGGTGCCGCAGCCGTCAACCCCTATCTGGCCATGGAGTCGGTGGAGGATCTGGTTCGCTCGGGTGCTCTCACGGGGGTCAGTGGCGAAAAAGCGGTCAGGAACCTCATCAAGGCGCTCGGCAAGGGTGTGCTCAAGGTCATGTCCAAGATGGGCATCTCCACCGTGGCCTCGTATCGCGGCGCACAGGTCTTCGAGGCCATCGGGCTCTCCCAGGAGCTTGTCGACTCCTACTTCACCGGGACCATCTCGCAGCTGGGTGGCATAGGTCTGGACGTCCTGGCCGGCGAGGTGGCGGCGCGTCATGCCACGGCGTACCCGTTGGATGGCGTGCGCCTTCCGCACCGGAAGCTGGACGTCGGTGGGGAGTACCAATGGCGTCGCGAGGGCGAGCCGCACCTGTTCGACCCGGACACCGTCTTTCGACTGCAGCACGCCACGCGGTCGAAGCGCTATGACGTCTTCAAGGAGTACACCGCCCGGGTTGACGAGCAGTCTGAGCGGCTCATGACGCTGCGCGGCCTGTTCCAGTTCGCATCCGGCCGCAAGGCAGTGCCGATCGACGAGGTCGAGCCGATCAGCAAGATCATCGGGCGTTTCAACACAGGGGCGATGAGCTACGGCTCGATCAGCCAGGAGGCCCACGAGACCCTCGCCGTGGCCATGAACCGCCTGGGCGGCCGGTCCAACACCGGTGAGGGTGGTGAGGACGAGGACCGTCTGCTGGACCCGATTCGGCGGTCGGCGGTCAAGCAGGTCGCCTCTGGCCGGTTCGGGGTGACCTCCCTGTATCTGACCCAGGCCGACGACATCCAGATCAAGATGGCGCAGGGGGCAAAGCCTGGCGAGGGTGGCCAGCTTCCCGGCCACAAGGTCTATCCATGGGTGGCCAAGGTACGTCACTCCACCCCCGGCGTCGGGCTGATCTCGCCCCCCCCGCACCACGACATCTACTCGATCGAGGACCTGGCCCAGCTGATCCACGACCTCAAGAATGCCAACCCCGAAGCGCGTATCCACGTCAAGCTCGTGTCCGAGGTCGGCGTAGGAACCGTTGCGGCAGGCGTCAGCAAGGCGCACGCCGACGTGGTGCTGATCTCCGGCCATGACGGTGGCACCGGTGCTTCGCCACTGACCTCGCTCAAGCATGCTGGTGCGCCATGGGAGCTGGGACTCGCCGAGACTCAGCAGACTTTGGTGCTCAACGGTTTACGTGAGCGGATCGTGGTGCAGGTTGACGGTCAGCTCAAGACCGGACGCGATGTCGTCATCGCGGCCCTGCTGGGTGCCGAGGAGTTCGGGTTCGCGACTGCTCCGCTGGTGGTGAGCGGCTGCGTGATGATGCGCGTGTGTCACCTCGACACCTGCCCGGTGGGCATCGCGACCCAGAACCCCGAGCTGCGTTCCCGGTTCTCGGGCAAGCCGGAGTTCGTGGAGACGTTCTTCGAGTACATCGCCCAGGAGGTTCGAGAGCACCTCGCGGCTCTTGGTCTGCGTTCCGTGGAGGAAGCCATCGGCGAGGCATCACTGCTGGAGGTGGCAGCTGCTGTCCATCACTGGAAGGCCAGTGGCCTCGACCTCACGCCGATCCTGAGCGACGTCAAATCGGTTGACGGAGCATCCAGGCGAAACACCGTCGGTCAGTCCCACGGACTAGAAAAGGCTCTCGACCACAGGCTTATCGAGATGAGCCAGGACGCACTCAGGGACAAGACCCCGGTACGTATCGAGCTCCCGATCCGCAACGTCAACCGCACGGTGGGCACGATGCTCGGCCACGAGGTGACCAAGGCCTACCCTCACGGTCTGCCCGAGGACACGATCGACATCTCGCTGACAGGGTCGGCTGGTCAGTCCCTGGGTGCCTTCCTGCCGGCCGGAATTACGCTGCGTTTGTACGGCGACGCGAACGACTATGTGGCCAAGGGACTTTCGGGTGGTCGGGTCGTGGTTCGACCTGACCGCTCGGCGTCGCTGCCGGCGGAGCAGAACGTCATCGCCGGCAACGTGATCGCCTACGGGGCCACCGGCGGTGAGGTGTTCCTGCGCGGCCAGGTGGGTGAGCGGTTCTGTGTGCGTAATTCTGGTGCCACAGCAGTTGTCGAAGGGGTCGGTGACCACGGATGCGAGTACATGACCGGTGGCATCGTGCTGGTGCTTGGACCGACCGGCCGCAACTTCGCGGCCGGGATGTCCGGTGGTCTGGCCTACGTCCTGGATCTGCGGGAGGACCGCGTCAACCGCGATCTCGTCGACCTCATGGAGCTGCGTGAAGATGACATCGAGGTCGTGCACGAGCTGCTGACAAAGCATCGTCAATGGACCGAGTCCGCAGTTGCCGGAAGGCTGCTCGCCGACTGGGACAACGTCAAGAGCCGATTCTCTCTCGTGCTGCCGCGCGACTTTCAGCGTGTCCTTGACGTTCGAGCAACAGCGCAGTCCGAGGGGCTCGACCTCGACGGCCCCGAGGTGTGGGAACGGATAATGGAGGCGTCGCGTGGGTGATCCGCAGGGGTTCCTGTCAACTCGTGAGCGCGACCTCCCCAAGCGCCGCCCCGTGCCGGTCCGCTTGATGGACTGGCGCGAGGTCTACGAGCAGCAAGATGTCGGCCAGCTGCAGAAGCAGGCCGGACGATGCATGGACTGCGGTATCCCGTTCTGCCACAACGGCTGCCCGCTCGGTAATCTCATTCCTGAGTGGAACGACCTGGCGTGGAAGGGCTCCTGGCGCGAGGCGATCGAGCGGCTTCACGCCACGAACAACTTTCCGGAGTTCACCGGTCGGCTGTGCCCCGCGCCGTGTGAGACCGCCTGTGTGCTCGGTATCAACCAGCCAGCCGTGACTATCAAGCAGGTCGAGGTTACGGCGATCGAGCGGGCCTTCGATGCCGGAGCGGTCACGCCCCAGGCACCGGATCGCCTTACCGGCAAGACCGTCGCGGTCGTCGGGTCCGGGCCCGCTGGCCTGGCTGTTGCCCAGCAGCTGACCAGGGCCGGGCACACCGTCGCAGTCTTCGAGCGCGCCGACAAGGCGGGGGGCCTTATGCGCTATGGCATCCCGGAGTTCAAGATGGAGAAATCCGTTCTGGACCGCCGCCTTGCCCAGATGGAGGCCGAGGGCACGCGCTTCAGAAACGGCGTCAATGTCGGGGGTGACCTGACCGGCAGACAGCTGCGTGAACGTTATGACGCCGTTGTTCTGGCCATCGGGGCCACAGTTCCGCGTGACCTGTCGGTTCCCGGTCGAGAGCTGGACGGTGTCCTGCAGGCCATGGAGTTCCTTCCGCCCTCGAACCGCGCAGCCCTCGGCGAAGTGGTCGACAACCAGGTCGTTGCGCTGGGCAAGGACGTCATCGTGATCGGTGGTGGCGACACGGGAGCGGACTGCATCGGAACGGCGCTCCGCCAGGGCGCCCGATCCGTCACCTCTCTGGAGATCATGCCTCGCCCGGGTGAGAACCGCCCTGACAACCAGCCGTGGCCGACGTACCCCATGCTCTTCCGCGTCGCGGCCGCTCACGAAGAGGGCGGCGAGCGCGTGTACGCCGTGAGCACGAAGGAGATCCTGGGCGACGAGCTCGGCAGGGTCCGGGCTCTTCGTCTCGTTGAGATGGGGCCAGGATTCACCGTGATCGAGGGCACCGAACGCGAGATTCCGGCGCAGCTGGTACTGCTGGCCATGGGCTTCCTCGGTCCGGAGACCAACGGGGTCGTCGAGCAGCTTGGAGTCGAGCTGGACGAACGCTCGAACATTAAGCGGGACAATGCCTTCATGACGTCGGTGCCTGGTGTCTTCGTTGCCGGAGATGCCGGCCGCGGCCAGTCGCTGATCGTCTGGGCTATCGCCGAAGGCCGCTCCGCCGCTGCCGGAGTGGACGCCTATCTCATGACTCGGGCCTCGGCCCTTCCCCGTCCGGTGAACCCCACCGACCGGCCGCTCACTGTCGGAGATCGGTCAACAGGGGCTGACTGACTCACCGGCAAATTAGGATTGAGCACATGCGTCGCGCAAAGATCGTTTGTACCCTCGGCCCTGCCACCGCTTCGCCTGAAGGCGTCAGGGCACTGGTCGTGGCGGGCATGGATGTCGCACGGCTCAATCTCTCCCACGGAAGCTACGCCGACCACGAGGCTGTCTACGCCGAGGTCCGCAAGGCCAGTGATGAGCTGGGCAGGGCAGTGGGCGTGCTGGTTGACCTGCAGGGCCCCAAGATCCGTACCGGCCGTTTTCCCAAGGGCCCGGTTCTGCTGGTCAAGGGCGCACGCTTCACCGTCACCGTCGATGACATCCCGGGCAGCCAGGACGGCGTTTCCACCACCTACAAGGGACTGCCAGGGGATGTGAAGCCAGGGGACCGGTTGCTGATCGATGACGGCAAGGTCGCCTTGCTGGCCCTGGAGGTGACTGACACCGACGTGATCACGGAGGTGGTCGAGGGGGGATTTGTCTCCAACAACAAGGGGATCAACCTGCCGGGAGTCGCCGTCAGTGTTCCCGCCCTGTCGGACAAGGATGAGGCGGACCTGCGCTGGGCTCTGCGGCTGCGAGCAGACTTCGTGGCCCTGTCGTTCGTGCGCGATGCCTCTGACATCCAGCGGGTTCACGAGATCATGGACGAGGAGGGTGTTCGCCTGCCTGTCATCGCCAAGATCGAGAAGCCTCAGGCCGTCGAGAACCTCAGGGAGATCATCAAGGCCTTCGACGCCGTGATGGTGGCGCGTGGTGACCTCGGGGTCGAGCTGCCGTTCGAGGAGGTTCCGCTCGTCCAGAAGCTCGCCATCGAGATGGCACGTCGAAACGCCAAACCTGTCATCGTGGCAACGCAGGTGCTCGAGTCGATGATCGAGAGCTCCCGGCCGACCCGCGCCGAGGTGAGCGACTGCGCCAACGCGGTCCTGGACGGCGCCGACGCGATCATGCTCTCCGGCGAGACGAGTGTCGGCAAGTGGCCGATCGAGGCAGTGGCCACGATGGCCCGGATCATCGAGAGCACCGAGGAGCACGGCCTGGAGCGCGTTCCCGGTCTCGGCACCCGCCCGCACACCATGGGTGGAGCGGTGACAGCCGCGGCGGCCGAGATAGGCCAGCTCCTGGGGGCCAAATACCTGGTCACTTTCACGCTCTCCGGGGAGACGGCCAGGCGCCTCTCCCGGCTGCGCTCCAAGCTGCCCATGCTGGCGTTCACCCCCACGCAGGCCACCCGCTCGCAGCTGTCGCTTAGCTGGGGTATCGAGACCTACCTCGTACCGACAACCCGGCATACCGACCAGATGGCGCGGCAGGTCGATGAGTCGCTTCTGGAGAACGACCGCTGTTCCAACGGCGACCTCGTGGTCATCGTGGCAGGCTCGCCCCCCGGCATACCGGGTTCGACGAACGCCCTGCGCGTGCACCGCATCGGCGACGCCAAGAACAAGAGGGCACCCGCCTACGAGGATCTCGACTGACCCACCGACTTAATGTCCCTGGCTCTGTGCGCCGCGACGCCAGGGTTCAGGCGTGACGCGGAGGGGGCTGGGTCAGCCGCAGCGCCAACGTCGGACAGGCGCTCACGGCGCGCTTCGCCATCGCGAGCACGTCGCCCGTCACGGGCTCGTGCACGATCGGATAGCCCCACTCGTCGAGCCTGATCACCTCAGGCAGGAGCTCTGCGCAGACACCGTGTGCCTTGCATGCCGGCCAGTCGACCCGCATCTGGTGCTCGCTCATACCAGCGCCCCCTCTCTGCTGCTGCGACATGTGCCCAAGGAGTGGGAGTCGACCTCTTCGGGGAAGCGCTGCAACATCGAGGCCACGAGGCGCGCCGTCCCATCCGGGTGTGCGCACGCGCCGCGTCGCACCACCAGCCCGCACAGCTCCTCCACGCGACGAACCGGACCGCCACCATGCACCAGGGCCCTGAGCGCCTCGGCCATCGCCGGCAGGCCGTTCATGCATGGGCCGCACCTTCTGGCGCTCTGGCCCGCCAGATAGTCGACCAGGGCGGCGGTGCGCACCAGGGGGCACCAGCCCTCCGCCAGAGGCAGCATCACGCCCGCGCCCAGGGTCGCCCCGGCGGCCGCGATCTCGATGCGGGACACCCTCAACCCGCGAAGCTGCGCTGGCGTCAGCCACGTGCCGTGGTACCCGCCGAGCAGCAGCGGCCGGATCATCTCAGCATCGGTCAGGACCCCCTTGAGGGGCGTGCCAAAGGCCACCTCACGCACCTCGGGATCCATCCCGTCGCCGCGGAGGGTCAACAACGTCGTGCCCGGCTCGACGACCGTGCCATGGGCGGCATAGCCCTTCGGACCCACACCGACCAGGTGCCCTATCTGAGCGAAGGTCTCCGCGTTGGACAGCAACGTGGGTCGACCGCGGTGCCCGCTGAGTGCTTCTGGCTGCCAGGCGGTGACCGGCAGGTTCTCCTTTCCGGCCATGAGCTGTAGAACGGCCTGTGCCTGGCCGGCAACGAAGCGCGGAGCTGCGTCGTGCAGCTGCACCTTGAGGCGCTCACCTGCCGCCGAGCGCTCTTGCAGTGCGGCCTCCAGGACGAGACGGATAGCCGGAAACTCAGATGGTACGGCGATGTGCACGTCCCGGGTGTGCAGCGCATGCGCCACGGTCGCCGCCCCATCAAGGACGAGGTGCGGTGAGCAGGAGATCAGCGCGGCGTCCTTGTGGCTTCCCGGTTCGCCTTCAGACGCGTTCACCACCACGACGGCCTTTCGACGCGCGGCGGCGGCCAGCTTCACCGCAAACGGGAAGCCGGCACCTCCGCGCCCTCGTAGATCCACCGCTCGGGCCATCTCGGCAAGCTCGTCGGCGCTCGGAGTCGGAACGGAGCCGCGCCGGCTGCGGTGCGCCGCAAGGCTTGGGCCGTCAGCGATTCCGGCAAGCAGCGCGGGACCTTCCGACACATAGGGGGCCAGCCCCACGTCGTTGCGGACGGCAATGTGGGCCGTGACAGGTGACCTCATGAGGTCGCCACCGTCGATCGGGCGAGGATGCCGAGGCGCGCCAGCACTGCCACGGCGACCACCCCGATACTGGTGATGTTCACCGCGGTGCCCCAGACCGTGACTGCGTCGGTCCCCATCTGCATCCCGTGAAAGAGACCCAGACCCCAGGCCGCATAGGCCAGGAGGTGAACGGCGCGCCATGGTCGATGGGACATCCGATGGCGAAACATGCTGGTCAGCGTGACTGCTATGAGGAGGTCGAACGCCAGTGCCCCGAAGCCCAGCCAGACTGTCTTGTAGGTTCCTGCGAAGGGGACGAAGGCGTGCCACCACCGGATGTCGACGAAGGAGTCGACGACGGCGGTGACAGCGTGGGCGGCCAACAATGCGACTGCCAGCAGCGAGACGTTGCGGTGCAGACCTTGGGAGAGCATCCGCGGCCAGATCCGGTTGGTCGCCCGTGCGCCCGAGAGCACCCCGAGCACCGTCGAGAGGGTTAACAGGACGAGCAGAACCACGCCGGTCCCGCGGTTCGCGAACCACAGCATTGGGTCGGTCATGAGAGCACCTTCGGTTCGGGCCAACGTGATGTACGGACGATCTTTCCTTCCCCATTGACGAGCCGGCCGGGAATGTCACGCTCTGTGAGCCAACCAAGTGCCTTGTCGCCCAACACGATTGCCGCAGTGCTGGCGGTGTTCGCCAGCACGCAGGTGGCGCCGGTAGCAGTGACCGTCCGCCAAGGCCCCCGTGTCGGCTCGCCAGTGAGCGGGTCAAGAAGGTGGTGCTGTACGACGCCTCCGCGGATCCACCGTCGGGCGGCTGTGCTTGATGTGGCCAGCCCGCCGCAGGGCAGGTGCACGATCTCGGCATCGGCCGAGTCATCGACGGTCTCGGTGATGGACACCGGCCAGCCGCCAGGCCCGGCGACGGCGACGTCGCCTCCGAGGCTGATCACGAGGGTCGAATCTGACTCTGCCGCGATGGAGCTCGCGATCAGGTCGGCCGCCCACGCCTTCGCTGTCGCGCCCAGGTCAAGGGCGCACCCTCGCGGCACCATGACCGCGCCCGCAGGATCCAGCATGATCTCCCTCCAGGCACCGCTGCGCGCAGGCAGGGGCACTCCGGCGGGGTCGGAGGAGGCCGCAGGCATCAGCGCCATGTCGCGGTCGTAGCCGACTGCAACGAGTGAGTGGCCCAGCGTGGGGTCTACGAGACCGTCGGTCTGAGCCGCGGCCTCCAGCGCAGCGCCGATCGCCTGGACCAGCAACGGGTCGACCCTCGTCCACGACCCGGCAGCAAGATTGGCGCTGACAAGGTCTGAGTCCTGACGGAAGCGGCTGCAGGTGCGATCCACGTCCGCCAGCAGTCTTATGGCTATCTGACGCGCCGGTTCCAGGAGCTGGGCCTCTGTGGTCGCGAGATAGACATAGGTGCCAAGAGCCCGCCAGGTCGCCGTTCCGGCGCCGGCGATCCGGCGGACCTCGAGAGGGCGCATCAAGACGCGGCCGAGGGAGCCGGGGGAGCGGCTGGCTTGGGAGCCGCCACGGGCGCTGGGGCGCGAGCGGGCGCAGGTGCGGCCCCCGGTGCGGCAGCCGGTGCGCGAACTGCGGCGGAACCACTGGATGAGCGCGAGGATGTGCCGCCTGAACGGCTACCTGACGACTGAACCTGGCCGGTCTGCGGGGCTGCGTGCACGATTCGCGTTGTCACCACCGTTCGGACTGGCAGAGGGGTCGCCGCTTGTGGTGTGGGCGCGGGACGGAGGGCCGCAGCCTTGGCCTCTGCCTTTACCTGGGTCTTCTGCGACGTGAACTCGGCCGCCAAGCCTGTCACGAGGCCGGTGCCCACAAGCGTGGCGGCGGTGATGCCACCTGTCATGACGGCCAGTGCGCTGAGCTTGGTGTCGCGAGATGCGGTGTCGCGGGACATTCAGGTTCCTCCACTAGTTCGGCAGGTGCCAGTGTCAGGCGCACGGCCGCAAGGTGGCATCAGGCCAGCGTTAAGAAAGGCTCAAGTTCGTCCGGACGTCTTGACCTTGATTTGAGGTTCTCGCGACGTGCGCATAATGCGCCGCGAAGGAGGATGAGCTCGGGAACCCTCCCAAGTAGGTCAGGAGCACACATGATCATTCGTCCGAGTTTCACCGTCCTTAGCGGCGCAGCCATCGGTCTCGTAGCGGGGGCGGCGGTTTATGGCGCGGTGTCCTCGTCGGCCACACCTACGTTGAAGCCCACCAAGGCTGTCGTGGCGGCAGCACCGGCCGCCGCCGCATCCTGCGCCAAGGGCCAGAAGCTGGAGGACGGTGCCTGCGTCATCCACGTCGAGCGCACTGTCGTTGTTCCAGCCATTGGTCCAGCGCCGGCTGCCGCTCAGCTTCCGGCCACCTCAAGGGTGCCTGAAGCCGCGAGCGGTGCCGACGCAACCGAGGCCGCCCATGACGCTGCAGAGGTCGGCCATGGTGCGGACGACGCAACCGAATCCCCCGACGGGGCAGCGGAAAGCACCGCGCCAGATGTCAGTGCCGACCGGGCAGCCAATGATGACAGCGCTGTGGCCGCTCACTGACGTCCGTCGTCTCGTGACAGGTCAGCCCTTGGCGACCGCCAGGTTGACTAGTGCGAGCATGCCGCCGGACGGTGAGCTGGCGACCACCAGCCCACCGCCGGCGGCGACCGCCGCTCGGCGGACAATGTCCAGACCCAGGCCGCTCGAGTCGCCCGTGCTGTGGCCGCGAAGCGCGACGTCCGAGTCGCCGGCTCCCGGGCCATTGTCAGCGACCTCGAGCCTCAGCATCTTCGGATCAAGCACCGTCAGGGACACGGAAAAGGCGGTCCCGTCTGGAGTGTGCGCGAAGACGTTGTCCACCAGCGCATCGACAACATCGACGAGATCTGACGCGTCGATGGCAGCTGGCATGGGAGTCGAAGGGATGTCGACGGTGAGGTTGCGGTCCTGGTCAGCAGCCAGCGCCGACCAGAATGCCACCCTGTCCCGCACCACGCTGGAGGCGTCGCACGACCGTCCCAAGGTGCTTCGTACCGGCCGACGAGCGTCCTTGACCACGGCATCAACCGTGCGTTCGAGGTGGCCGATGTGATCACGCAGTCGATGAGCGAGCTCGGAGTCGGCAACGGCCTCAGCATCAAGGCGCAACGCGGTGACCGGGGTTCGCAGCCGGTGGGAAAGATCGGCAACAGCCTCCCTCTCTGCCGTCAGCAGCTCGCCGATTCGATCCGCCAGGCGGTTGAGGGCTTCGCCCAGCTCGACCGTCTCGACGGGTCCGCGCGGCACCGCTCGGGCATCCAGCTCGCCTGTCCGCAGCCTGTGGGCAACTGCGGCGAGCTCCGAGACCGGGGCGCTGACCCGACGTCCCAGCCGATCGGCCGCAATCACCGCGATCGTCATGAGGATTACTCCCAGGCCTGCGAACGTCAGCCAGGCTGTGGCCACTCCCCGGTGCAGGTCGCCGCCACCGATCGACGTTCTTACGACCACAGTGCCGCGCTCCGTCACCACCGGCACCACGACCTGAGCGCTTTCCGCCTGGATGAGGGTGAATGCACTACCGGCGCGTGCGCGCGATACGGCTGCGGAGTTCGACTTCGCCGACCCCTGCGGCGCGGTACCGATGAGCGTTCCATCCGGCAGCAAGACCGATGTGGCGCGCCGGGAGCGCTGGTCGACCAGACCAACAAGGTCCGTGAGCTGACTCTCGTCGTTCACCCCGGCGACCAGGGTTGCGACTCCCTGCGCCTCCTGGCTGGCGCCGGCGATGGCACGGTCCTCGGCGAGGGTGCGCACGAGCATGCCCAGAGGGATCAGGAATGCGATGATGACCGCTGATGTGGTGGCCGCGACGAGCCATGAGATGCGACGGCGCATCACTGCCCGCTGGACGCGTCGCGGGGGGCTGCAAGGCGCACGCCAACGCCGCGGACACTGTGCAGGTAGCGCGGATCCGCCGCGGTCTCTCCGAGCTTGCGCCGCAACCACGACAGGTGGACGTCTACCGTCCGGTCGCCTCCTCCGTAGGACTGACGCCATACGTCGGCGAGCAGCTCACGCTTTGTGACCACCTCTCCCGGCCGTTGCGCAAGGGCCAGAAGCAGGTCGAACTCCTTACGGGACAGGTCGATCGACGCCCCATCGAGACTGACCTGTCGCGTCCTCGGGTCGATCGTCAGGCCGCCCACCACAACCGGGCCTTCGGCGACGGCGGAACCACTTCGACGAAGAACCGCTCGGAGCCGCGCGTCGACCTGTTCGACCCCGAACGGCTTGACCACATAGTCGTCCGCGCCACCATCGAGTGCCTTGACGATGTCGGCGTCATCGTCACGGGCGGTGATGACGATCACTGGAACCTCGCTGACCGCCCGCAGCATCGCAAGAACCTGCCACCCGTCAATGTCGGGCAGACCGAGGTCGAGAAGCACGACGTCGGGCGGGTTGTCGACGGCGGCCTCCAGCCCGGGCATACCTTTGGCGCTCGTCGTCACCGCATGGCCCAGGTCGGTCAGTGCCCGGGTCATCGCCGAACGGATGCCCGCATCGTCCTCGATCAGCAAGATTGTGGCCACGACCGCACGCTACGCCGTGTGATGGGTTGTGGCCCCGAAAGTGGCACAGTGGCGTCATGGTGGTGAACGTGCGCTCCGCGGTCAGCGTCGGGTTGATCTGGCTTGCCGCAGTTGCTGGGGTTTCAGGGACCGCATGGATAGCGATCAACCGGGCTGGCCGAGACATCACCGATGGCAGCGTCAACTCCCAGTCGCCGTTGACCGTGGTCAATGCCCCGGTTGCGACCACGCCCGGGATCGGCGCGACCTCGACCGAGGTGACGACGTCGCCGACCGCAGAGCCGGAACGACCCACAACGCCTGAACCTTCCGCAACGCCGAGTAGCCCAGTTGCCCCGGCGCCTTCTGTGTCTCCGACTTCTGCGACTGGCCCTGGCCCTGGCCCTAGCCGTGCGCGGGACGGCACGTTCAGTGCCACAGGTGGTCAGGTCACGGTGCGCTGTACAGGTGGCACGATCCAGCTCCGGATCGCCCAGCCCGACGACACGTGGCGCGTGGAGGTCGGATCGGCCGGCCCCCAAGAGGTTCATGTGACTTTCATGCACGGTGGTGAAGAAGGCGGTGTGGGGACTCAGGTGACGGCGGTCTGCGCGGGAGGCGCCCCGGCATTCAGCGTCACAGGCGATAACTGACCGCATCCTCGTGCTCTGGGTCCTTTGGAGCTGACGTGCCACTCGTTCGAGCGTGGGACCGGGGGAAACCCAGCGCCCGGTATGCTGATCGCCGCAACCCTGCCGGGGTGGTGGAATGGCAGACACGGAGCACTCAAAATGCTTTGCTCGAAAGGGCGTGCGGGTTCAAGTCCCGCCCTCGGCACTCACTCCGTCTCGTGACCTGCCGAAGGGTGATTCGGGGATGGCTGCGAGAGGTGCCAGGGGCATCCTTCCGCTTGTGTGCGGGGCAGCGTGTGCAGCGAGTTGACGGGGCGACCCGTAGCCTCTGGTCATGAGCACACTCAAGGAGGTTGGCGAGCGTGACGCCTGGCGTTGTTGGCTGTGCGATGAGCCGGTCGACCCGGGCGCATCCGTCAACGCAGACCGCGGCCCGAGCCTCGACAGCGGCGCTTCGCCGAAGGCCAGGAAGGCGATCGCAGGCACGGAGCGCCTTGCACACCGGGCCTGCAACACGCGCAAAGGCGCGATCAAGCCCGTCGTGGCCTGGTCTCCGGAGCTGTTCGTGGTGGAGCCGGCCCCGATCGTCACGACCGTCGACCGGTTGACCCGCAAGGGCGGTCGCGAGGTGGTGGCCCGGTGTCCAACGCAGGAGGACGCGGAGCGGGCTGCCGCGTGGCTGTTGGATCGACTGTCACGGTTCGCTCCCGAGCTGGCGGTCACAACACAGGTCCAGGCGGGTGGCGGGCAGTTCCTTCTGGTCCTTGGCGCGCTCTGAGACGAGGCGCTCCGGGGCACGAGCTCTCGCTAGGCTGAACTCGTGACCGATGACGCCCCACCCCAGCCGGATCTGCCCACAAGCCCAACCGTCAATGCTTCAGCCAAGGCCAGGGCCCGCCTGCTTGTGGCCGAGGACGAGACGCTGATCCGCCTGGACCTCGTCGAGATGCTGGTCGACGCTGGTTATGAGGTGGTCGCCCAGGTCAGCGACGGTGGGCAGGCTGTCGCAGTCGCCCGCGAGCTCAAACCGGATCTGGTGATGATGGACATCCGGATGCCCGTGCTCGATGGCATCAGCGCAGCCGAGCAGATCGGCAAGGAGCGGATCGCCCCGGTGGTGATGCTCACCGCTTTCAGTCAGAAGGAGCTCGTCGAGCGTGCACGCGATGCGGGCGTTATGGCCTACATCGTCAAGCCGTTCACCGCCTCGGACCTTGCGCCGGCCATCGAGATCGCACGCTCCCGCTGGGTGGAGATGCAGGCCCTCGAGTCCGAGGTCGCTGACATTGCGGATCGGCTTGCTACCCGAAAGGTCGTGGATCGCGCCAAGGGCATGCTCATGACCCGGCTGAAGATCACCGAGTCCGAGGCCTTCCGCTGGATCCAGAAGACTGCGATGGACCGTCGGCTGGGGATGCGCGAGGTGGCCGACGCAGTCGTGTCTGACCTGTTGGAAGAGCCTCAGGGCAGCTAACCCTGGACGAAGGATCGTCTATCGCAGGATCACGACAAGCTGGGTGAGCAGCGGCGCAACGATCAACGCAGGCAAGAGGTCACCCACCGGGATCTCACGGATTCGCAGCAGCCGGAACGAGATTCCCACCAACATCAGTCCGCCGGTGGCCGTCAGTGCGGCGATGTGGGCTTCGGGGAGCATGGAACCAAGAAGTACCCCCAGCAAAGTCAGCAGGCCCTGAACGACCGCGACCGAAACGGCGGACAGCAGGACACCGATGCCAAACGACGACGCGAATGCCACGGAGGCGAAACCGTCGAGCACCGCCTTGAGCGTCAGCTGGTCGATGCCCTTGCCCAGTCCGTCGGATAGTGAGCCAAGGATGGTCAGCGGCCCTACACAAAACAGAAGGGAGGCGCTGAGCCAGCCCTCGATGAAGCGCTCGCGGGCCGCGTGCCCCTGGCCCGTCTCCTTGGCACTGACGAACTTTGGGCGGCGCGCAAGTCGCGCCTGGACCACACCAGCGAGACTTTCAAGGTGGCCTTCGATTCGCATCAACGAGCCGGTGATGCCGCCGATCAGCAGGCTGCCAAGCACGATCAGCACCGGAACCCCCGCTCCGACGGCCGACGCCAGCGAGGCGTCGGTCACCTTGGCCGCCGACAGGCCGGCCATGAGCAACGTCGTCAGCCCCAGGCAGTCGGTCACCACAGACCGGGTTCGGTCCGGGAGGCGGTGACCCACCGCCATACCCAGCAGTGACCCGATGACGATAGTGGCCACATTGATCACAGTCCCCAGGCCGGGGAAGGCGCCTTCCATGAGCGTCACTGTAGGGGCTGGCCGCATCCGATTCCGACATACCGGCGCGGGGGGAGCGCGGGGGCGTCTAGGCTTCGTAGGTCGTTCGTCCCTGATGGCTCGGTCACTTCGGCTGGGCCTGGAGCTACCCAAGCTTGCGATGGAGGAGCTGTGCCACGTCCTGCGATCACCATTCGTCGGGTGACCCCCGAGCTCGAAGGTGACTTCACGGCCCTGTGCACGGCCGCGCATCTGGAGGCTAGCGGCGATGGCGCCGCCCGGGTCCCCCCTGAGACACGGGTCGCCTCTGAAGAACGCATCGCGGTTGCTCTTGCCCGTGATGATGTTCGCGCCCTTCTCGCGGTCGTGGACGATCGTCCGGTGGGTTACGTCGTTCTGAGCCAACGCCCGATGAGCTTCCTGATCGACTCGCCCTGCGTCTCCATCGAGCAGATCTTCGTGGCCCAGGAGGCCCGGCGAAGCGGGGCAGCACGAGCCTTGGTCAAGGCCGCTGCGCAGTATGCCGACCTGCTCGGTGCCGAGCAGATCGCCAGCACCGTCCCCGCCCAGGGACGGGAGGCAAACCGCTTCTTCGCCCGGCTGGGCTTCTCGTCCTACGTGGTGCGCCGCGTCACGACGACGTCGGCGTTGCGTCGCAGGCTCGCTGCTGGTGAGGAGTCTCATCCAGCAGTCGACCTTGTTCTGCAGCGGCGGCGCTGGCTTCGGGCGCAGGCCCACCGCGCCACCACCGTTGACCAGCTGCTGCTGCGGCGCCGTTCACTCCGAGCGCGGGTGGCCCGCCCTGGCGCTGTCAGCCACCTGGGGCCTGCGCCCGGATCAGACACGTGATCCGCGACGTACACACCCGGTTGCCGTCGTCGTCGGTGATGACGACCTCGTAGGCCGCGAGGGTTCTGCCCAGAGACAGCGCGGTCGCGATGCCGGTGACGAACCCGTCGCGAACTGCCCGGTGGTGGGTGGCGTTGATGTCCACGCCGACCGCGATCCGCCCTTCGCCCGCGTGCAGCACCGCCCCGATCGAACCGAGCGTCTCCGCCAGCACCAGGCTCGCACCTCCATGCAAGAGCCCAAAGGGCTGGGTGTTGCCGATGACCGGCATCCGGGCCACGACCCGATCGGGTCCCGCCTCAAGGAACTCGATCCCCATCTTCTCGCCGAGGGTGCCGCCGTTCATCGCGGCCACACCGGCGAGAACCTGCTCGTGCTGATCGCCCATCAAGCTGCCTCTCTGTCAGTCATTCTGTGTCGGTCATCTCTGTGTCGGTTCGTGCCCCTAGGCTGCCATGGTGAGCCGACTTCTGCTGATCGACGGTCATTCGATTGCCTACAGGGCCTTCTTCGCCCTTCCGGCGGAGAACTTCTCCACCAGCACGGGTCAGCACACCAACGCGGTCTATGGCTTCACCTCGATGCTGATCAACGTCCTGCGCGACGAGGCCCCGACCCACGTCGCGGTGGCCTTTGATGTCAGCAGGCAGACCTTCCGGATGGCTGAGTACGCCGAGTACAAGGCTGGCAGATCAACGACTCCGGACGAGTTCAAGGGTCAGATCTCGCTGCTGCACGAGGTGCTCGACGCGCTTCGCGTCCGCTATGTCGAGGTCGATGGGTTCGAGGCCGATGATGTGCTGGCCACGCTGACCACTGCGGCAGTCGAGCAGGTCGGCATCGACGAGGTGCTCATCTGTTCGGGCGACCGCGATGCGTTTCAGCTGGTCAGCGACAAGGTGACCGTTCTCTACCCGGTCAAGGGTGTCTCGGAGCTTGCCCGGATGACCCCGGCCGCGGTGGAGAACAAGTACGGCGTCGCACCAAGGCTCTACAGCGATCTCGCGGCGTTGGTGGGGGAGTCCTCCGACAACCTGCCAGGGGTTCCCGGAGTTGGGCCCAAGACCGCAGCCAAGTGGATCCAGCAGTATGGCGACCTCACCGGTGTGGTCGCCCACGTCACCGAGATCAAAGGCAAGGCGGGTGAGTCGCTGCGCGAACACCTCGACGGTGTCCTTCGCAACCGCCGGCTCAACCAGCTCGTTCACGATGTGAGCCTCGATCTCACTGTCGACGACCTCGAGCGCAGGACCTGGGACCGTGAGGAGGTGCACAAGGTCTTCGACGGGCTTGAGTTCCGAGTCCTGCGCGACCGCCTCTTCGCAACCCTCGAGGCCGTTGAGGTCGAGGCAGAGTCCGGCTTTGACCTTGATGGCTCGGTCTTGACGTCGGCGGAGGTCTCGGGCTGGCTGGCCGAGCATTCCCCAGTGGGCCAGCGGGTGGGCGTGCACGTGGACGGCACCTGGTCGCGCGGGACAGGCGACGCCCAGGCACTGGCCATAGCGGCTGGGACCGGGGCAGCGGCATACATCGATCTGACCTCCCTCGACCCGGTGGCAGAGGGTGCGCTCGCGGCCTGGCTGGGTGACCCAGGACGAACGAAGGCCATGCACGATGCCAAAGGGCCGATGCAGGCTCTCGCCGCTCGTGGCCTGCCATTGGCCGGGTTGAGCAGCGACACCGCACTGGCTGCCTATCTGGTGCGGCCGGACCAGCGGTCCTACGACCTGGCCGACCTGGTGCTTCGCCATCTCACGCGCGAGCTTCGCAACGACACCGAGTCTGGTGGGCAGGGTCTGTTGGACTTCAGCGCAGACGGGCAGGCCGAGGCGCAGACCGCCATGGTGCGCGCTCGGGCGATCCTCGACCTGTCGGTCGACCTGGACACGCAGCTCGAAGCGACTTGCGGTTCAACGCTGCTCGCGAAGATCGAGATCCCGCTGGTCGACGTGCTTGCCTCTATGGAACGGGTTGGCATCGCCGCGGACGTCGAAGCCATGGAAGAGCTCGAACGCCACTTCGCGGACGCTGTGCATGACGCGCAAGCCGACGCCTATCACGCGATTGGGGATGAGCAGATCAACCTGGGTTCACCCAAGCAGCTTCAGGTCGTGCTGTTCGACACGCTCGGCATGCCCAAGACCAAGAAGACCAAGACCGGTTACACGACCGACGCCGACTCCCTGACCGACCTCTATGCCAAGACCGACCATCCATTTCTCGAGGCGTTGCTGCGGCATCGTGATGCCTCACGACTGCGGCAGACCATCCAGGGTCTGCTGGACTCGGTGGCCGACGACGGCCGCATCCACACGACCTACCAGCAGACGATCGCCGCTACCGGTCGCCTGTCATCGACCGACCCGAACCTGCAGAACGTCCCGATCCGCACCGACGAGGGTCGCCGGATTCGCGACGTCTTCGTCGTGGGCCAGGGTTTTGAGTCGCTGATGTCGGCCGACTACAGCCAGATCGAGATGAGGATCATGGCGCACCTGTCCGGCGACGAGGGGCTGATCCAGGCGTTCAGGTCAGGGGAGGACCTGCACCGGTTCGTGGGCTCGCGGGTGTTCGGAGTCCCACCCGAGGACGTCACCTCGGCGATGCGCTCCAAGATCAAGGCGATGTCCTATGGCCTCGCCTATGGTCTGTCCGCTTTCGGGCTCTCCAGACAGCTGTTGATCCCGACCGGCGAGGCGGCGGGCCTGATGGAGGAGTACTTCACCCGGTTCGGCGGCGTTCGCGACTATCTGCAGGAGATTGTGGCCCGGGCGCGGGGAACGGGTTACACCGAGACCATGCTGGGCCGCCGGCGCTACCTGCCGGACCTCACCTCTGACAACCGCCAGCGTCGCGAGGCCGCCGAGCGAATGGCGTTGAACGCCCCGATCCAGGGTTCTGCTGCAGACATCATCAAGCTGGCCATGTTGCGGGTCGATGCTGCCCTTCGCGAGTCAGGTGCATCCTCGCGGTCCTTGCTCCAGGTGCACGACGAGCTGGTTCTGGAGGTCGCGCCCGGCGAGCGTGAGGCCGTCGAGGTGTTGGTGCGTCATGAGATGGGCGCTGCCGTCGAGATGGACGTTCCACTGGAGGTCAGTGTGGGAGTCGGCAGATCCTGGCACGAGGCAGGTCACTGACCGCTCTACGCCTCGTTCGGCAGATCCTGGTACGAGGCCGGTCACTGACCGCTCTGCGCCTGCCTTGGCTCTCCACGTCCTGTGACCCGTCCCGACAAGGGTTTCTCGCACACGAAGATGGCGGTCCCCGGGATGAGGGCACCCCGCAGAGGACTCCATCCGCCCCACACCTGCTGGTTCTCGTCGGGCCATTCGGGCTCAACCAGATTGATGAGGCGCAGCCCGCCGGCGGTGAGCTCGCGGACGCGATCGCCCATGGTGCGGTGGTGCTCGACGTACGTGAGGGCACCTGACATCTCCTCGACATAGGGGGTTCTGTCGAAGTACGAGCTAGCTATGGTCAGCCCTGGGTATCCGGGGTCATCAGGTAGTGCCCATCGGATCGGATGAGTGGTGGAGAAGACGAAACGGCCTCCGGGCCGAAGAACCCGGGCCGCCCCTGCCATGACCGCGGCCGAGTCAGCCACGAAGGGCAGCACGCCATATGACGTGAAGACCACGTCGAACGAGCCGTCAGCGAAGGGCAGGCGGCTCGCGTCGCACTGCACGAGTGGCACGGTCAGCCCGGTCTGGATTGCGAAGCGCCGGTTGAGGTCACCGCCCTGGCGAAGCATGCCACTTGAGAGGTCGCTGGCCACCACCTGGGCACCATGCCGGGCGGCGAAACGGCTGCACTGGGCGGCGCCGGCGCCGATCTCAAGAAGCCGCTTGCTGGAGACGTCCCCGAGCAGGCCGGCATCGGCCTCCCGCACGCCCTCGGGCCCCCATACGAAGTCGTCATCGCCCAGAAATGTCCCATGCTCGTTGTAATAGTCGTTCGCCTCGGCATCCCACCACCGGCGGTTGGCCCGGGCCGTCTCGGCCTGATCAGCTCCACGGCGGCCGGCCAGGCTGCCCTCTTGGCCCGATTCGCTCATCACACATCCCTCGACCCTGCTTTGACCTGAATGAGACGTCATCGGTAAGGTTGACGCGTCTGCTACGTGCGTGCCTGAAATGATCCCTTAGGTCTGCCTCAGAACCGTGTCAGCGGGTACCTCTGTTTCCAATGCACTGTCCACCCGGGCACACGGCATACCAACGTGTCGTGAACCTTAACCAATCTGTCCACCAATCGGAGTCCCAACTACATGACTGCCAGCCCGGCCGTAAAGGCCAGCCCCCAGGTCGCGATCAACGACATCGGATCTGAGGAGGAGCTGCTCGCCGCAATCGACGCGACGATCAAGCACTTCAACGACGGCGATATCGTCGAAGGAATCATCGTCAAGGTCGACCGCGACGAGGTTCTGCTCGACATTGGATACAAGACCGAGGGTGTCATCCCCTCTCGTGAGCTCTCCATCAAGCACGACGTCGACCCTTCTGAGGTCGTTTCCGTGGGCGATGCAGTCGAGGCCCTGGTGCTCCAGAAGGAGGACAAGGAAGGCCGTCTGATCCTGTCCAAGAAGCGCGCACAGTATGAGCGCGCCTGGGGCACGATCGAGAAGATCAAGGAAGAGGACGGTGTCGTCACAGGCACGGTCATCGAGGTTGTCAAGGGTGGGCTCATCCTCGACATCGGCCTTCGTGGCTTCCTGCCGGCTTCTCTGGTCGAGATGCGTCGGGTTCGCGACCTCCAGCCGTATGTCGGCAAGGAGATCGAGGCCAAGATCATCGAGCTCGACAAGAACCGCAACAACGTCGTGCTCTCCCGTCGTGCGTGGCTCGAGCAGACCCAGTCGGAGGTGCGCACGACCTTCCTCAAGGAGCTCCAGAAGGGTCAGGTCCGCTCCGGTGTCGTCAGCAGCATCGTCAACTTCGGTGCGTTCGTCGACCTCGGTGGCGTTGACGGTCTGGTTCACGTCTCCGAGCTCTCCTGGAAGCACATCGACCACCCGTCCGAGGTCGTCGAGGTCGGCCACGAGGTCACCGTCGAGGTGCTCGACGTCGACATGGACCGCGAGCGTGTCTCCCTGTCGTTGAAGGCGACCCAGGAAGACCCGTGGCAGCACTTCGCCCGCACGCACGCGATCGGTCAGGTCGTCCCGGGCAAGGTCACCAAGCTCGTCCCGTTCGGCGCGTTCGTCCGGGTGGACGACGGCATCGAGGGCCTGGTCCACATCTCCGAGCTGGCCGAGCGCCATGTGGAGCTGCCGGAGCAGGTTGTCAATGTCGGCGATGACATCTTCGTCAAGGTCATCGATATTGATCTCGAGCGTCGCCGCATCTCGCTCTCGCTCAAGCAGGCCAACGACACCAGCGGTGCCGTCGCCGAGTTCGACCCCACGATGTACGGCATGGCGGCCGAGTACGACGAGACCGGCAACTACAAGTACCCCGAGGGCTTCGACCCCGAGACCAACGAATGGGTTGAAGGCCACGAGGTAGAGCGCGAGAAGTGGGAGAAGCAGTACGCCCAGGCACACACCCGCTGGGAGGCGCACAAGGCCCAGGTCGAGGAGGCCATCAAGGCCGACGCCGAGGCTGCCGCCAACCCCGAGACGCCGACCAGCTACTCCTCCAGTGGCGCGTCATCCTCGGAGTCGACCGGTTCATCCTCATCCTCATCCTCATCCTCGCCGAGCGAACCGGCCGAGGGCACGCTGGCTTCAGATGAGGCTCTTGCCGCTCTGCGCGAGAAACTGACCGGCGGCTGATCCGCCCAAGCATCAGGTCGGTTCCGCCGTGCGGGGGAGCAGGCCTGACCTCACGGGATACGTAATAACGAAGGCCCGGACCACACGGTCCGGGCCTTCGTCATACGGTCTACGCGTGATCGGGGGAGCGTCCAAACCCAAGTGGCCGCACCTCGCGAACCACCGCGAGCTCTCGGCTGAACACCGGCACCGTCCCGAGGTTTGACAGCCGAACACCGGCACCGTCCCGAGGTTTGACGACCGAACACCGGCACGGTCCGAAGGTTTGACGACCGAACAGAGGCGCCGCCCGGGACACACTCCCGGACGGCGCCTCACCCTGCCACTTGACAGGCAGCAACTACATATCAGGCTTGGCTGACCAGCAGGTCAGTGCATTCGGACTCGGGGGTCGAGGACCGCGTACATGACGTCCACGATGATGTTGGCGATGACCACCGCAGTCGAGCCCAGCAGGACCGTCGCGATGATCACCGGCTGGTTCTGCTGGGTAAGCGCGTCGATCGACGCTTTGCCGATGCCGGGCAGGCTGAAGACCGTCTCGGTCACCACTGCCCCGCCGAGCAGTGCGCCGACGTCGATGCCGAACTGCGTCACCACGGGGGTCAGCGCACTGCGCAGACCGTGACGCAGGATGACTCGCCGCTCAGGGATGCCCTTGGACCGTGCGGTTCGGATGTAGTCCTCTCCAAGCACGTCCAACATCGACCCGCGGGTGAGCCGGGTGTAGATGGCGGCGGATACGAGGGCAAGGGTCAGCCAGGGCAAGATGAGGTGTTGGGCCCATGGAACAATGCCGTCGCTGAGGGGTACGAAGCCGCCCGGTGGAAAGATCGTGATCCCGGCCAGGGTGAGCTGGAAGTAGAGGAAGTACAGCAGCAGCAGACCTAGGAGGAATGACGGCATCGAGTAGAAGAAGAGCGCGAACACGGTCAGCGAGCGGTCCAGGAAGGATCGTGGCCTGATCGCCGACATCACCCCGTTGAACACACCAATGGTCAGCCACATGAGGGCGGCACCCACCACAAGGGACAGCGTGACGGGTGCGGCCGTGGCGATGACGGTGGTGACTGGCACCTGGTGGTAGTAGTCGTACCCGAGATCACCGTGCAGTGCCCTGCCAACGAAGCCGAGGTACTGCTGCCAGATCGGCAGGTCCAGGCCGAGGCGATGCTGGATCAGCGCCACCGTCGCCGGTGTGGCCTGGCGACCGGCGAGCGTGCGTGCTACATCGCTCGGCGCGACGAAGAAGAGAGCAAACACCAGCATCGAGATCAGCCAGAGGACGACGGCGCCCAAGGCTGTTCGGCGGATCAGGAAACGCAGCATGTGGCACCGATTCCGCTATTAGAGGAGCTGGTCGGATCTTGGGTCGAACGCGTCGCGTACGCCGTCACCGAACAGGTTAAAGGCCAAGGTGGTCATGAGCAGTGCCGCACCAGGGAAGATGATGAACCACCATGCGGTGGTGTAGTACTTCTGGCCATCGCTGATCATGCCGCCCCAGTCCGCCGTGGGCGGTGGAAGTCCGAGCCCAAGGTAGGCCAGCGTCGCCTCGACGACGATCACCACCGGGATCAGCAAGGTGATATAGACGATGATCGGCGCCAGGACGTTCGGCAGGATGTCGACGAACATGATTCGTGGATCGCTGGCGCCCAGCGACCTTGCCGCCTCGACGAACTCACGCTCACGCAAGGAGAGCACCTGGCCACGCACGATTCGAGCCACGGACGCCCAGCTGAAGAACCCGATGACCAGGATGGTGATCGAAAGGCTCGGACCGGTGATCGACACCAGGGCGATGGCGACCAGCAGGAACGGGACGGTCAGCGCCACGTCGATGAAGCGGGCCAGAACTGTGTCGACGGTTCCACCCAGGAACCCGGCTGCGAGCCCCACGACGACCCCGATTACCACCGCGATACCAGTGGCCACCACACCCACGAGCAACGAGACCCTTGCGCCGTAGGCAACCCTGACGAAGATGTCGCGGCCGAGGTCATCCGTGCCGAACCAGAACTCGCTCGTCGGGCCTAGGGGTAGGCCATTGGGGCTCAGGCCAGTCTGGCGGTACTGCTCGTTCGGCTGGTGACCGGTTATGACCGCGGCGAGCGGAGCCAGGATCGCCATCAGCACGATCAGCAGGATGATCACGAGCGAGATCATGGCGACCCGATCGCGTCGCAACCTCTGCCACCCGAGCAACCACGGGCTGCGACCCTCGATCGCCTTGCCCTCGAGGGCATCAGGTTCGCGCTCGTCAACCCCCTCTGCCTCGCCCAGAGTTCCCAGACTGGTCGGGTCGAGGCTCATGGTGTACCTCCTGTGCTGACTGGACCTAGGTCGGTTGCCGCGTCGATCTCCGTGTCCTCGATCTGGGGGCTAGACAAGGACATGTCCTCGTCTAGGGCGAGGGGGTGCAAACAGGCCGTCAGATGTTCAGCGCCGTCATCGAAGACCTTTCCAAGAGCTGGGTCAGTCCGGACACAGTCCGCCCGTGCCTTGGGGCAGCGGGTGTGGAACCGACAACCGCTGGGCGGGTTCGTGGGTGAGGGGATCTCGCCGACCAGCAGGATCCGCTCCCGATTATCGGCAGCATCCGGGTCGGCGACCGGCAGGGCCGATAGCAGTGCGCGCGTGTATGGGTGTCTGGCCTTCTCGAACAGCTCCGCCGCCGGCGCGACCTCGACGATGTGGCCGAGGTACATGACGGCAATTCGGTCGCTGACGTGGCGGATCACTGACAGGTCGTGTGAGATGAAGATGTAAGTGAGTCCGAAGTCGTCCTGCAGGTCCTTGAGCATGTTGATGATCTGCGCCTGGACGGACACATCGAGCGCCGACACTGGTTCGTCGCAGATGACCATCCGTGGCCGGAGTGCCAAAGCACGTGCGGTGCCGATGCGCTGTCGTTGACCACCCGAGAAGTCCGCCGGAAAGCGGTTGTAGTGCTCGGGGTTCAGCCCCACGCGTTCCATCAGGTCCTGGACCTTCTTCTTCCGCTCCGAGCGGGAGTCGATGCCGTGGATGGCGAACGGGTCGCCGATGATCGAGCCGACCCGTCGGCGGGGGTTCAGGGAGCCGTAGGGGTCCTGGAAGATCATCTGGATCTCGCTGCGCAGCGGGCGCATCTGTCTCCGCGAGAGCTGGCTGATGTCGGTGCCGGCAAAGGTGATCGAGCCGCTGGTGAGGTCGTAGAGACGTGCGATGCACCGGGCCAGCGTGGACTTGCCGCACCCGGTCTCACCAACAAGCCCCAATGTCTCTCCAGGGCGGACCTCAAGGGATACGTCGTCGACCGCGTGCACGAACTCATGCTTACGCGTGATGAGCTTGCTGCTCTGCACGGGGAAGGCCTTGCTCACGTGTTCTAGCCGCAGCAGCGGGGCATCGTCCGTGCTGACCACTACGGGTCCCACGACCGCCCCAGGGGTGCTGGAGCCGTCGTTCGTGCTCATGCCGTGGCCTCCTGCTCGTCTGAGGCAACCCGCTGGCCCTCTCGGACGGACTCCTCCGCGGAAAGCCAGCAAGCCGACTCATGGTCCTGATCCTGATACACGGTGGCCAGCTGAGGAGCCTCCACCAAACACTTGTCGAACGCATAGCGGCAGCGGGGGGCGAACGGACAACCCTTGGGCAGCCGGAGCAGGCTGGGTGGAGCCCCCGCGATCGGGGTGAGTCGTGCACCCGGTTCGCCGGCCGCCGGAAGAGAGGCGAGCAGGCCCTCGGTGTAGGGGTGGTGGTGACGGTAGAACAGAGTGCGGCGAGGCGCGCGTTCCATTACTTTGCCGGCATACATCACAACCACCTCGTCTGACATCTCGGCGACTACGCCGAGGTCGTGGGTGATCAGGATGATCGCTGTGCCGAACTCCTCCTGCAAGGTGCGCATGACTCCTAGCACCTGTGCCTGCACCGTCACGTCGAGAGCCGTCGTGGGTTCGTCGGCGATGAGGAGCGCCGGGTCCAGCGCCATGGCCATCGCGATCATGACCCGTTGACGCATCCCGCCGGAGAACTGGTGGGGGTAGTCGTCGATCCTGGACTCGGCCCGCGGGATGCCCACCAGGGACAGGAGGTGGGCCGCCCGCTTGCGTGCGGCGTCCTTGGATGTCGAGCGGTCGTGGGCCTTGATCATCTCTACGATCTGCCAGCCCACCGTGTAGTACGGATGAAGGCTCGACAGCGGGTCCTGGAAGATCATGCCGATCTCGGCGCCGCGGACCCGGCGAAGGGTTGCGGCGTCGGCTCCGATCAGCTCGGCTCCGTCGAACACCGCAGACCCGGAGATCCGCGCTCCCCGGGTCAGGCCGGTGATCGTCTGGGTGGCAACGCTCTTGCCTGACCCGGACTCGCCGACGATCGCTAGGGTGGTGCCCTTCGCAACGTCGAACGACAGCCCCCGGACGGCGCGAACCACGCCGTCCGGGGTGTCGAACTCCACTTGGAGGTCACGGACCTCTAGTAATGCCATATCGCCTCTAGTAGAGCCATATCGGTCGGATCAACCCTGCTTGGCCTTGTCGATCCAGACGTTCGTCGGGTCGAACTGTTGCATGCTCGGGACGTAAATCGTGTTGTGTACCTGTGCCGCATGGTAGTTCGGCTGCTGCGGGTTGGTGATCGGGAAGAACGGAGCATCCGTCATGACCGCCTTGTCAGCCGCGGCCCAGAGGCTCTTTGCCTCATCTTGGGTGGGTGCGTTGACCGCTGCCGTGATAGCCGCGTTGGCTGCCGGGCTGTCATAGAGCCCGAAGTTGCTGCCGACGGGCGGGAAGGACGGCTTGCCGGAGAACAACGGGTTGAAGAAGGACAGTGCGGCGTTGCCGTACCAGTCCGCGCCCCAGCCGGCGAGCGAGAGGTCCCAGACGCCGCGTATCGCCACGGACGGAACCGTGAGGTACTTGCTGTAGAAGTCGGCGCTCGGTGAGGGGACGCCTACGACCTTGATGCCGACCTTGGACAGGTCCTGCTGGATCGTCTGGAATCCCTTGAGGCTGCTCGCTGACGTCGGGCGGTAGAGGAACTTCACGCTGAACCCGTTGGGGAACCCGGCTTCAGTGAGCAAGGTCTTGGCCTTGGCGACGTCGTAGGGGTAAAGGTCGAACTTCGTCTCCCCGCCCACGATGGGCTCCGGCAGCACCTGGCTGAGTGGCTTGTTGAGCTGCGGCCCGCCCATCACCTGGATGAGGTTGGCCCGGCTGATCGCGAAGGACAGGGCCTGTCGCACCTTGACGTTGGCAAGAGCCTTGTTGTTGTTCGGCGAGACCGTGTTGAAGACGACATAGGGGTTGCTGGACGAGCTCGGCCCAATTTGGAGGTTCTTGTCGCCCTTGGCCACGAGAGCCGGAATCTGGCTGGCAGGCGTGAAGGAGTCGAACTCCATGTCAGCACTGGGTGTTCCAGTCTCCAGCTGCTGCTGCACGGAGTCCTGGGTGAGCGTCTCGTTGATGTCGATGTTGTCGACGTAGGCCTTGCGGATCGGGTCACTGGCTGCGTCCCAAGCCGGGTTGCGGCTGAGCTTGATCGACTTTGTTGCGACGTAGGAGTCGATCTTGTACGGACCGCTGGAGATGGTGTGTGCCGCTCCGTCGGCGCTTCCGGGAACGTACTTGTTGATCTCCACCGGCGCCGGCGAGAAGGCCGGCATCGTGAGCATGTCGAGGAAGAAGGCGGCCGGGTGGGTCAGGGTGAACACAACGGTCGCGTCGTCCTTGGCCACGACACCTGGAAGGTCCGTCTTCTCTAGGAAGGTCCCGATGGCCGCGGCTGTCGAACCGGCCTTGGCAAAGGCGTCACAGAACGGCTTGTATCCGACGATGAGATCCTGGAAGTCGGGGATGCCACCGAAGGGCTGGACCGGGTTGCAGGTGCGCTTGACGCCCCGGACCACGTCGGCGGCGGTTATCTGACGGGCTGGGGTGGTGTCCCACTTGGCGCCCTGCACGAGCTTGATCGTGTAGGTCTTGCCGTCCGCGCTGATGCCACCGTTCCCCGTGGTGGGCAGCTCGGTCGCCAGGTCCGGCGCCGCGATCGTGGTCTTTCCCTCGACAGCAGGGTTGGTGAACAGCGCGCGGGCGAACATCCGAAGGACGATCTGGTCGATGCTGTAGTAGCTGATGTTGGGATCCAGGTAGGTGATGTCACCGGTTCCGAGCATGTTCAGAGTGCCCCCCTTGACCGCACTCGGTGGGGAGGTCGATGTGGTTGCGGTTGGCGTCACGGTGCCGCTGCACGCGGTAAGGACCAACCCAACGGTGGCCAAGGTGGCGATGCCGGCTAGCCGGCTGGATCTGCGGGACATCAATTGCTCCTTCGGATGGTTTGCTCCCGGGGTGCGGAAGCGGCAAAGCGGACCCGCGACCTCGTGGGCTTAGGCCTGTTCTCGGAGAAAGGTATCAGCCGCGGAACCATGGTCATCGTAGGGCTGCTTCATCGGTGAGTTCCCTCGTTGAATGGTCACGAAGTGATGACAAATCGGACCGTCGCCTTGGATCACCTGCAGCGGGCGGGCAGTGCAATGGCCGGCAGGCAATAGGCTGCCGACATGCTGCGCGTTGGACTCACTGGGGGAATCGGCGCTGGCAAATCGACTGTAGCGCAGAGGCTTCTGGAGCTCGGCGCTATCGTCATCGATGCCGACCAGCTGGCGCGTGAGGTCGTGGCAGTCGGCTCGACCGGGTTGGCGGCGATCCGCGTTCGCTTTGGTGATGCGGTGATAGCGGCCGACGGCTCCCTGGATCGCGGCGCGTTGGGCGAGGTCGTCTTCACCGACGCAGGGGCGAGAAGGGATCTCGAGTCCATCACCCATCCGCTGATCGCTGCGCGCACCCGATCGATGATGGAGTCAGCATCCCCTGGCGTCATCCTGGTGCACGACGTGCCCCTCCTCGTCGAGAAGGGCATGTCCGCGAGATATCACCTCACCGTGGTCGTCGGTGCCGACGAAGCCGTCCGTATGGCGCGCCTCACCATCGGGCGCGGCCTGTCCGAGCCCGATGCCCGGGCTCGCGTCGCCGCCCAGGCAACGGATCGCCAGCGCCGCGCGGCTGCCGATGTGTGGCTGGACAACAACGGGACCATGGCCCAGCTTCTGGCCCAGGTGGATGCCCTGTGGCTGGAGAGGTTGGTGGCCTTCAACGACAACCTGTTGACCGGCTCGTGCGGGCATCGCGCAAACACCCCGACCCTCGTGCCCTATGACTACTCGTGGCCTTCGCAGGCCGCCCGGCTCGTCGAGCGGATCAGCATGGCGTTGGGGGATCCAGCCCCTGGCGCCACCGGACCTGGTGTTGCCGCGTTCGCCGTCGAGCACATCGGGTCGACCAGTGTGCCGGGTCTGACGGCCGAAGATGTGATCGACATACAGATCGGTGTGCGAACGCTCGCGGAAGCCGATGCCGTGCGATTCGTGAAAGCCCTTGAACGACAGGGCTTTCCGCGGGTCGAAGGAACCACCGATGACGATCCTCTGTCCTGGACCGACGATCGCCTGGCGGGGAGGAAATGGTTCCACGGTAGCGCCGACCCCGCACGCAACACCCACGTCCACGTGCGACAGATCGACGGCCCGGGCTGGCGCTATGGACTCCTGTTCCGTGACTGGCTGAGCGCCAACCCAGACGAACGGGACGCCTACGCCTCCCTGAAACGCCGGTTGGCCCAGACCGCAGGGACGACGCCTGAGTACGTCGAGGCCAAGCGTCCCTGGATCGTGGAGGCGAGGGGGCGAGCAGATGTATGGGCACGGCATACGAGGTGGGCGGCAGGGTGACCGTTGTCGGTGGTGACGTTTACGGTTGAGTCATGCGGCCCACATCTGACCTTCAGCGGACGGTTGCCCCGTTCCGCGTGGTTGCGGACTTCGAGCCCAGCGGTGACCAGCCTTCGGCGATAGCCGAGCTGACCAAGCGGATCCAGGCCGGCGAGCAGGACGTCGTGCTACTCGGCGCGACCGGCACCGGCAAGTCGGCGACCACTGCCTGGCTGATCGAGCAGGTGCAACGTCCGACTCTGGTCATGGCTCCGAACAAGACACTGGCCGCGCAGCTGGCCAACGAGTTCCGCGAGCTGCTGCCGGACAACGCCGTGGAGTACTTCGTCAGCTACTACGACTACTACCAGCCCGAGGCGTATATCGCGCAGACTGACACCTATATAGAGAAGGACTCCTCCATCAACGACGAGGTGGAGCGGCTTCGGCACAGCGCCACCAACTCGCTGCTCACCAGACGTGACGTCGTTGTGGTGGCCTCGGTGTCCTGTATCTATGGCCTGGGCACGCCCCAGGAGTATGTCGACCGGATGGCCAGGCTCAAGGTCGGCGCGCGGATGGAACGTGACGACCTGTTGCGCAGGTTCGTGCAGATGCAGTACACCCGTAACGACGTGGCGTTCACCCGCGGCACCTTCCGTGTTCGTGGGGACACGGTGGAGATCATCCCGGTCTACGAACAGCTCGCTATCCGGATCGAGTTCTTCGGGGACGAGATCGAGCGCATCTACACTCTGCACCCGCTCACCGGTGAGATCATGCGCGAGGAGGAGGAGATGTATGTCTTCCCCGCCACCCACTACGTGGCCGGCCCCGAGCGCATGGAGCGGGCGGTCCGTGGCATCGAGGCTGAGCTTGAGCAGCAGCTGGCCGCCTTCGAGAAGCAGGGCAAGCTGCTCGAGGCCCAGCGGCTGCGGATGCGAACGACGTACGACGTCGAGATGATGCGTCAGGTCGGCTCTTGCTCCGGCATCGAGAACTACTCGCTGCACATCGACGGTCGGGCGCGTGGATCGGCGCCGAACTGTCTCCTTGACTACTTCCCCGAGGACTTCCTGCTGGTCATCGACGAGTCACACGTCACCGTGCCTCAGATCGGCGCGATGTACGAGGGCGACATGTCGCGCAAACGCAACCTGGTCGACTTCGGATTTCGGCTGCCCAGCGCCATGGATAACAGGCCGCTGCGCTGGGAGGAGTTCCTTGAGCGGACGGGCCAGACGGTCTATCTGTCGGCAACCCCGGGGCCGTACGAGGTGGCCAAGGGCGACGGTGTCGTCGAGCAGATCATTCGGCCGACCGGGCTGGTCGACCCCCAGATCGTTCTCAAGCCCACCAGGGGCCAGATCGACGACCTCCTCCACGAGATCGGCGAACGCACCGCCAAGCACGAGCGGGTGCTGGTCACGACCTTGACCAAGAAGATGGCCGAGGACCTGACCGACTATCTGCTGGAGCGAGGTGTCCGCGTGCGCTACCTCCACTCGGAGGTGGATACGTTGCGCCGCGTGGAGCTCCTGCGTGAGCTGCGGATGGGCGAGTACGACGTGCTCGTCGGCATCAACCTGCTGCGTGAGGGCCTCGATCTGCCGGAGGTCTCTCTGGTCAGCATCCTGGACGCCGACAAGGAGGGTTTCCTTCGCTCCGCCCGAAGCCTGATCCAGACCATCGGCCGCGCCGCGCGCAACGTCTCCGGCGAGGTGCACATGTACGCCGACAAGATCACGCCGTCGATGGCACAGGCCATCGACGAGACCACCCGGCGTCGTGCCATCCAGGTTGCGTACAACGAGGAACGTGGCATCGACCCACAGCCGCTGCGCAAGAAGATCGGAGACATCACCGACCTGCTCGATCGCGAGGACGCCGACACCGAGGCTCTGCTCGGAAGTGGTCGCTCCCAGTCGCGTGGCAAGGCGCGTGGCGGCGCCGGCGGGCGAGGAGCCCTGGTCGCTGACATCGGAGTCTCGAGCGGACGACTGTCCGACCTGCCCGCCGCCGATCTGGCCAACCTCATCCAGGAGCTCACGACCCAGATGCACCAGGCGGCCTCTGACCTTCACTTCGAGCTCGCCGCCAGGTTGCGTGACGAGCTTGGCGATCTCAAGAAGGAACTGCGGCAGATGACCGCCGCCACTCACTGACAGGCGGAGAAGCCTTCGTCGTTCGAGTTGTAGACCGCAGCCCCCGGCTCAGACTGCGATGAGGCCAAAGCCGGGGGTCGTGGGTGTTGATTTGGGATGTCAGGGCAACTCTGGGACGATAGCCCCGAACCACGGAGGGGAGTATCCCCACGCGGCGTCCTCGTCATCACGGATCAGCAGCCTTCGGGCCGTCCTGTTCCCGGGGAGCCGGTCTGCCACTGGGCGGGAGAGACCTCCGGCCACCAGGTGTTGCACCGTGACCGGAAGGCGTATCTGCCATGAACGTTCCCGAGTGGGTCTGGATCCTCACGCTCGGCCTGACCAGCGTCTTCCTGTTCGTCGATGTTCTGATCATCGGTCGCCGCCCCCACGTCCCGTCCATGCGCGAGACCGGTGGCCTCCTCGTCTTCTTCATCACTCTTGCAGTCCTTTTCGGACTCGGCGTGTGGTACTTCTCCGGGGCTGAGTATGCAGCCCAGTACTTTGCGGGCTGGATGACCGAGTACAGCCTGAGCATCGACAACTTGTTCGTCTTCATCATCATCATGGTCAAGTTCGGTGTTCCGGAGAAGCTGCAGCAGAGCGCGCTGATGGTCGGCATTGTCATTGCACTCATCCTGCGTGGCGTCTTCATCGCTGTCGGGGCGGTGGCCATCAACCGTTTCTCCTGGATCTTCTACATCTTTGGCGCATTTCTGGTCTACTCCGCAGTCAAGCTGGCTCGGGAAGGCGAGAGCGACGACGACGAGTTCGAGGAGAACCGGCTCCTGAAATGGGTAGAGGCACGATTCCCAGCAACCGACCAGTGGCATGGCACGAAGCTCTTCACCAAGGCGAACGGCAAGCGCATCATCACCCCGATGCTCATCGTGATCCTCGCTCTTGGCACGACCGACCTGCTCTTTGCCCTTGACTCCATCCCGGCAATCTTCGGTCTGACCCAGGAGCCCTTCCTGGTGTTGACCGCCAACATCTTCGCCCTCATGGGTCTGCGCCAGCTGTACTTCCTTCTCGGCGGCCTGCTCAAGCGCTTGGTCTTTCTGGGCTTGGGCCTCGCGATCCTGCTCGCGTTCATCGGCGCCAAGCTGGTCCTGCATGCGCTTCACGTCAACGAGCTGCCGTTCATCAACGGTGGTGTGCCGGTCACCGGTGCTCCGGACATCTCGATCGGTCAGTCGCTGACGGTCATCATCGCCATCCTCGTGGTCACGACGGTCACGAGCCTGTTGAAGAGCCGCAAGGACAACCGAGCCCTGCAATCTGACTGATCGCGGCCCTGCGCGTTGACTGCTCGCGACCCCTCGCACCGATCGACCTCACTGGTTCGTGGTCTCGGCCACCGCTGTCCGGGGGGGCGGCTCGGTCCTCGATCCCAGTACCAGTCCGCTCGCTGCCACCACGAACGCCATCCCGACGAGCTGGACCGCCGCGAGATGTTGTCCCAGGACGATCAAGCCTGCCAGTGCTGCAACGGCCGGTTCCGCGCTGAGCAGAATGCCGAAGACGTGAGCGGCCAAGCGGCGCAGCGCGATCAGCTCCAGCGAGTACGGCAGAACCGACGACAGGAGGGCTATGGCCGCTCCTCGCCAGAGAGCCTCAGGTGTCCAGAGTGCCGATCCGCCTCTGACCAAGCCGACCGGAGCGACCAGAAGTGCCGCGATCGTCATCGCGATGGCTAGTCCGTCCAGCTCGGCGAAGCGTGCCCCTGTGCGACTGCTCAAGACGATGTAGGCCGCCCACGAGGCGCCCGCGGCGAGCGCCAGCCCCAGGCCGGCAAGGTCAACGTCCGTCCATGACGTGCTGGCTATCCCGGAGATCAGGACGACGCCGACCGCCGCACCGAGAACGGCCAGCAGGTCCTTACGTCGGTGCGACAACACCGTGGCCAGGACCAGGGGCCCTATGAACTCGATGGTGACGGCTACGCCGATGGGAATCCGTGCCAGCGAGCCGTAGAAGAAGAGGTTCATCAACCCCAGGACCGCGCCGAACGCAGCGACCACCCGCCAGTCCGCGTTGGTTCTAGCTCTCAGCCGAGGTCTGACCGTGGCGAGCAGAACCGCCGCCGCGATCGTGAGCCGCAGGGTGACCGACCCGAACACCCCGACTGTTGGGACCAAGGTGGCAGCCAGCGCTCCGCCGAACTGGACCGAGATGACCGCTGCCAGGACCAGCAGCGGGGCGGGCAACCGCCGGGTCACTCTTTGGGCCTGGTAGGAGCCCAGAAAAGGTGACTGCTCACGACCGACATCGTCACACGTCCACCGGTTCTGTGGTGCCGCAGGGGCTGCGTGGGTATCTGGGAGGTAACCGCGGCATTCCTGATCGCGCGCCCAACCAGCTACCTGCACAGGCAGAACGGATGACCCACGGGGTCCGCATAGACCCTGAAGCCGCCGGTCTTCCCCCGGCTCGGGCGCGGTGGTCGGCGACAGGGGAGTGGCGCCCAGGGCGACTGCCCTTTCGTGCGCAGTGATGAAGTCTTCCACCGTCAGGTCGAGATGAAGCTGTTGCGGAGGCCCTCAGGCCAGTGGGGCGCGATGTAGTTGGTGGCGCGCTGAAAGGCCAGCGAGACCCCGGACCCGTCGCCCCGCAAGCTCTGCCAGGAGTCATCACCGTCCTCGGCGGTGTCCTGACCCAGCAGACCGGCGTAGAACTCTGCGAGGGCGAGCGGGTCAGGACAGTCGAGAACGACCGTGTCGAAGTGGCCGACGGCAACGACTGCCGGTCGGTGGTCATGCCGAGCAGTCAATCGGTCCAGCGTCGGATATCGAGCTTGCAGTCGATCCGGCGGGCACTCCGGGCAGGCGCGGCAGATCGGCATACAGGTCACATTGACAGTAGACGGCGAGGTCGAGCTGAGCGCTCAGACGGCGGTGGTCTCATCGCCGCTGCCGCCGCCAAGATCGTCCTCGAAGCGCGCCTCGACAGGGTGAAGATCTGCCCCGCAGACGACTGCCGCTGGGCCTTCTATGACCCTCACGTAACCACTCTCGTCAGTGGTGCTCGATGGAGGTTTGTGGCAACCGGGCCAAGGCCCGAGCCCACCAACGAGATGCTCGAGGCTGACCGCCCTTAGAGGGTCGACCCGTCAGCGCGCCGACAGGGAGTTACCAACCTCGCTCGAGCCACTCCGTCAGATGTGGGCGTTCGGCACCGAGGGTGGTGTCCGGGCCATGGCCGGGGTAGATCCAGGTGTCATCGTCGTAGATGTCGAAGATCCGGGTCTGGACGTCGCCCAGCAGCAAGGCGAAGCGCTCCGAGTCGTTCTGGACATTGCCGACGCCGCCCGGAAAGAGGGAGTCGCCGGCCCAGATGTGAGTATGGCCGTGCGGATCCTTGTAGGCCAGTGCCACTGAACCTGATGTGTGCCCACGTAGGTGGATGACATCGAGGATGATATCGCCGAATGTGAGCGTGTCGCCGTGAGCAAGAAGACGTGACGGTGCCACGGGCAGGGCCGCTGCGTCGGCTGCGCCCGCCGCTGTCATCGCGTGGGTCGAGGCTGCGACCTGCCCCAAGGCGCGATGATGGTCCCAGTGTTTGTGGGTCGTCACGATGGCATCCAGCCGCCCGCTGCCCTCGTCGATCAGCGAACTGATCCGTTCTGCATCGTCGGCGGCGTCGATGAGCAACTGCGCACCCGTGCGTCGGCAGGTCAGAAGATAGACGTTGTTGGCCATCGCACTGACGCTCGCCTTGCGGATCGTCAACAGCGGCAGGTCGAGCCGGTCGCTGGCACCGCCAGGGGTCACGTTGCCGTCGTAATTCAATACCGCATCCCGTCAATAGGCACAATGGTCACGACGGCCTATTGTTCGCCACTTTCCGCGGTTCTACCGTACTTGATGTAACTCCTTGGTATCGGTTTCGTAAGGACTTGGTACTTGCTTGTTCAGCAACTGGCATTAGTGTCACCACTGGGGTGAGTTGCCGATCGCTGAGTTGGTTCTCTCTCGACGAGGTTGACGGGGCAGGGTGCAGGGATCATGAAATCTCTTCTGGTGCAGGACATTTTAGCGAGCCGGGAGCCGTCAGGTCTTGGTGTCGACACGATACGAGCGCTGTGTCACGACCTACGCCAGCCGCTGGCTGCCATCCTGTTGCTGGCGGGGGCCGAAAATGGCGACGTTCGGCGCCGTTTGGACGGGATCCTCGAAGAGGCCCAATGGCTGTCCGACATGGTCGAAGCCGTGATCGGGGGCGCCGCAAACGATCATCCGGCAACAGTCGACGTGGTCGACCTTGCACGTTGCTGTGCGCTTCGGGCACAGCCCACAGCAACGTGCCAGATTGGTTTCTTCGGTGCCGACACTGCCTTGGCGGTTGTCGCACCTGTCGCGCTCAGCCGTGCCCTCAGCTGTGTGCTGGACAACGCCGTTCGGGCGGCCGGCCCGTACGGTCGGGTCACCGTTGAGGTGGCCAACGGTGACAATGAGATCACCGTCCGGGTCACTGATGACGGTCCCGGGCTGGGACAGGTACTCACCAACAACTCGCTGGGACTGACCATCACGCGCGCTCTCGTCTCTTCGTGCGGTGGGTCGTTCGATCTGAGTTCCGGCGCCACAGTCGGCGTGGTCGCGCAGATCGTCCTCCCGGTCTCAAGCTCCGAGGCAATCGCGTCATGAGGCTGTTGGTCTGCGACGACCACAGGCTACTTGTCGATGCCCTCAGCCTGGCTCTCACGGACAAGGGGCACACGGTCGTTGCGATTGCACTCGATCCGGATGAGGCGGTGGAGGCCGCCCGCGAGCACCAGCCGGATGCATGCCTGCTCGATCTGAACTTTCCATGTGGAAACGGGCTCAGCGCCATCGGCCGGATTCTCGAGGTGAGCGAGGACACCAAGGTGGTGATCCTGTCAGGCTCCAGCAACAGGGGTGTGGTGGCGGATGCCATCGCACAGGGGGCTCAGGGCTTTGTCGGCAAGGAGAAGCCGATCGTGGCCATTATCGAGGCGTTGGAGAAGGTAGATCAGGGATATCTCGCGGTGGATCGGCTCGTGCTCCAGGACGCCTTGCGACCGCAGCCTCAGGACGATGACCCACTGTGGGTCCTGAAGTTCCTCACCGCTCGCGAGTGGGAAGTGTTGCACTGCATCATGGAGGGGCTGAGTACCGAACAGATGGCCGAACAGCT